>JAJCYU010000267.1 GCA_029262755.1 Anaerolineae bacterium
ATGCCGGTGAAGGTGGCCAGCAGGCGCTGGGCCAGCTGCTCGCAGCTCATCTCGAGGCTGAAGACCACGACGTTCATGCCCTGCTCGACGGCCAGGTGCGCCGCGACGGTCAGCAGCCAGCTGGTCTTGCCCATACCGGGACGGCCGGCCACTACGCACAAGTCGGCCGGCTGGAGGCCGCCGAGCAGGCGGTCCAGATCGGCGAAACCGGTGGGCGTGCCCAGGCGCTCCTCGCGGTTGGCCTGGATCTCCTCGATCTTCTCGAAGTACTCGTCGAGGATGTCGCGCAGCGAACGTAGGTCGGTGCGGCGGCGGTCCTTGAGGGCCTTGAAGAGCGTGGACTCGACCGAGTCGATCGTCTCGTCGATCGTGTCGGCCGAATCGTCCCACGCGATCTGGGCGATCTGGCCCGAGGCCTCGATCAGGCGACGCAGCACGGCGGTGCGCTCGACGAGCCCGGCGTAGTTCTCGACGTAGCTCGCCACCGGCGTGCGCTCGATGAGTTCGGTGAGGTAGGCCGCGCCGCCGACTTCGTCGAGCTTGTTGTTGCGATCGAGCTCCGCGGTAAGCGTGACGTTGTCGATGGCCTCGCCGCGCTGGAAAAGATCGCGCACGGCACCGTAGATCGTGGCATGCGAGGGCCGGAAGAAGTCTTCCGGCGCCAACAGCGACACCACCTGCGGCACGGCGGAAGGGTCGATGAGCAGAGCGCCGAGGACGGCCTGCTCGGCGTCGATGTTGCTCGGGGCGATGCGGTCCTGAGCGTGCACGAGCGAAGCCTTCATGGGCGGAGAAGAGCGGCGGGCGAGTGGGTTTGCGCGGTTGGACGCTACGTCGTGCTACGAACGGGGGCGCTAGTCGCTGGACTCTTCGCCCGAGCCACCCGCGGCGCCGCCGGGGTCGAGGCTGTCGAAGAAATCGCGGAAGACCGAGAGATCGGATGACTCTTCCGCAGCGGCTCCGGCTTCCTTGGTCCGCTTGCGTCGCTTGGCGCGACCACCGCCGTTCTCGTCTTCGTCCTCGTCTTCTTCGTCGCCGATCTCCTCGCCTTCGGAGGGCAACTGGCCCGCGTGCTCCATGACGTCGTCGTCGATCATGATGGGCACGTCGACGCGTACCGCAAGCGCGATGGCGTCGCTGGAGCGAGCATCGATCTCGACGGCCTTGCCATCCGCGTCGAGGACGATCGTGGCGAAGAAGGTCTCTTCGCGCAGGCTGCTGACGACGACGCGCTCGATGGTGGCGCCGAGCTTGTCGATGGCGTTGCGGAGCAGGTCGTGCGTGAGCGGCCGCTGCACGTCGGTGTTCTGGAGGCCCATCGTGATGGCCTCCGCCTCGAAGGCGCCAATCCAAATGGCCAGATAGCGTTCGCTATCCACCTCGCGCAGGACCACCAGACGTTGCTGGTTGATCAGGCTGACCCGGATGCTCTCAACCTTGACCTCGACCATGGACGGATGCTCCTGCGAGGGCACACCAAGGGAGGCGCGGCGCGAACGAACGGCCCTGTGCGATCGCCGGCCGGTGGATGACGATTATAGTCCGCGCAACGGGGCCCTCACAAACCCCTACTTCCAGCTACGCGCGCTGGCGGTAACGTGCGGCGCGCGCTAGAATCGCCGCTCCGCCGGCGCGCCGCATCCTGCCCGCTCGACGAAAGCGACGCTATGACCAGCGACCTCCTAAACGCCGTTCCCGACTGGCTCCTCACGGCCCTGCCCCTCGCGGGCGGGCTGTGTGTTGGAAGCGTGCTGCTATTCCTGCTCAGCCTCGTATTTTGGACCGCACGCGATGTGTCCGCGCGCACCAAAGATCGCTTTGCGCGCGTGGCCGCCGTGGCCCTCGTGGCCCTGATGCCCATGGCCGGCGTGATGATCTACATGCTCCTGCGACCGCGCGACACGATCTCCGAGCGCTACGAGCGTGACATGATCGAAGAGTTGCTCGCACGCGAGTTGTCCGCGGCCGCCCTACAACGCCGCCGCACGCCGCCGCCGACGGCGACGTCGTCCCACGACGTGGGCTAGCGTGTCGCAGACCATCACGCTCCTCCCCGGCGACGGCATTGGCCCCGAGATCACGCGCGCCACGGTCCGCGTCCTGGACGCCCTTGACCTCGGCTTGTCCTGGGAAGAAGCGCCCGCGGGCCACGGCGCCTTCGAAGCCACGGGCGATCCGCTGCCCGTCGCGACGCTAGAAGCGATCCGGCGCAACGGCGTCGCCCTCAAGGGGCCGCTGACCACGCCGGTCGGGCAGGGCTTCCGATCGGTCAACGTCCGCATCCGCAAGGAGCTGGACCTCTACGCCAACGTGCGGCCCATCCGCACCCGCGCCATCCAAGGCTTCAGCCCGCGCTTCGAGAACGTCAACCTCGTGGTGGTGCGGGAGAACACGGAAGGCCTGTACTCCGGCCTGGAGCACATGGTCGTGGAAGGCGTCGCCGAGTCGCTCAAGATCGTCACGGAAGCGGCCTCGCGCCGCATCGGCGAGTTCGCGTTTGCGCTCGCGACGCGCGAGGGTCGCCGCTCCGTCACGGCCGTGCACAAAGCCAACATCATGAAGATCTCGGACGGCCTGTTCCTGCGCTCCGTGCGCGCCGTCGCCGAGCGTTTCCCCGACATGGCCTATGACGAGGTCATCGTCGACGCCATGTGCATGCGCCTCGTGCTCCACCCGGAACGCTTCGACGTGCTGGTCATGGGCAACCTCTACGGCGACATCATGAGCGATCTCGCCGCCGGCCTGATCGGCGGCCTCGGCCTCGCCCCCTCGGGCAACCTGGGCGAGAGCACGGCCGTCTTCGAGGCCGTCCACGGCACCGCCCCCGACATCGCGGGCCAGGGCGTCGCCAACCCGACGGCGCTCATGCTCTCCGGCGTCCTGATGCTGCGCTACCTCGGCCACGACGACGCCGCCACGCGCATGGAGGCCGCCATCGACGCTGCCCTCGCCGGCGACGTCCGCACGGGCGATCTCGGCGGCACGGCCGGCACGCAGGCCTACGCCGACGCGGTGATTGCGGCGCTGGACGCGGGGTAGCGAGCGGGGCGCGGGATAGCAAGCAAGTCGCAGGCTGGCGGGGCGCGAGCGTCACGCGGCTCGCCAGGATTGAAGCGTCCGCCACCGGGACGTCCGGCCGACTCAGACCCGCATCCGACTCCGGCCGGCATCCGACACAAAACATCAATACCAAGAAGCCCGGCCGATTGGCCGGGCTTCTTGGTAATCTACGTTTGGGTGCGCATTCCGTGTGGCGCGCTCTGTCCGATTCTCGCGCTCCAACAACCCGTGATGCGAGACGAGCCCGCGATCACGCGGAGGCGATCAGCCCTCGTCGGAACCCGCGACGTCCACGCCCGCGGCCGCGGCCAGCGAGGGCAGCGTGCGCATCATGTGGTCTTCGAGGGTGGCCGTGTTCGGGTACATCCCCGAGTGATACGCGGTGACCATGCCCTGCGCGTCGATCATGAACGAGCCCGGTAGGCCCAAGACCGTCCACTCACGCTGTACGTCATAAGTGTTGTCGCCGTAGAGCACGGGGAAGGTCAGGCCGGCGCTGTTGATGTAGCGGTTGATCGTGTCGAGCATCATGCTCGGCGGCACCTTCTCGCCCGCGTCGACAGCCAAGACGGCGAAGCCCTGCTCGGCGTACTTATCGTGCATCGCCTGCAGGAAGGGCATCTCGCGCCGACAGGGCGGGCACCAGGTGGCCCAGTAGTTGATCAGGATCGGCCGGCCCAGATAGTCGCTGATGCTGACCTCTTCGCCGGTGTCCAACTGCGTCATCGTAAAGTCCGGTGCCTGCTTGCCCACCATCGGGTGGAAGCGCTCGGGCAGCGCGATCACCTGATCGTCGGGCAGCGTGTCGAGGCCCGCGGGCTCCGGCACGATCTGAATCGAGGAGCTGGGGTCCGAGAGGCTGATCTCGACCGGGGCGCCGCCCGCCGCGTTGACCACCTGCGGCGCCGGAGCGTTGCTCGTGACCGGCGTCGCTTCGACGTTCTGACCGCCGATCCAGCGACCGAGGAACCAGCCGCCACCCACGACGGCTACGGCGAGGATCGGCATGATCAGCGACTGCCAGCCGATCGTGATGACGCGCTCGTCGTCCGTCTGCGCATCGTGCTGCGTGTTGTCCATCGGCTCAAGATCTTGCTGTTCGCTCATCGTGCCATCTCCATTGCGGTCCAGCGTGGCCCGCGTCATGAGGTATCGCGAGACCGTGGTATCGCTCGCGCAAGTGACGGGAATCGCAGCCAGTATAGCATGACGGCAGGCCCGTTTGGATGACGTTCACCCTACGCTCATGCAGGCTGGCGCGGGTCGAGACACGGGGAAGCGTCTCGTCGTCGCCGAAAGGATGAATGCCTACGGCGACATGACCGACCGGGCTTTTGGGCACAGCTTTCTCCCATGCTTCCGTTCACATGCTACGTTCCGCCTATAATCGAGTATATGCACGACCTGCCTCTGTCACGGACACTTCCCGACGGTCGCCGGATCCCTTATTTTCTCTGGGATCGCGACGTATCCGAGGAGGAACTCCGCGCCATTCTGTCCGATCCCGATCATCCGTCGTACGGCACCATGTTGGCCCTCCTACTCCGTGAAGCGAGGCCGCGTGATGTGTGGGCATTCGTATCGCCCCATGACGTGACCGCCGCATGGGATGACGTGGTCACCCGCCTCGGGCGTCGCCGAGAATTCTGGACGTGGGTGTTTGAGTCCTGGAGAGCTCGTGGCTACGTCTCATAGCGCCCTCTCTCCGCTTCAATTGCACGTGCTTGAGGCACTGGGTGGTCAGCCGTCGTTCTACCTCAGCGGTGGCGCGGCGCTTGGCGGATTCTATCTCGGACATCGACGGTCTCTCGATCTCGATCTGTTCACGCCGGATCTAGATAATGTCGAACAGATCGCTCGCCTCCTACGATCGCTCGTTTCAGAGTCTGGTTGGATCCTAACCGAACTCCAGACTGGCCCCGGCATCAGGCGATTCAGCGTCTCGCGAGGGGAGGAGCAGACGCTAGTCGATGTCGTTCATGAGCCGGTACCGCAAGAGGTTGATCTCCCGGACAAGCCAACCGCCGGAGGGATACGCTACGACGCTCTCGACGATCTTGTCGCGAACAAGCTCGGGGCATTGCTCGGACGGGGCGACGTCAAGGATCTTGTTGATCTCTACTTCCTTGCGGAGCATGGTGTCGATGTGATCTCGTATCTGCCGGCGGCGCGTCGGAAGGATGGCGGGATGGATCCGACAACGCTTGCATGGGTGGCGCGGGATGTACCGACTACGGTCGATGAACTGTTGCTGCTACGCCCGGTGTCCTCTGAACAACTCGAGGGTTTCCGGGACAACTTTGTAGCCAAGCTGCTCGACGCCGCTTGGCCGCCTGAAATCGACATCGAACAGCGATAGCCGTTTCAGCGCAACTCCGGCCCGATGTGCGTCAGTGAAAACTGGGAGGCCCGTGGCTCCGACTCGGGACTGTCGGAGACTCATGCAGGCTGGCGCTATACTAGAGTGGTCGTCGCCCGATCGTGGCGGCTTCGGTTTTATGACCCATGCCACGTAGGAGGCGAACATGACCCGATGGATGGCGGCCGCCCTATGCGCGCTGCTGTTGGCGCCGGCCGCTCTGGCCTGCCGCAGCAACGACGATCCGGCGGCACAGGATGATCCGATTTCCGAGCAAGCGGATGCCGGCGACGACGGCGCGGATGGCGCGGACGACGCGGCCGATGCCGGCACGGAAGCGGATGACGCCGCGGCGGATGCCGGCGCCGCGGACGGTGACGCGGAGGCCGTGGACGAGCCGACGCCCGACCCGACGATCGTTGCCTTGGCGCAGTCCTTCACGCCGCCGATCAAGGGTGATCCCGATGCGCCGGTGATGATCTACGAGTTCTCGGACTACCTCTGACCCTACTGCCGAGCGTTCGCGCTCGAAACGGCCCGTGAGGCCGAAGCAGATTGGTTCGACAGCGGCAAAGCCGCGCTCACCTACATCGACCTGCCCCTCTCCAGCCACGGCTACCCGGCCCTGCTGGGCGCCGAGGCGGCGCATTGCGCCAGCGAGCAGGACCGCTACTGGGACATGCACGACGCGATCTTCGAGTCTTTCTCCGAGCTCAGCGACCTCGACATCGAGGACGCGGAAGGCGCGGCGGTGGCCATGATCGCCGTCGGCGAAGGCATCGGTCTCGACGTCGACGCGCTCACAGAGTGCGTGGAGTCGGAGCGCTACCGCCCGATCATCGGCGCGCTGGCGCAGCAGGCGCTCGATCAGGGCGTAAACGTCACGCCCTACCTGCTGATCACCGGTCCCGAGGACTACACCGAAGCCGTCCCCGGCTTCATGGAATACGAAGACTTCAACGAGACGCTCCAGAACCAATACTGGCGCGCCCTCGGCACCGCGATCCCGACCGAAACGCCCCTCCCGACCTCCACGCCGGAACCCGCAGCCGCGGATGAAGGCGACGAGGACGGCGAGAGCGACGAAGGCGGCGAGGACGGCTAGCGGCGACGTGAACGTGCGCTGCGCGTGACGTGATCGCGCGGCGCTATCGAACACGATCGGGGCGTCCCTTCGGGGGCGCCCCGGCTTGTTTGGGCGTGTCTTCGGTTCGGCTGCCTAAATTGGGCATGCTGCGCGAGGGAGAAAGGGGCGATGCATGCTCGAGAAGCAGGCGACCGTGGCTGTCCGCGTGGCGCGCTATCATGGCTCCAACGCATGGGAGGAAGGAACGGATGACTGAAATCGTGGAACACTCGGTGCGCCTCGCAGCGCCTTCGATATCCACCACCTTCGACACCGTAGTTGACAGCCTGCAACGGGCATGTCGAGCCGTGTACGGGGATGCGCTGGTTTCCGTGGCTGTTTTCGGCTCCGTTGGACGCGGCGCACCGCGACCCGACTCCGACATCGATGTCCTACTGGTCGTGGACCCACTTCCCAACGGAAGGATGGCGCGGGTCCAGGGCTTCTCTGCGGTCGAAGCCAATATGGAGCCCGACGTGACGGCGGCCCGTGTAGTGGGTGTTCACACGCGGATTTCACCGGTATTCAAGACCAAAGAAGAGTGCAAACGCGGAAGTCCCCTGTTTCTCGACATGGTCGAGGACGCGAGATTGTTGGTTGATCGAGACGGATTCTTCGCGGCGGTGCTCGATCGTCTCCGGACGCGGCTCGCGGAGCTCGGCTCCCGCCGCGTTTGGCGCGGAAGTGCGTGGTATTGGGACCTCAAGCCGGACTATCAGGCCGGCGACGTCTTCGAGCTATGACGAACGTCACGCTGGCCCAGAGCTATCTCATCAAGGCCACGAAGAGGTTGCTCATCCTTCCCGTGTTACGCGACGCCGAGGCATGGTCGGACGTTGTGCGGGAAGCGCAGGAGATCGTCGAGCTTTCCCTTAAGGGCATCCTCCGCCATGTGGGCATAGAGCCACCGCGTTGGCATGACGTCGGCGATATCCTGCGTGAACATGAAGGGCGCTTGCCCGAAGCCGAACGTGGCCACGTGGCCCGACTCTCCAACATCTCGGCGTGGCTTCGCAAAGAGCGAGAATTCTCGTTCTACGGCGAGATCGACTTCATTCCGACAGAGCAATACGACGCCAAGATTGCGGGTCACGCCATTGAGGACGCACGATTCACGGTCGAGGTCGCGACCCGCGTGATCCCGGCACCGAACGAAACTGACCCAGCCTAGTGTTTCGTCAAGCATGCCGATGCGGGTAGTGAGGGAGCCAATGCGCCGCGCCAGTGGTTAGATGAGACGAGGGAATCGTGGAGCTATTGCCGATGAGCAGCGGGCCGCTGGTGCGAGTGCAGTGGCTGCCGTGCCCGCAAAAGCAGGCTTGACGAAGTACTCGTTCTCGCGCGAACTACCCCGCTTTCAACCACCGCCCACGAGCCCCCGCAGCCACGCCTCGTCGACGACCTCGACGCCGAGCTTCTCGGCCTTGGTCAGCTTGGAGCCGGCCTTTTCGCCCGCAACGAGGTAGTCGGTCTTCGCGCTGACGCCGCCGACAACCGTGCCGCCGGCCTGCTCGATCAGCGCCGCGGCTTCCGTGCGGGTGAGCGTGGGCAGCGTACCGGTCAGCACGAGGCGTTTGCCGGCAAGCGGCAGAGCGGCCGCGTCGGGATCGCCGGCGTCCGGGAGCGGCGGAGGCTCCGGGTCGGCGAGGCGCACGCCGAGTTCGCGCAGCGTCTCGATGAGCGCTTGGTTGCGCGGCACCTCGAACCAGGCGACGACGGCGGCCGCGATCTCCGGGCCCACGCCGTCGACCTCGGCCAGCGCCTCCTCGTCGGCGGCGGCCAGGAGGTCGATCGTGTGGAAACGGCGGGTGAGAAGGCGGGCGACCGTACCGCCGACGTGGCGGATGCCGAGACCCACCAGCAGGCGGGCGATGGGGCGGTCGCGCGCGGCGTCGATGGCGGTCATGAGGTTGGCGATTTTCTTTTCGCCGAAGCCGTCGCGCCCCTCGAGGTCTTCGGGCTTGAGGCGGAACAGGTCGGCGACGTCCTTCACCAGGCCCTCGGAGATGAACAGATCGACGAGCTTGATGCCCAGCCCGTCGATGTCCAACGCCCCGCGGGCGACGAAATGCTCGAGGTGCCGCGTGAGCTGCGCCGGGCAGCTGGCGTTGACGCAGTAGGTGTCGGACTCGCCCTCCGCGCGCTCGGCCGGCTCGCCGCATGCCGGGCAGGTCGTGGGCATCGTCCAACGCTTCGCGTCGGGGGGGCGTAGCTCGGTGAGGACGCTCAGCACCTGCGGGATCACATCGCCCGCGCGCTTGATGAGCACCGTGTCGCCGATGCGGATGTCGCGCTCGACGACGTAGTCCTCGTTATGTAGCGTGGCCTGCGAGATCGTCACGCCCCGGATCTGAACGGGCGTGAGCGTCGCGTGTGGTACGAGCCGCCCGGTGCGGCCCACCCGGACTTCTATGCGCTCGAGCGTGGTCGTGGTCTCCTCCGCCGGCGCCTTGAAGGCAACCGCCCAACGCGGATGGTTGGTCACGGCGCCGAGCTCGTCTTGAATCGCGAGCTCGTCGACCTTGATGACCACGCCGTCGGCCAGGTAGTCCAGCTCGTCGCGCCGGTTCATCCAATCCTCCGCGTAGGCGATCATGGCATCCAGATCGTCGAACGCGCGGCTGTCGGGGTTCGTGGGCAGGCCGAGTGCGCGCAGCGCGCCGAGCAGGGCGGATTGCGTGGTCACCGCCGGTCCCAAGGCCGCGGGGTCCGGCACCGCGTACGCGAAGAGGCGCAGGGGCCGGCCGGCGGTGACGGCCGGGTCGATCTGGCGCAGGCCGCCGGCGGCCGCGTTTCGGGGGTGAATGTAAATCCGCTCGTCCTTCGCCTCGCGCTCGGCGTTCATGCGCTCGAAGGCGGCCAGCGGGAAGTAGATCTCGCCGCGAACCTCCAACCGATCGGGCACCGTGACTCCCTCCGGCACCGCATCGGGGTCGGCCGGCAGCACGAGCGGGATCGAGCGCAGGGCCCGCACGTTCGGGGTCACGTCCTCGCCGACCACGCCATTGCCGCGGGTGGCGGCGCGCGTAAGGTGGCCGTTCTCGTACAGAAGGGACACGGCCAGGCCGTCGATCTTGGGCTCCGCGATGTAGGTGACCGGGGCGCGGGCGGGGGGCTCGTCGGGGGTGGATGCGTCGGCGGTGGTTGCGTGATCGACGTCCGTTGGGCGATCGGCGTCGGCTGGGGGATTCGCGTCCGCGTCGCGATCGGCGTCGATGGGAGGAGCGACGTCGGTGTCGGGAGCGACGTCGGTGCTGGGAGCGTCGTCATCGTCCGGTGCGGCGTCGGCGGGACGATCGTCGTCGCGAAGATCGTCGTCAGCAGGATCCTCTACGGGCACCCACGGAGCCGGCATGCCGAGGCGGCGGTGGATGCGCTCGCCCCAGGCTCGAACGCCGTCGGCGTCGAAGGCGTTGTCCAGGGAGAGCATCGGGCTGTCGTGGGTGACCTTGGAGAAGCCGTCCGATGGGGGCGCGCCCACGCGTTGGGTCGGCGAGTCCGGGGTGACCAGCGTTGGGTGCTCTTCCTCGAGAGCGCGCAGGGCCGCGACCAGCGCGTCGTACTCTGCGTCCGTCACGGAAGGGTCATCGAGGACGTGATACTGGTAGTTGTGCCGACGGATCGTGGCGCGCAGGTCTTGGATGGCTTGGTCGGGCGAAATCGGGTCAGGCATGAGCGGGGCTCCGGGCGTTGCGCTCTGGGGACAGTTCGCGAATTGGGGTCGTCGCCGACGGTGTGGGTAGAGTAGCGCGGACGTGCGTGGAGGTGAACGACGGGGGTGGTGACGGGGGAGCGCTTTGTTGTATTGCGGGATCTCCGGCGGGCGGCAGACCCCTCCGTGTTTTCTCTAGGGAGCCCGGGCAGGGATGGGTTCGTGGCGGAATGCGCCCTACAGAGAGAAAATACTCCGGGCTCCACCGCCCGCCTCGTGGGTGGGTGGGCGAGTACTTAATCGGTGGGATCGTGAGCGTGGAGGTGGGTGTGGATCGGGAATCGTTGATGCGGTTGGTTGTTGGGGCCTTGGAGGGAGAGGAATGGGCTCGGGGGGTTTGGGAGGGGGGATCCGTGGCGTTTGGGCGGGCGGATGCGTGGTCGGATCTGGATGCGGTGGCCGTGGTGCGGAAAGGCGCGGTGGAGCAGGCCTTTGCGGCCGTGGAGGCGGCGTTGGGGGAGGTGGAGCTGGCGTATCGGTTGCCGGAGCCGACCTGGCACGGGCATGCGCAGGCCTTTTATCGGGTGGCCGCGGCGGGGCCGTTTCGGATGGTCGATCTGGTGGTCATGCAGGGTGAGCCGGATGCGCG
This sequence comes from Anaerolineae bacterium, assembly GCA_029262755.1. Taxonomy (GTDB): domain Bacteria; phylum Chloroflexota; class Anaerolineae; order Epilineales; family Epilineaceae; genus JAJCYU01. Next base: position 10,847 of record JAJCYU010000267.1, read on the forward strand.
TTTCCTGGTGCGAGAGCGGCACGGGGAGCCGGCGGTGGCCTTTGACAAGGACGGGGTGATCGTGGCGCGGCCGCTGGATTGGGCGGCGCATAGGGAAATCGTGTCGCGGCGCGTGGAGGCGATGCGCACGACGTTTCCGCTCTTTCAGCCGCTGGTGGAGAAGGAGCTGCGACGCGGGCGCGATATGGACGCGCTGAGTTTTTATCACGGGCTGTGCTTGCGGCCGCTCGTGGAATTGCTGCGCGTGCGTTATGTGCCGGAGCGGCACGACTACGGGCTGCGCTATCTCGATGAAGATCTGCCGCAGGGGGAAGCGGAGCGGGTGCGCCGGCTGGCCTTCGTCGGTGATCCGGACGCGCTCGCGGCGTGTCATCGGGAGGCGCAGGAGGTGTTTGCGGCTACGCTCGCGGCCATCGATAGTAGGCGGGGCTGACCGTCACGATTGGCGACTACGGAGGGCCGCTGGGTTGGGCCGCGGGATGGGGCCGCAGTGGCTGCCGAACCCGTAGATTCCAGCTGGTTGGACTACTAGCTCCCCGAGGCTTGGATCGCGCGGTAGATCTCGTAGTTGACCAAGACGAGGCGCAGGTAGCTGCGCGTTTCGCGGAAGTCGATCGTTTCGACGAGGCGGTCGGTGTCGCCTAGGGACTCGGGCCACCAGCGGGCCGCGTTGCCGGGGCCGCCGTTGTAGGCGGCGAGGGCCGGGCCGGGTTGGCCGTCGAAACGCTGGAGCTGTTGGCCGATGTAGTAGGCGCCGAAGCGCAGCGCGACGGAGGGGCGGTAGAGATCGTCCGTGCTGTAGGGTGACGCACGGAGTTGGGAGGCGATGCCGTCGCCCGTGCCCGGCATCACTTGGGCGAGGCCGCGTGCGCCGGCGGAGGAGATCGCGGTCGGCTCGAAGCGCGATTCCTGCCGGAGGAGCGCGAGCAGGAGCGCGGTCTCGATCTCCGCCGAGCCGGCGGCGGCGCGGGTCAGATCGGGCCACGGATCCGGGTAAGCCAAACTCCACAACGCGACCGGCGCGGCGGCTTGCGCGCCGAACGGCGCCATGCGCAGCGCCGCGGTCGCGTGGCCCAGCGCGATGTCGTCGAGGCCGAGCTCGCGTGCGACCAGCGAGAGGGCGACGTTGCGCGCGGCGCGGGTTCCCGCATCCTGCCCGGAGACGGACTCCGTGCCGCGCAGGCCGCGCAACGCGTCGCGTCGGCGGCCGAGGGCAAGGTAGGCCTCCGCGCGCTGAACGTCGCGGTGGGCGAGGATATGGGGGATCGCATCGGTGACTGCGCCGGGCCCGATGATCGGGTGGATGGTGGCGAGCCATGCGCCGATCGTAGCCGCGGGATCGTCGGCGGTGGCGGGTGCATCGGGGCCGGGGCCGGGGGGCGCGGTGCTGAGACGCTGGGCGGCGCGCAGGCCGTACCAGCCGTTCGGGTCGGCCGGGACCGCCGACCGCCAATGCGCCGTGGCTGCCGTCTCGTCGCCGGCGTCGGCGGCCAGGCGGCCGAGCCAGTAGTGACCCCGCGCGTCGGCGATCGCATCCTCGGATCGGGCGACGAGGTCTTCCCACCGGGTGATCGCCGTGTCGCGTCGTCCGCCGACATAGGCGAGCCAGCCGGCGCGGAAGCCCGCGTCGCCGGAGCGGCTCTCGCTGGGGTCAAGATCAAAGACCGCGGCCCACGCGGCGCCGCCGGCGATGTCGCCGTCGCGCTGTTCGACGAGCAGGGCCCGCCGCCATAGGGCATCGTAGGCGAAGCCGCCGGGCGCGTATGGATAGGTCGTGGCGATCGCGGCGAGGGCCTCGATTTCCTCGTCGCCGCGGCCTTCGGCGCGCAGGGCGCGGGTGCGGGCGAACGCGATCGCCGCCTCGACGGGGGAGTCCTGGCCGGATGCAAGGAAGGTGTCGGCGCGAGCGCGTGCCGCGGCGGCGCGGCCGAGCTCGAGTTCCAGCTCGATCGCCTCCAGCGTGCGCGTGCCGATGTCCTCGTTGGCGGTTGCCGGAGGCGGGGCAGCGCTAGCGGCATCGGCGAGCGCGCGTTCGAGGATGGCGAGCGCGGCGCTGTACTCACCGTGCATGCGCAGCACCGTTGCGTGGGTGTCGGGGCCGACATCTTCGCCCAATTCGAGTAGGCGTGTCAGGGCCACACGGGCGGGGTCGCTGCGCGGAAGCTCCACGACGAGTCGGCGCCGCGCCGCCAAGGCCGCCGTCTCGTCGTCGGCGGCCAGGTGCGCCGCGACCTGGCCGGCGAGGGCTTGCGCGCGTTCGGACTCGGACGGCGCGACCGATTCGGCGCGGCGGTATGCATCCAACGCGGCGGACGTGTCCTGCGCGTCCAGCCAGGCGTTGCCCTCGCGCACGGCGGCAAGGGCTGCCGTGGAGGGCGAGGCGGCATCGGCGAAGGCGCGCTCATAGGCCGCGGCGGCTTCGGTGTATCGGTCATCCGCGGCGTGCAGCGCGCCCGCCGACAGCAGCGCGACATCCGCCATGGCCGGCCGGGCATCCGCGTAGGCCTCGTAGGCCGCGATGGCCTCGTCGGATCGTCCGGCCGCGGCGAGCGCTTCGGCGCGCAGGTAGTGCGCTTCCGGCGCGCTCTCCGCGGGTGGCGCAAGCGCGAGCGCGCTCAGCGTGGCGCTCACGTCCGCGCGCGCCCACGCGATGCGCGCGGCGGACTGCGCGGCCTGGGCGCGGAGCTCCGGTGAGCGCGCGCTGTCGGCGGCGAGGGACGCGTAGCCGCGCGCAGCCTCGCTGATGCGCGCCTCCTCCTCGAGCGCGTCGAGCTCGCGCAGCGCGGCACGATCGTCCAGGGTGAGGACGGAGGATGAGGACCAACCGGGTGGCAACGGGTTGCCGCCGGAGGACGAGATCGACCCGTTGTCGCCCGAGATGACGGGGGAGGCGAGATACGACGAGGTTCCGGTCACGGTACTCGTGGGAGCCGAGCGAAGCGACGAGTCAGTCGTTCCAGGATCGCTGAGGGCGTCGCCGCCGGCACCGGTCTCCATCCCGGATTCGGGGTTGGATCCGAGAGATGCAGTCGCTCCATCCGGTGACAGGTCGCCCGCGCTATCGGACGACGAGACGCCGGTCGCCTCGGGATCTTCGCTCCGACCCGTGCCCGACGACGGATCGAGCACGCGCAGCGCGAACCAAAGCACGCCCGCCAGCAGGAGGACGGCGCCGAGGGCCGGCAGGAGGATCGCGCCGCGCGGCGGCGACTGCTTCAGCTCCATGCGGCAGGGTCGAACTCAATTGCGATGCGAGGGCAGCGAATCGTGTCGCGACAAGAGCTTGCGCGCCGCGGGCGTGGTCGCAAGGACGGCTGCGAGTTCATGGGGTGCGTAGACGTTGCGTTCATAGTCTCGGAAGTATAGGGAGGGTTCCGAGCCGATGGTGCCGTCTTGCCGCCATCTCTCCCACGCTCACCCTACGGTGTGGGGGGTGGATGGGTACCGAGTTTGGACCGGGATGGATGAGCATGAGGCACGTCGTGCCCGTGTCCTGGATCCTCGGAACCTTCTGCCCGCACCAGCCTGGCCCTTCCCGCCGCGCGCTATCATGCCCGCATGACGTCCGCCCCCCGTGTTACCCCGATCCTCGCGCCCTTTGTGGCGAATGGCGGCCTGCTCTTGCTCGACGGTGGGCTAGCCACCGAGCTCGAGGCGCGCGGGCACGATCTTTCGGACGCGTTGTGGTCCGCGCGCTTGCTGCGCGACGCGCCGGCATCGGTGCGCGACGTCCATGCGGCCTACTTCGCGGCGGGCGCCGATTTGGCGATTACAGCCAGCTACCAGGCGAGCTTCGACGGCTTCGCACGCGTGGGCGTCGGGCAGGCGGAGGCCGAGGACCTGATGCGGCGCTCGGTGACGCTGGCGCGTGAGGCGGCGGCCGGTGCGGGGCGTGAAGGCGGGCGGCCGCGGCTCGTGGCGGCATCGGTCGGGCCCTACGGCGCCGCGCTCGCGGACGGCTCGGAGTATCGTGGCGATTATGGGGTCGATCGAGATGTGCTCGCGAGATTTCACCGGCGACGCTTGGAAGTTCTTGTAGAGGCCGGGCCGGACCTGCTCGCTCTCGAGACCATGCCGAATCGCGTGGAGATCGAGGTACTGCTCGAGCTGCTTGGTGAGCTGCCGGAATCGGCGCCTGCGGCGTGGCTCTCGGTCACGTGCCGCGACGGTGCGTGTTTGCGCGACGGGACCCCGATCGAGTCGATCGCGCGGCGCGTAGGGGCGTCAGGACGCGTTGTCGCATTCGGCGTCAACTGCGTGGCGCCGGCGCACGTACGGTCGCTGCTCGAACGCGCCGCGGCCGTGACGGACCTGCCGCTGGTGGCCTACCCCAACCGGGGCGAGGAATGGGACGCGGTAGCGCGGGCTTGGATGAGCACGTCGGGCGACGATCGCGAGGAGCGGTCGGAGCGGGATGGCGCCGAGCGTGAAGGCTCGGCGCGTGACGAGTTCGTGCATCTCGCGCGCAGCTGGCATTCGGCCGGCGCTCGGCTGATTGGAGGCTGCTGTCGCACGGGGCCGGCGGATATTGCGGCGCTAGCGGAGGCATTTCGCGGCGGTGGGGAATGAGGCGCGGCACGTGGAGTATTGCGTTCCGGCACGGGAGGGGCGGCGCAACCGCTACGGGGTCGGTACCGGTGCGTTCGCGCTCTGACGCTGGATCTCTGCTTCGACGGCGCCGAGGAAAGGCTGGTTGACGACCCTCCTTCCTACCAACGGGCCTCTTGCCTTGCTTCATCGACCTCACTTGCTCCCTACATCCACCCCTTCCCAGTCCCTGACCCTGACGTACTCAGCCCCTGACTTCGAACTAGTCAGGGGCTGAGTGCGAGCGATTGCGGGCGCTACCGCGCCGCTGTCTACCTCGTTCCACCTGCGATTGCAGGCTCCATCGCGCCAACTTGCACCGGATCCGTCGGATGCGCGACGTTCCATTTGGCAACCATCTCGGCGGCCGTCAGCCCGATGTTCTCGCGCTGCTGGATCTTGCCGGAGTAGTCGCTGAGGTCGGCGATTGCGCTGCGGAAGGTCTTGTCGAAGCGCATGACGGGCCGCACCGTGCCGTCGGCGCGCAGCTCGAGGGCGATCCGGCCGAGACCCGGTAGCTTGACCGCATATCCCTCGAGCAATGCATACACGATCTGGACGTGCAGCGCGCTCAATACGAGCCGAACGATGGGCGCGGTCACGAGCGTGCCGTTGGCCATGCGTGCGCCGAGCAAGCCGAGGCCGACCGTGCGGTAGGCGATCAGGCGCGGGCGGTAACGGGTAACGGCTTGGATGGTGGTGGCCATGAAGGTCGCTCCCTTGCGGCTCTGGGGGGCGGTGTGAGCGGGTGTATTGCGCGAACGTGGGCTAGTAACGCGCGTCGGGGTAACGCGGTTCCCGGTGGACGTGCGCGAGCAGAACGGTCGGTCGGCGCCTGGATCCGCCATGTCGACTGCGCCGGACTACGGCTCGGCCGGTCCATCCTCCGTCCATGCCCAGTCCGCGCCCACGTAATCGAGTATCAGCGAGTCGCGCTCGTCCGCGAGCTGCCGGACGCGTACCTGGTAACGGGTGGGTCCGCCGGGCTCGTCTTCGGTGGGATCGCCAAACCCCTCAGCGCCGACCGTCCGTAGATTTCCCCCCAACCGCCACCGGCTCATCCACCACACGCACGTCCTCCGGCCCGCGCAACACGATCTGCGGCACGCCGCGGAAGCGCTCGATGGTGCCCTGCACGACGATGCAGCGATCGCGGAAGTGCAGGGCCGGGTGCGCCGGGTAGAGCTCGTAATCGCTGGGGAAGATCGCCACGTAGAAGTGGCCCTGGTAGGGCTCGTGGCTGTTGAGGAACGTGACCTTGCCCGTGTCCTTCGTGCCGACGACCTTGAACTCGACCGCCTGAAACGTGTCGAGGAAGTCCGCGGCGGAGGCTGCCGGAATCGCGCCGGGGATGCGAGCGCCGCAGGGGGGCGGGGTCGTATCCGTCGTGGGGGTCTCGACGCCGGCTGGCTCCGGTTGGGAGGGGGCGTCATTCTCCCGCGCTTCCCGCCCGGGTCGAAGGGCTAGCGCGGCGCGAACAGCGGTCGCCACGGGTGCCGTGCCTGTATGAGCGGCGGCGCTGTCGTTGGACGTCGCCTGCGCGCTGCGAACGGGCGAGGCTGCCAGCGGTGGCGGGGCCGGTTCTTGGCGCATAGCCCAGGATCGCGCGAAGATGGCGAGCAGCGCGACGAGCACGATCCACGACGAGGGGCGCGACAGGAGCGCTTTGGTACGGTATCCACGGGTCCCGTCGTCTGCAGCGCGCCCGTTGCTCGCGGCGAACCAGTGCGCCCACGTGGTCGGCGGACCGGGGTCTGCTTCTAGCTCGTTGTCCGACAACTTCACCACGCCTTCCGGGCGCGCGGGCTCGGTCTCCGGCAGGCGCCCTCGACGTGCCAACGCCGCGGCCGCGGCGGCACGAAACGCGTCCGATCCGATGCCCTCGGCAATCAGGTCGCGCAGGTAGGGGGCGTCCACCACCGCTACCCAGTCCACGCTCCGCCCGGCGTAGGGGCCGATGTCGAGCATGGGAACGGATCGCGCCGTGGCGCGCGTAGCGCGTGCGGCTCGCTCGGTCGGGGGTGCATCTTCGGATCGCAAGGACATAGCCACAGCTTGAGGCACCTTGGCCGGTTAGCGCACGGGGGTTCGCGCCAAGATTGCGCCGTGATTGCGACCCGTACACTAGACCAGCCACAGTCGGCTAAGCGCGCACCCTGCGCTCGGCTCGATGCCCAGTCGACTCGGGCCGCACCGTGCACCCACCCTGCACGGGCTCGGCCGACGTCTGTTCCGACAGCGAACCTGGCTCGGGCGCACCCAGCAAGCACGACGTCGGATCCACGCTCACGAAAGTACCGGGCGGGATCGCGACCGCGTCGCCGTCCGGCGACGTCTGATCGAGGAGCTTGCCCTCGGCGTCGCGGACGAACAGCGTGTGGCGGTCCATCGAACGCGTGGCCGGGCCTTGCAAGAGGGTGCCGTCGCGCTCGAACCGCGAGCCGCAGGCCGGACAGAGGAAGATGTTGTTGCTCGCATTCCAATTCAGGAAGACGCCCCGGCGTGGGCAGACGAGGTGGAGCATCCGCGCACCGTCGTCGCCGGCTACGAATGCCATTCTCATTCCAGGCACGATGTAGGGCGGGTCACCGGGGCCCGGTAGCGACGCTGCGCCGCCCAGATCGACGATCTCATCGATGGCGTCGCGGCCGCCACCGTTGAGCGGCCGGCCGAGCGCCCCCAGGATGTTCGCGGACTGCGAGCCGAGCACGACCACCGCGCCGAGCCACGCCACGGAGAGCACCTCCCTGCGACTTATTGCTCGCGGAAACGTCGAAGCTGCGTCCACGTCCTTCTCGCCGTTCTCTTGGTCGTTCATCGGTGACCCTCCTCGATGCTGCATCACCGGACGGAGCAAGGTGCTCGCGCGGTCGTGCCGGCCCGTACGCGCTCGAGATCGATGCCGCGCACGATGGATCGCGGGCCGCGACCGGCGTCCGGTAGGCGCGGAGCGGCGTAGGTTCAGGATCCGCGATCGAGGTCGCAGGTCGGTCGGGTTTCCGTAGAAGCGCGGGCGATAAATCGTCACGTGAATCGAGGCGCGATCCGGCCTTCCTGGTGCTCGCGGTGGAGCCCACCGTGTCATCATCAGCGCCTCATTCGTCTTGATCGGCGCGAGCACGGCGAGCGGTCGCAACGAGCGGCACCGCCGCGGTCCACGATCGTCTCGCCATCCGACCAGTCAGCGCCGTCCTGGAGACTCCTCCGAATGCCACCGATCGAACATCATCGCAACGATACTCGCGCCGGCGTGCCGGTCGCGTGGCGGCAGGCGCATAGTAAGCGAACCGCGCTCTTCGCCGCCGTCGCGACGGTCGCCGCCCTCGGCTTGGCGATTGGCCGGGGCGACCTCGAGCGCGACGATGCACGGTCGGTCCGGGCCGACGCGCGACCAGCCTCGGCCAACGTCCGACCTCAGCAAGCGACCGGTACCGCGACGACCGTCGCATCCAGTGAGACGCCCACCCTGACGCCCTCCGCGACTCCGACCGTGCCCACGCTCACGCCGACGCAGACCCCGACCCTGCCGGCCTGGACGCCGAACGGGGCGTGGCGGCCGGTGCACGCGCCCGGCCGGGAGCCGTTGTGGACGCGGAATGTGCCGCGCTTGAATGCAGTGCACGGCCTGACGGACGAGCAAGGGGAGTCGACGGTGTGGGCCGTGGGCGACGATTGCGCGGTGGTGCGCTACACGGACGGCACCTGGGCGATCGACGCCGAGGCGGCCGCCTTGTGCAACGGCTCGCGTGCCTTCGATCTGCGAGACGTGTTCGTGCGCGAGGCGGACGAGGTTTGGGTCGTCGGGGCGTACACCGGTGGCTCGGGGCTCGAGTCCGTGCGCTGTGTGGAAGGCACGCCGGAGAGCAGGGAGGATGCTGATGTCGACGAGGGCTGCGGCATGGTGATGCATCGTCGGG
>JAJCYU010000268.1 GCA_029262755.1 Anaerolineae bacterium
CGCCAGCGCCGTGGTGCTGGCGGCGTCGTCACCGCGCGAAAGATCGTAAATCGCGCGCAGATAGTCTTCCATCGCCGGGGTTCGGTTCACGGTCCCTCCACGGCCATTCTAGCGAGCGAAGCGCAATAATCCAATGCAGGCTAAATTGAATTCGTTCCAATCACAACTCAAGTTGTAGGCTAGCCTAAAACCATGTACACTCCGCCGAGCATGCCGAAGACTCCGTGCGCTAACGAGGTGGTCCCCATGGTTCCAATCCATCCACGGTTCCGCATTCAGAGCGGTAGCCGCTCGGCGCGCGCCACGTCCCGGGTTGGTGTTGCCGTGCTGCTCGCTCTCGTGCTCACGTTGCTGACCCCGCGTCCGGGCAGCGCGCACATCGTGAAGGAGACCCCGTGGCATCCGGTGCCCGCGGCCTATCTGCGCGGGCTCTTTCTTGCCAACCTCGGCCCGGCCATCCGCTGGGATCGCATCGACGACGAGTGGTCGCAGCCGGCGGAGGGCGAGGGCTACGATGGGCTCTCGCCGCTCGACATGCTCGAGGAAGCCGATGTCGACGCCGAGCCGATTCGCGCGGCGATTCGCGACGAAGATCGTCAAGCACTCTACGCCGCGTCGACCGCGGCCGTGTCGCGCTATGCACGCCACTTTCTCGCGGAGGCCACAGCCAAGCTTGATCGCCCGGGTGCTGCCAACGCGGATGTTCAGCGCGCAAGGCAGATCACGCGCGCCTTCGAGGATCCCTTCATCGCCGCCGTCGATCCGCGCGCCGCGCAGGACCTCGGTCGTGCATGGCTCACGCTGTCCAACAGTGTCGGGCATAGCGGCGTCATGGGCATCGGCCGCCTCGACGCTCGGCCCGAGCCGTTCGCGCAGGCCAAGGGCACGGTCGAGACCTATCTGCGCTCCAACTACGAGGTCTCCGCATTCGAGACACGTCGTCTCCTTGCCCCCCTTCCCGAGCGCAGCCCCACCCGCGATCTGGAAGCGGAAGCGCCGTTCTGGCTGCCGCCGGGCACCAAGTTCAACGACCAGGACCCGCTGCCGCTGCTCGTGCTCAACTTCGAGTCCCGTGGCATCCACGAGGCCGACCTGCCGTTGATCGCTTACGGGGACATGCTCTTCGACTCCCCCCAGATCTTTGGCGATCCCGGCAAGAGCCTCGGTATCACGTGCTCGAAGTGCCACAACCGCAGCGATATCAACCGGGATCTGTTCATTCCCGGTGTCAGCCATAAGCCCGGCTCGATCGACGTAGACGGCGCGTTCTTCAACTCCGCATTCAACGACATCCGCGACGACCCGATTGACATTCCGTCTCTGCGCGGGCTGCGCTTCACCGGTCCGTACGGCCGTGACGGCCGCTTTGCGTCCCTGCGCGAGTTCACACGAAACGTGATCGTCAACGAGTTCGGCGGCGAAGAGCCGACACCCTTCATGCTCGATGCGCTGGTGTCCTACATGCTCGAGTTCGACTGGTTGGAGAACTCGATGCTGGAACCCGACGGCCGCCTGAACGATGCCGCGCCGAAGGCGGCGCTGCGGGGCGAGGTCCTCTTCAACACCCCCTTCGAGGGGATGGGCGATCGGGCCTGCAGCACCTGCCATATCCCCAGCGCCAACTTCCTGGACCGGCTCCCGCACGACATCGGCTCGGCCGAACGGTCGAGCCCCCTTGCGCGCGATAGCTTCTTCGACACGCCGACCCTGATCAACGTCGCGCAGACGGCGCCCTACTTCCACGATGGATCCTTGGACACCCTGGCCGACGTGGTGACCTGGTTCGACGAGCAATTCGCGCTGGAGCTCACCCAGGCCCAACGCGCCGATCTCACGGCGTACCTCGAGACCATCGGCGCCGCGGACACGCCGTGGGAGATCTTCGACGACGAGAACACACGCTTCGCGCTGGATTGGTCGGAGCTGAGCACCTTCCTGACCACGCTGGATGTGCTCATCGAGGAGCGCGATCAATTCCATGCGCTGCTGCTGCTCGACACCGTCGCGCCGGACCTGCGTCTCGACGCGAGCGGTGCCACGGATGCCACCGTCCTGCCGCGCGTCTTTGAGATCGCCGATGCGCTCGACGGCATCCGTGCTCGGATCGAGGCGGAGGAATGGGTGGTCGCCGAGGAACAGAACGAACGATACCAAGAGCTCGCCGAGACCTACGGCGAGAGCTTCCGCTAGTCGCGGACGAGGAGAGCACGATGAACCTGCAGCGCACGTCGATCCACAGCCGGAGGAGGGTCCGCGCGGCCGGCGCGATCCCGCGTCGCGCGAGGCCGGGCGGGGCGCAGTTCCTCGGCTTCGTGCTGCTATTGGTCCTCGCCTTCGGCGCGGCCGCCTGCACGGATGCGGGCGGGGATCCGGATTCGCCGGCCGCGCCGGGCGAATCTGCCGGCGACGAGCGTGGGGAGGAAGGGAGCGGCGTGTACGGCGATGGCTCGGACGGCCAACAGAACGCGTCGGACGCTGACGCTGCCGATCCAGCCGACGCCGATCCATCCGCCGCAGACCCGAACCTCCCCGTCTTCGATCCCGACGCCGATCCGCTCGTGCTCGCGTTCATCCCGCAAGAGAACCCCGAGAAGCTGATCGGCGACGTATCGGCCATCACCGCCTACTTGGAAGAGCAGCTCGGGCGGCCGGTGAAGGGCTACGTCACGCAAGATCACGCGGCGGCGGTCGAAGCGCTTCGCAACGACGAGGCCGACATCTCCTTCATGGGCGCGTTGCCCTATGTCTTGGCTCACGATCAGGTCGGCGCGCAGGTCATCTTGTCCGAGGTCTACCGGGGCAAGCCCGAGTACACGAGCCGCATCTTCGTGCGCTCCGACAGCGGGATCGACACCCTCGCCGACCTCCGCGGCAAGAGCGTCGCTTTCGCCGATCCCATCTCGGAGTCCGGGTACCTCTATCCGTTGGACAGCCTCGTGACCGCCGGGCTGATGACGCGCGGCGAAGATCCGCAAGACTTCTTCGAGACCGTCTACTTCGCGGGCGGCTACCAGCAGTCGATCGAAGCCGTGCTCAACGGCTACGTGGACGCCGCAGGCGCCAGCCAGTTCGCCGACCTGCTCATCCCGGCCGGCCGCCTCGACGAGATCAAGTGGATCGCGGAATCCGAGCCGATCCCGTCGCACGCGGTGATCGTCCGGGCGGGGTTGGACGACGATCTCGTGGCCGCCTTCACCGCGGCAATGCTCCAGCTCAACGAGCCGGACCGGCAGTACCTGCTCAAGTACGTCTATGGCCCCGACGGCTTCGTCGAGGCCACGCACGCCGATTACGAGGGCGTTGAGGAGACCGCGCGCGCGTACGGGCTCATCGACGGGTGAGCGCAGCGCCGGCCGTCGTGCTCGACGGTCTGCAGGTTCGCTACGGCCCAGAGCGGCCTTGGGTGCTCGATCTCGACCACCTGACGATCCGCGCCGGCGAGCGCGTCGCGTTGATCGGGCCGAGCGGCTCCGGCAAGACGACGCTGCTGCGCGTGCTCAACGGCTACGTGCTGCCGGAACACGGCCATATGGCCATCCTCGGCCGCGTCATCGACCCCAAGCGGCCGCGCGAGACCTGGCCGCAGGAAGAGCGCCTACGCGTGGGCTTCGTCTTCCAGGACTTCGCGCTGGTCGAGCGCGCGACGGTGTTTCAGAACGTCCTATGGGGCCGGCTCGGGCGTGTGCGCGCGCTGCCCAGCCTGCTCGGGATCTTTCCGCGCGCCGATAAGTTCGCCGCGATGCGCGCCATCCTCGAGGTCGACCTACGCGACCAGGCGGCGCAGCGCGTCGACACGTTGAGCGGCGGTCAGCAGCAGCGCGTGGGCATAGCGCGCGTCTTGGCGCAAGAGGCCGAGGTCCTGCTGGCCGACGAGCCGGTGAGCAACCTCGATCCCGTGCTCGCCGAGGAGACCCTGGCGCTGCTGGCCACCTTGAGCCGCGCCCACGGCGCGACCCTCGTGATGAGCCTGCACCAGCCCGCCTTGGCCGCGCGCTACGCGGACCGGGTGATCGGCCTGCGCTCGGGAGCCATCGTGCACGATGGTCCTTCGGGCGCGCTCGACGAAGCCGCGGTACGCCGCATCTATCGACCCGATTCAAGCGCCACAAAGGCCGGTGAGTCCGCCGTGAAGGAAATGGTGGATGGCTGATCGACGCGAGCTGGGATTGGCATATCCACGCCCGACGCTCCAAGAGAGCGTGGCGCGCGCCTCCGGTGTCGTGCTCCTGGTCGTGCTTGCAGCATGGGCGCTGCGCGGCGCCGACGTGCAGCTCGACAAGCTGCAGACGGGTCTACCACGGCTGGGTGCATTCCTCGGCCGGCTGTTCCCCCCGGACATCGACGCCGCCACGACCGTCTTCGGCGCGACGGTCGAGACGCTGCAGATCGCGGTCGCCGGCACGCTGTTGAGCATCGCTGCATCCGTGCTGCTCGGGATCTTGGCCGCGACCAACCTCACGCCGGTCTGGGTGCACCAGCCCGTGAAGTGGCTGCTCGGCGCGCTGCGCGGCATTCCGCTGATCCTGCTGGCCCTGATGTTCGTCACGATCGTCGGCCTGGGCCCCTTCCCCGGCGTTCTGGCGATCGCGTTCCACTCCACGGGCATGCTGGGCAAGTTCTACGCGGAGGCCATGGAGGGCGCTCGCCGCGGCCCCCTCGAAGCGCTCGACAGCGCAGGCGCCTCGTGGTGGCAGCGCATTCGCTTCGGCATCCTGCCGCAGGTCGCGCCGGACCTGGCGCGCGATACGCTCTTCCGCTTCGAGCTGAACTTCCGCGACTCGCTCGTGCTCGGCCTCGTTGGCGCGGGCGGTATCGGCTTCTACATCCAGCTGTACGCGCGCGGCTTCCAATACGCGAAGGTGGCCACGCTGACGATCGTGGTGCTGATCGTCGTGATCGCCGTGGAACAGCTGAGCGTCGCGGTGCGCGCCCGCTTGCGCTAAGGGCGCGTCAAGCAACAAGCGGCACCCGAGTTACATCCGCACCGACTACGCGGGATTCGTGCCGCGTAGCAACTCCTCTTGCGCCATGGCCGCCAAGTCCTGGAGCAGCTTCAGGTCGTCCGGGCTGAGCACGCGCGGGCGGTAGTCGATCACGCAGAAGCTGCCGACCGCTTCACCGGTAGCGGCGGACAGCGGCACGCCGGCGTAGAAGCGGATTCCGGGCGGTGCGGCCACGAGCGGGTTGTCCGCGAAACGGTCGTCGAGCAAGGTGTCGGGCACCACCAGCGGACGGTTGTCGAGGATGGCGTGGGCGCAGAACGCGACGTCGCGTGGGGTGTCCGCGGCATCCAGACCGCACACCGACTTGAAGTGCTGTCGGTCTCGGTCGATGAGCGTCAAGGCCGAGACGGGCACTTGGAGGAGCCGTTGTGCGAGCTGTGTGAGGCGGTCGAAACGTGCATCCGACTCCGAGTCGAGCACGTCGAGGTCGACTAGGGCCTGCAAGCGGGCTTGCTCGTTGCTGGGAATCGCCGCGGCCGCCCATCTCCCGCCCGTGCGTAGTACGCCGGCGGCAATCCGAGCGCGCGCGTAGGCCGCGGTGAATGGCTTCTCCATCACGTCCGTCGCGCCGGCCTTCGTAGCGGCCGTGCGACCCTCTGTGTCACCGCCCGCCAAGGCGAGCAGGATTGCGCGATCCGCGGCCGACCCGCCCTCCGCGCCGCGGAGGCGGCGGCACAGTTCGAAGGCGGCGGACTCCTGCAAATCGTTGTCCAACAAGACCATCGCTGGTTGGTGGAATTCTACGACCCGCATTGCGCTCTCTGGATCGTCCGCGGTGAGCAGGTTAAAGCCGTTGGCGAGCACCGCGTCGCCCAACGTCCGCGCCGTGTCGGGGTCGGGCGAGACCACGAGCACTTGGTGCTGGATGATCGCGGAGCGCAGGGCGAGTTCGGTCGCCGCGGCGGATTCGCGATGCGGCACGGGATCGAGGCGGGCGAGCTCTATCGTGCGCCCCTCCGCGGCGGCGAAAACATCTAACGTCGATCCACCTGCCGCGGCGCGCCGTCGGGCCTCCTGCTCTAGGCCTTCGAGCTCAGCATCGGTTCGCCACGGGTCGTGATGGAAGAGGGCCAACCGCCGAACCTTGGCTCGCAGCGCAAGGTCAACCCCATACTCCATCGTGCTGTGTCCCCAGCCCATCCTCTGCGGATATTCCTCCGCGGTGTACTGCGCGTCGTGGATCAGCAGATCGACGTCTTCGACGAACTTGGCATGCGCGAGATCCTCACCCGTCAGGCGACCGCGGATGCCGTCGGCGTACTGCCGTTCGTGGGGCTCGTGGTCGGTGGCGTAGACCACCGTGACGCCGTCCACCTCGAAGCGATAGCCCACCGTCAGCGCGGGATGGTTGAGGAAACGGGTCGTGACCCGAATGTCGTCGATCTCGAAGGTGCCCTCGACCAGCTCGTGATAGCTACGGTCGGCGCCGATTCCCGTGAGCGATATCGGGAAGTAGGGCTCGCGCAGCTGGCCGGTCAGCGTGTCCTTGAGCGATTCGCCCAGGCCCCGCGGCCCGTAGATGTCCCACCGCGCGTCGGGCAGATAGAGGGGCTGGAAGAAGGGGAAGCCCTGCACGTGATCCCAATGCGTGTGGGTGAAGAGCATGTGCCCCCGCAGCGCGTCCGTGCCGGTGGCGGCCAGCTCGCGGCCCAAGCCGTGCGCGCCGGTGCCGCAGTCCAGCACCAGCAGGGTGCCGGCCGCGGATCGCAGCGTCACGCAGGAGGTATTGCCCCCATAGCGCAGCGTCGACGCTCCCGGTTGCGGGATAGAGCCGCGGGTTCCCCAGAATTTCAGGTGCATGGCGTTGCTCCGGCTTGCCCGTGTCGGAACGATGTCGAAGCCGATGGCCACGTCGGCAGGCACTGCCAGCATATCGCCTAGCGCGAGGAAGGCAACACGAGCAATCGGTGTGCGCAGCTCGCTCGCCCGCCGGACGCGGTTGACGCAGCATCCGATTGCGGACACGATCGCGCCGGCTCGGAGCGCTGCGTCCGGGCGCCCGGGTCGAGAACATTAGCGAGGAGGAGCGACCATGGCGGATGGAAAAACGACAGGAATCGACACACCTGGCCGCCATTCTACGGATTTCCCACGAGGGTCCGTTGCCACCCGGTCCGCCGCCGTCTGGGGCGGCGTGATGGGTGCGGTGCTCCTATTGATGCGCAAGGCGATCGCGGTGCCCGTGCTGCTCGTCTCGTTGATCGCCATGATCATCACAGCGACTTCCCACGGCGGGTTGTCCGACGCTGTGGTGGTCATTGGCATGGTTGCCCTCGTGTTCAGCGCGCTGAACTGCGCAACTTCGCCTGGCGCCTACCTCTACGCCAAACGGATGCGCGATCAAGGCGTCCTCGTCTAGGTGGGGCGTCTGCCGGTGGCGGTCCCGGAGCCGATCCCCGCGCTGCGGGCGGAGTTCGCCGCGCAACCTTCCGATGAGAAGCGGGCCTTGGATCTGGCACGCGCGCTCGGCGCCGCGGGCTGCGGCCACGAAGCCGGCGTGCATCTGCGTCCGCGTCGTGCTGCCTGGCGGGACGCGAGCTGGGCGTCGGACGCGAAGGCTTGGCTTGCGGCCACGACGTGGTGGAACAGCAATTGGCGCGAGGTCGCGCTTGCGCGGCAGTCGGGTCGCTACGCAGAAGCACGGTCGATGGTCGGCGATCGCGCGTCTGCGCTGTGGGACTTTCCACCATTGCTTGCGCACCTCGAAGCGATTGCCCGTGCGGACGGTGACTGGGCGGAGGTCGCGCACCTGGACGCCCGTATCGTGTACCTGTGCGAGCGCGGCGTACCGAAAATCCCCACGGCGGCGTTCGACTACCTCGCGCGCGTGGGCTTGCTTGAGGCGCGGGCAGAGCAGGGTCAGCCGGAGGAAGCGCTGACCGAGCTGGAGGCGCTGAACCACCATCCGGGCAACCAGCATCATTACCAGATGCGCCTCGCCGAATTGACCGTGCTCGCCGACAAGCAGGAGCGGGCCATGCGCCGCGTGGCGGAGGCGCTGATCACGGCGGGCAAACGTACAGGCTACTCGAAGACCCTCCGCGAGACGTGGGTTGAGCATTCGCCGCGCCTCGAGCCGCTGCGTGCACGCCCTGACTGGCCGATCTTGGTCGCCGAGCCCAAAGAGTGGCTGGCGGAGCATGGCGCACCGTGATCCGACGTGATGCGCCCCGCCGCCCCACCCTCGTGCGCCCCGCGCTCGCGCGCACGGCCCTCGCGCTGGCGGCCGTCGTCGTGCTCCTGCTGGCCGCCGTCCGCTTCGGCGCCGTCGACGCGCCGCCGATCGGCATCGGCCCCGGCCGCGACCCGGCGGCGGTCGCGCGTTTGCGCAGCTGGATCGACGACCCGGCCGCGTACCTCGCGTGGCGGCTCGATGCCGGCACCCGCTGCGGCGAAGCGCCGATGCTGCTGCCGACCTCCGGCATGGTCGGCTACGGGCGGGGCGACAGGGTCCGGCCCGGTCCCCTTCACTCCGGACTCGACATCTTCAGCCCCGACGGCCTCCTCGGCGTGACCCCAATCGTCGCCGCGTACGATGGCTTCCTGACGCGCGAGGCGGATTGGAAGAGCACCGTGATCATTCGGCACCCCGATTTCCCCTCGGAACTCGGGCTGGTGGACACGGGTGACACGATCTGGACCTACTACACCCACATGGCTTCCGTGGACGGCGAGACGGTCTACATCGAGCCGGACTTTCCGCCCGGCACCTATGAGCAGCCGATAGCCGCCGGCACGCTCCTCGGCTACCAGGGTCGCTGGTCGGGCGACCCCGGCGCACCGACGGGGCTGCACCTGCACTTTTCGATCGTGCGCTCGACGCAGACTGCGGCGGACGGGGTGCCCGGCTTCCTGGACGAGACGCAGATCGAGCACACCTACGACCCGCTGCCCTTCCTGGGACTCACGCCGGACGCGGCAGGCGTGCCGGTGTGTAGGGAGCCGTAGTAAGGCTTTTCGCCCGATTCGGTCGTGCACGCACCGCTATCGCGGTCGCGAGTCAAGGGACCGCGGGGCACGCCTGGCATCCACGATGCTCCGGTGCCCGAGCCCGAGCCCGAGCCCGCATCGCGGACGCGGACGTCGAAGTGGACGTGGACTTCTGCGACATGCTCGCAACGGAGGTGGGGCAAGACGGCCGCGTGCAACGGGGCGAACCCAGGCTTGCTTGGCCTGGGCTCGCTCTTTCGTATCGCTTGGGAACGCGACCTGCCTGGCCGCGCTCGCTCAGTCTCCGCGGTAAAGCAACGGCAGCAGCAGGACGTGTCGCGGGGGTGCTACCGTGCTCGCCGGACGCGTCGGCGTCGCTTCGACGGGCGGCGCGGTGGTAGGCGCCGTGGTCGGCGCGCTCGTCGGCACCGTGGTCGCGTCGGCGGTGGCGGTGGGTGGCGACGTCGTTGGCGGCGGGAGGTACGGCCGCTCGTTGTGATAGCAGGCCGGTGGATCGTCCAAGTAGCGTTCCAGGGACGCGGCAAGGTCGCCGAAGTCGAGCAGCTCGCCCCGCCGGCGTCCCGGCGCGGTGCCATCGGACGACCAGGCCCAGTCGTGCTGTTCGAGCACGGTGCCGTCGCAGTCGATCAGGTAGCCGGCGTTGGGCCGACCGCCGCCATACGTGCTCCGGATGGCCTCGTCACTGTGCGTATCATGCTCGATGAAGTCGATCATCATCGGGATCACGAGATCCGGTTCGGGATCGTATTTCATCCAACGCCCACGCTGTGCACGCTCCGGCATCGTCTTGGTGACGGTCACCGGATGATCCCAGCACTCCGTGCCGGGGTGCGCCTCTTTGCCGTAAACCCAGATGAAGTTGATGCGGTCGCTGAAGGTCCGATACGTTTCTTCCAAACCTTGGAAGTTATTGTGCGAAGGCGGTCAGGTCGCCGAACCGGTCACGAGAACCAACGGGCGATCCGCGATCATGTCCGCCATCTCGATCTCCCGCTCAAACTCGTCGATGCTCTGGTAGAGCACGGCTTTGTCGCCGACCAGCAGTTTGGTCGGGCGCTGGCGCTGCGCCTCGGCGGGTCGATGTCCCGCCAGGGTTACGAGGGCGGCGCTGCTTAGGATCAGCGCCGCGCCCGCCAGAATTCGTCGATTGCGTGCCATGTTGCGCTCCTTGGTGGCGATGGTATGTAGGGAGACGGGTGCGTGCCCTCCCCCTGGAGCAACGCTGCAGCAGGCCGAAGCGTTTGATGGTCCGTGAATCACCCCTGACGAACGATCTACCTGCCTTCCGACAATTCCTATACAGTGCGGTCGCTACAGTGCGGTCGGCTGAATTCCTCCCACGCGCACAGGAAATCGGATGGCGGACTACTACACCGGCAGCCAGGCGGTCGAGCACTACAACCACACCCTGGAGACGGCCGGAAAGTTGCGCGCTTCGTATCGGACGCTAGACGGGCGGGTCGCGCAGGCAATCACTCGGGTCGAGAACCATATGGCCGACGCCCGCCAGGCACTCGGCGCGGCCTACTTCCCCGTCTTGTCGCCGGAGGCGATCGCGGACCTCGAAAGGCTTACCGGCTTCAAGGGGTTCAGCCGGCGTGATCCCATCGCTGCCATGGCGCACGAGCGTCACGTGCTGGAGCGCGCTGTCGAGACCGTGCTGGCGGACGATCGCTACCAGCGGCGCGAGGACCTGATCGGGCCGGAGGGGGAGCTAACCAGGGACTTGGCGCGAATCAAGCAACGGCTGGATCCGTTCGAGGCGGAAGTTCAGCGCTTCGAGGGGCTCGACACCTTCCTCGAATTGGTGTCCACCGCGTACGACACACCCGAGTTCCGCGTTCGTTGGTGGGATCGGGACTATTGGCGGCTGTGGGCCGCGGGTGATCGGGTCTGCGAAGAGCTCGGGCTGGACGATTTCGGCGACGACGTGCTTCCCCGATATCACGCCGCGTTGGCCGATCGTGATCCCGTGATGGAGGAATATCTGCAGGCCAAATCGATCGCAGACGAGATTCGAGGGTTGGTGGAAACCCACGATCGCTCGACGGCACGATTGCAGCACCTGGAGGCCTCCTATCTGGAAGAGAGCCAGCAGGCGCTGGCCGAGTTCTTCGAGCACGCCGATTTGACCCTGCTCTCCGACTGGCTGGATGACGACGCGGCAGCGCAAGATGGCGCGCAGGACGACGCATCACGCCGGCGCGCGATTCAGATGGCGCTGCGTCGCGTAGCCGGTCTCCGCGCAAAGTCGGGCTTCCTGAACGATCTCGCGGCGGTGTCGATCCGGCCCATGATCGCCTCGTTGGACGATCGTGCGAACAAGTACCGTCGCAAGATCACCAAGTACGGCCGGCCAAAGTATCGGGGGCGGTCCGTAACCGAGCGCGAGCTGGATCGAGCCTTTCTCGCGAAGAGGAGTAAGTACACCCACCGCAGAAACAAGCTGAGCGAGCTCATCGAGCGGCTGGACCAATACGAGGACTACGAGAACTTCATGCTCAGCGATCCACCGGAGCTGTGGTGGCGCGAAATGACCCGCACACGCCCGCCCACGCAGATGCGCGAGCTGCGGGCCTGGTATGACCGGCATCCGGACGCCCGTCCCACGGCGGCCGACGATCCTTGGGAGCGCGTCGACGAAGACGCCGCTGCCGTCGCGGAAGCGGCGGCGGCCGTTGACCACGATGTGGACTTCCTGTCATGAAAACCGTGCGCATTGTTTCCTACGCCATCAACGGTCGCGGCATGGGCCACTTGGTGCGACAGCTGGCCATCCTGCGTTGGGTGCGCCGCATCCTGGCACTGCTCGATGTTCCCTGCGAAGCATGGGTGCTCACATCCTCCGAGGCGGACACGCTCGCACGGCGCGAAGGGGTGCCGGCGTTGAAGATGCCGTCGAAGGCCATGGTACGCGACGCGGGACTCGAGCCGGCGCGCTACCTGGCCATCGCCCGCCCTTGGGTGCTCAACGCCATCGCGGGGCTGCAACCGGACATCTTGATCGTGGACACCTTTCCCGGCGGTAGCTTCGGCGAGCTTGTCGCGGCCCTGGAGCTTGCGCCGCGGCGGGTGCTCGTTGCGCGCGCCGTGCGCGACAACGTCGCCGCGGACGACGCATACCGCGCGCTCCTGCCGATGTACGACCTGGTCCTGCGGCCCGACGACGATGGCTGCGGGCCGATCCTGATTCGCGAACGCGACGAGCTGTTGCCGCGCCAAGAAGCACGCCGAGCCCTCGGCATACCGGATGACCGCCGCGCCGTCTATGTCTCACTCGGCGGAGGCGGCGATCTGGACGCATCCGGCCTCTTGCCGGACATGGTCACCCGGCTGGCCGGCGGTGGCCGGCACGTGGTCGTGGGGGCGGGTCCGCTGTACAGCGGGCGAGAAGTCCGTGGTCCCGATATCACGTGGCTCGACCGCTACGTGCCGTCCGAGTTGTTGCCCGGCATCGATGCAGCCGTCTCCGCCGCGGGCTACAACTCCTTCCACGAGCTGATGCATGCCGGCATCCCCACGGTCTTTCTGCCGCAGCCGCGGCTGTCGGACGATCAGGCGGCACGGGCTGCCAGGGCCGAGGCGGCGGGAGCAGGCTGCATTGCACGCAGCATCGACGAAGTCGCGCAGTTGCTCGAATCACCGGGCGATCCCGCTGCCGCCCGCGCGCTCGTACCCGGCGGGGGCGCGAAGGCCGCCGCGCTCGCCGTGCTCGCGGGCGTCGTTCCGACGGACGATCTCGCGCTGGCCGACCGGGCGTTTACACCGGAACTCGTGCGGCTCGTCCAAGGCCTGCCCGCGGCGGGGCGCGAAGGCAGCGGCAACGAAGAAGCTCGCTGGCGGCAGACCTTCGCCCTCCTGCGCCTGTGCGGCGATGCGCCTCGCCGGGGCGCACGACGTCGCGCGTTGCTGGCGGAGCTTGCCGCGCAGGGCGCCCCGCTTCCGGATCGACTGAGCGCGGAGATGGGCGAAGGCCCGGAAACCGCGACCGGCCGCCTCCAGCGCATCACGACGCTCTGCGAGCAGGTGGGCGCACCGCTCGACACGTCGATCGCCCTCTTGCACGCGCTGCGGCGCAAGTTCCCTTTGGACGATTCCGACGCGTTGATCCGCGCCGCGGAACGCCTGTGGCCGGTCTGGGCGCGATTCGACGACTGGATGGGAGCGGTCTCGCTCCTGCGCGCCGTCCCGCGGCAACGCACGCTTGAGGTGGTGGACTTCGCCGAGGGCGTGGAGCGATGGCTGGAGAACGAGGAGGACTTGTTTGAAGCGTTGCGCGCGTTCGCGCGCTCGGAAGGCGACGGCCAGCGCCCGGTAGGGGAAGTCTTGGGGATGTTGCGCGGCAACCGCGTCGTCAAAGCGACGACCGCCAAGGAGCGGACACGATGACCATCGACGTCCCGCTGTCCTCGCTGCTGGCGCCGCGTCCGCGACAGAACGCGATCGCGTCGATGCCGATGTCCGCGCTTCGGCGCAACGTGATCGAGGGTCTACGGGCCGGCCGCCCGCAGATCGGCCCGCAGACAGTGCACATCGACGTCACCAATGCTTGCAACGCAGCGTGCACCACCTGCTGGGATCACTCGCCGCTCTTGAACGTCCCGCGCTCCGGCGCGTGGAAGGGTCAGCGAATGCCGCGGCCCGTGTTTCAGGGAATCGTGGATGACCTGGTCGCGATGGGTTCGGTGCGTCACCTGATCGTGTCCGGCATGGGCGAACCGCTCGTGCATCCCGAAATCTACGCCATGCTCGCATCCGCCAAAGCGGCGGGTTGGGAGTTGACCGTGATGACCAACCTGGTGGCGGCGGACATGGATCGTCTGGTGGATAGCGGCGTCGACCGGCTGCTCGTGGGCGTACAAGGCGTGACCCCTGCCACACACGCCGCTTTTCACCCCGGCTGGAGCGAACGCGAGTTCTTCCGCCTGTGTAACCATCTTCGCCGCGCATCGCGTGCGGGCATCGCCACACGGCACGTGCAGGTGATCAACCGTGATCTGGCGCCGGAAGTGCCGGCCATGGTTCGCTTCGGACATCGCTTCGGCGCGGATCGGGTGAACTTCAAGCTGGCGAGCCTCAGTGCGGGCACGGAGGCCTGCATGATCACGCCCCAGCAGCGGGCTTGGCTGCTCGACGAGGGCGTGCCGGCCGCTCGCGCGCTGGCCGATGAGCTCGGCGTGACCACGACGCTCGACCTCTTCGAACGCCAGCTCCTTGCCGGCCTCGACGGCGACACGCCCGAAACGACGACCCCGATTGCCGACGTGGGCTGTTTTATGGGCTATGCCTATACACGAATCACCGTCCAAGGCGAGGTCCTCTACTGCTGCAACACCAACGTACAGGTGGGTACGTTGGCCGATGGCCCCGTCTCCCAACTGTGGTACGGCGAACGCTGGCAGGCCCTTCGCGACCGGCTCCGTGCCGGTAACTACCTGCCCGGCTGCGAACGCTGCGGCAAGTTCGAGCAAAACGTGAAGTGGAGCGCGCGCCTCCGCGAGGCAGAGGGCGCCGCGCGATGGCGTGCTGCGACCGGGCACGCGGATGTGGGGCGCGACGAGAACGAGCATGGCGCGACCGGGCTCGATCTCGCCGAGCGCACCGCACCGGGTCATGGCGTCGGGGACGACGCGGTCCATACGTTCAATACGAACGACGCAATCGACGCAATTGACGCGATCGACGCGATCGATGCGTGGGAAGCGGACGAATGATGCGCCCTACCGCCGAATGGCAGGTTGCGGGTGCTTGCAACTACGACTGCAGCTACTGCATCCAATCGCGGCGATATCGGCGCGGCCGACCGGATGCCGCGCAGGTCGAGCGCGCGCTCGTCTTCTTTGCCGGACTGCCCGGACGATGGGAGATCAAGTGCAGCGGCGGCGAGGCCTTCGCGCATCGGCTCTTCGTCGA
>JAJCYU010000269.1 GCA_029262755.1 Anaerolineae bacterium
GCGACGTCAACGCACGAAGGCCCCATGCCCGAACGAAGCGCGATCTACGTACCGAGCGCGGGGACGGGGCGGTAGCGGGCGGGCTCTTCGGGCTCTTCGGGCTCTTCGGGCACTGCGTAGGTTTCGCGTCGATCGGCGAGCGCCCCCCCACTCATCCCTTCGACCGTGATTCGTCCGCTGTCAACGTGATCCGCAGCAGCCGGGTGCCGGCGACCATGCCCGCCCGTTCCACCGAGCGCCACGAGCCGGTGTTGCCGTAGGCGCAGCCGGCCACCGGCTGCCAGCCCGTCCGATAGCAGATGCGCTTTAGGCCGGCGAGCGTATCGACCGCGAGCCCCTGCCTGCGCCGCGATTCGTGCACGAAAATGCCGATGCTCGCGTAGGGCGGCAGCAATCGGGGCGCCTCGATGACCCCCAGGGAGACCATCTCGTCGCCCAGGCGGCCCACGAACAGCCCGTCCTTGGCGTGCAGATCGCGTAGCTCCGGCTCCGACATGAATGCGCCGATCATCGCGCGAATCGCAGGCAAGTCGTCGTCCTGCGCGGACGAGAGCACGAGCCCCGCGTCGCGCGCCGCCGGCGTGCTCGCCCGGCCCGCGTCCCGAAACAGCGTGCCCTGGATCCGCAGCGCTGAATGCCGATCCAGCGCACTGGCCAAGAGCCACTCGTCGCTGGTGGCCACCATCACATCGGCGATATCCAGGGTTGTCACGAGCTCGGCAAAGAGCGTGCGCCCATCAATCGCAGCGTGCGGAACCAGCGTGAAGTGGACCAGCATTTCCTCGCCGTGCACGGCGGCGGACCCGATGCGCGCCCCGTCGCGCCGCAACGCGAAGTGGCGGGCCTGTAGCAAGTGATCCTCCACGTACGAGTCGACCGGCGCAGCCTGCTCGGCCAAGAAGGCACGCAAACGATCGATCTCGGGCTCCGCAAGCGGCACAACGTTCATAGACGGGACTCCTGGGGCGCGACGACCGCGCGCACCAGGGTACCACGCGATCTCCGTGATCCCCGCGATCCGGGCGCGCTATCCTGTCAGCGTGCGACGATCCACCTACTTGGGAGCCGACGACGACGTAGGAGCCGATGACGGATGTCCGAATACGACTGGTCGACCTTCGATTTGCACTACTACTACCCGGTGCCGCCCGCGACGCTGTTTCGCAGCTGGGCGACCGCGGACGGGCTGTGCGCGTTCTACATCGGCGAGGCGGTGCACTCAGCGCCCGATGGTGCGCCGCGCGCCGCGGACGAGATCGTCCGCGCCGGCGACGGCTATGACTGGCGTTATCGTCACGACTTCGGCCATGGGGGGCGTTTCACCGAAGTGATTGCCGATCGACGCGTCGCGTTCACCTTTGGCCCCGACATGATCGTCACGGTCGATATCGAAGCGGACGGCGCGGGCAGCCATCTGCGCTTGCGCCAGACGGGCATCCCCGTGGATCCCCAGGGGCGAGTCCAGATGCACCTCAACTGTCGTAGCTGTTGGATCTTCTTCCTCGTGAACCTGATGTCCGTGTACCAGACGAACACGGATCTTCGCCACGCCGACCCGGCCCGCGTGAACGGCATCGAGGTCGGATTCCCCGTGCCGGAACCGGCAAAGGAACGCGCATGAACCTCCTCGTCCTCGGCGGCACCCAATTCGTCGGCCGCCATCTCGTCGCCCAGGCCTTGGAGCGCGGGCATACGGTCACGCTCTTCCACCGCGGTCGCACGAACCCCGAACTCTTTCCCGAGGCCGAGCACGTGCTCGGCGACCGCGACGGCGGTCTCGATACGCTCGCCGGCCGGAACTGGGACGCTGTCGTCGATACCTGCGGCTACGTGCCACGCCTCGTGCGCGATGCGGCCAAGGCCCTGCACAGCGCAGCGCCCTTCTACGCGTTCGTATCCACGATCTCGGTCTACGCTGAGCCCGGCGGCGAGGGCGAGGGGCCCAACGAAGACAGCCCGCTCGGCGTCCTCGAGGACGAGACGACCGAGACCGTGGACGGCGCGACCTATGGCCCGCTCAAGGCCTTGTGCGAGGCCGAAGTCCGCAACGTCTACGGCGACGCCGCGCTCATCGTGCGCCCCGGGCTGATCGTGGGGCCGCACGACCCGACCGGCCGCTTCACGTGGTGGCCGGCACGTGCCGCACGGGGCGGACGCTTCGTGGCGCCCGACGCCCCGGCTACCCCGACGCAATTCATCGACGCGCGCGACCTCACCGCGTGGTTGCTCGACATGATCGAGCGCCGCGTCGGCGGTACGTACAACGCGACGGGGCCCGTGCCGCCAGCCACGCTCGGCGACGTGGTCGCCGCGGGCGTGGCCGCGGCCGGCACGGACGCCGAGCCGGTCTGGCTGCCCGAAGAGACGCTGTTGGCCGCCGAGGTGCGACCGTTCATGGAGCTTCCGCTGTGGGTGACACGCGAGGGCAGGGGCCTCATGAACGTCGACGTCTCGCGTGCCGTCGCACAGGGCCTGCACTTCCGCTCGGTCTCCGAGACCGTGGCGGACACGCTCGCCTGGTGGCGCGCGCTGCCGGAGGACGCCCGCCCGGGCGAGGGTCGAGCGGGGATCGCGGCGGAGAAGGAGGCCGCGTTGCTGGCGGCGGCGGACGCGAGGGACGGGTTGCGATAGCGGGCGTGCAGTGGGTTGTATGGGTGGGAGGTTGTGCGGGCATTCATTGCCGACTACACTGATCGGTGTAGTGTATGTGCAATGCTTCCACCAAGGAGATCCCCCATGACCGTCGTTGTTCGCGCTCTATCCGTGGCCAAGCGGGAGGCCATCCTCACGGCCGCGCAGGCCGTTTACCGCGACGAGGGCGTGCAAGCGGCCAGCATGGACCGCATCTCCGAGCGCGCCAAAGTCTCGAAACGGACGGTCTACAACCACTTCAAGAGCAAGGAGGGGCTCTTCTGGGCGGTCGTGGAACGCTTCCTGGCGGAGCTCGCAGAGGACATTGAAGCCCAGCCGCTGGAGGACGGCCCGTTGGAAGGGCAACTGGCGGCGATCCTCGAGCGGCAGACCGAGGCCCTGCTCCGCGAAGAACCGCTCGCCCTGCTCCGCGCGTTGGTGATCGAGGTCGTGCAGCTGCCCGAATCGGACAAGTCGTTCTTTGAGCAGACCCGGCTGGCGGAATCGGGCGCCACGGTTGCCTTGATTCGCAAGGCGGCCGCGCTCGGAACCCTACGGGTGCCGGATCCGCTGCTTGCGGAGGCGATGCTTCGAGGGATGGTGCAGGAGAGCCTGTTCTGGCCGATGCTGTTGGGCCTGCGCCCGATCCCGGCCGCGGAGGAACGAAGGCGCGTGATCCGCGAGGCGGTGGATGTCTTCCTGAGCAGATACGGCACAACGCCGGACGGCGTCCGACAACCCGGCACCAAGAAGGAAGGCTAAGACGATGATCGCCAACGATCTACGGGACGGCGCGACGTCGCCGATCACCCTGCCGAATCTCGACAAGCCATTCAACTTCATGAGCGAGCACTTTATCGCTCACCGTCACGCTTACTACGCGCACCTGCGCGAGCAGATGCCCGTCGCGCGTGCGAAGGTATCGGTCTTGAACGTTTACACACTTGCGCGCTACGACGACTGTGTCGCGCTGCTGAAGGACCCGCGCTTCGTCCGCAACCGCAAGAACTTCGGTGCTCGAGGGCTGATGCCCTTCCCAACACCCAAGAGCGTGCAGCTGGTGGCCAAGAGCATGATCTTGGAGGACGAGCCGGAACACCGCCGTCTGCGGCAGTTGGTGCACCGGGCGTTCACCCCGCGTGCCTTGAAGCATCTCGAAGAGCGCATCGAGTCGCTGACGCACGAGCTCCTCGACGCGGCGGCGGCCGAGGCACGCGCGGGCGGCGGTGTCATCGACCTGATGCAGGCCTATGCGCTGCCGATCCCCGTCACGGTCATCCGCGAGATGGTCGGCGTGTCCGAGGAGGACATGCCGCGATTCCAATCAGGCCTACGGGTGTTGATCGACGGCTTCTCCGGCCTTGGGATCCTGCGCACGTTTCTCTTCGACCTGCCAAAGGCCACGACCTTTCTGCGCGGTCTCATCGCCGATAAGCGTGCGAACCCGGGCGACGACATCCTCACCGGCCTGATCCAAGCGGAAGAAGACGGCGAGCGGCTCAGCGAGGACGAGCTGATCAGCATGGTCTACCTGCTGATCTTCGCCGGCTACGAGACCACCGTGCACTTGATCACCAACGGCGTCCTGACGTTGTTGCAGCATCCACAAGAGCTGGCGCGGCTGCGAGCGGATCCCGGCATGATGACCTCGGCTGTCGAGGAGATCACGCGCTACGCTGGACCGATTCTAGGCACAAAGATGAACTACGCCTCCGAGGACGTGAGCTGGCACGGCGTCACCATTCCCAAGGGCGCGGCGGTCATGCCGTTGCTCGAGTCCGCCAACTACGACCCTGATCATTTCCCCGAGCCGGAGCGCTTCGACATCGCGCGCTCCCCCAACAGGCACCTTGGCTTCGGCCAAGGCATCCACTACTGCCTGGGGGCACCGCTGGCTCGCTTGGAGGCCGGGATTGCCTTTCAGAACCTGTGGGACCGCTTCCCCGACCTCACCTTGGCGGTCGCACTGGAGGCAATCGAGGTAGCCCGCATGCCGTTGTGGTATCGCCACAAGACGTTGCCGGTACGCTTGGAAGGGGCATCTTGATTGCATCCGACGGTGCCGGCCGGGCAAGGTCCACGGAGGCCGGCGACCATTCGAGCAGCCAGGATGCTACCGGCTCGTAAGGGCTAGTCAGCCCGCGGGGACGAGCTCGACCGCGATGCTCGCGGCCAGGGCGCGACCGATCGTATGCTCGCTCTCTGCGACGCGCACCGTAATCGGGCCTTCGAAGGGTGCCACCGCGATGAGCTCAAGCACGCAGTCCGGGAAGAGGCCGAGCGCGCCGATATAGCGCAACCGCTCCGCGTCCTCGTCTTCGACGGAGCGCACCACGAGATGCTGTCCGACCGCCTCATCGGAAGCCGCTTCCGCCAAAGAGGGAAAGCGCGGTTCCTCGAAGGGACCCTCTTTGGGCGGGATCCACCCGCCATGCGGATCGCGTGTTGGGTGGCCGAGGGTCTCGGCAATGCGGTCCTCGAGCGCCTCGGAGATGTGATGCTCGAGGCGGTGCGCTTCTTCGTGGACTTCATCCCAAGCCAGGCCGAGGCTCTGGGCGAGGAAGGTTTCGATGAGCCGGTGGTGGCGCATGATCTCAAGCGCGACCTTGCGGCCGGCCGGGGTCAGGCGGGCGCCCGCGTAGCGCGCGTGGTCGACGAGGCCTTGCTCGTCGAGGCGCTTGATCATGCCGCTCACCGACGCCGGCGCCACACCGAGACGCTCCGCCAGCGCCGTGGTGCTG
>JAJCYU010000270.1 GCA_029262755.1 Anaerolineae bacterium
ATCGAGATCTTCCATCGAGGCCGCGTAGGACAGACGTAGGAACCCGTCACCACCGGGACCGAAGCCCGTGCCGGGCAACAACGCGACCCCGGCTTTGTCGAGCAGTGTCTCCGCCAGATCCTGCGACGACCGACCCGTAGCCGTGATGTTCGGGAAGGCATAGAAGGCCCCAGCCGGCAACGTGCAGCGGATGCCGGGTAGTCGGTTTAGCCCGTCAACCAGGTGGTCGCGCCGCGTGCGAAAGGTAGCCACCATCGCATCGACCGAGTCCTGCGGCCCGCACAGCGCGGCGCGACCCGCCACCTGCGCGGCTGCGTTGGCGCAGCTGGTGACGTTGATCTGTTGGCGCGTGAAGCCCTCCACGAAGGATTCGGGCATCACGCCCCAGCCAAGCCGCCAGCCGGTCATCGCGTAGGTCTTGGAAAACCCGTCGAGGACAACGGTTCGGGAACGCATGCCGGGCTCGGCTGCGATGGAATGATGGGTTTCCCCGAACAGGATCCGCCCGTAGATCTCGTCGGAGAGTACGGTCACGTTCGGGTAGTCGCGCAGCACGTCTGCGACGGCGCGCAGCTCGTCCCGCGACCACACGCCGCCGGTTGGATTGGAAGGCGAGCATAAGACGAGCAGTCTCGTGCGGGGGCTGAGAGCCTCAGAGAGCGCCGTGAGATCAAGGCCGAAGCCGTTCTCCTCGCGTAGCGGCAAAGGGCGTACAACGCCGCCGGCAAAGCGCACGACCGAGGCATAGACGGGGAAACTGGGGTCCGGGATGATCGCTTCGTCCCCAGGACCGATCACCGCCATGACCGTGTAGAAGATGATCGGTTTGCCGCCCGGGGTGACGACCACTTCCGAAGGCCGCACGTCCATGCCGAGCCGCTCACCGACATGCTCCGCGATCGTCTCGCGTAGCGGCATCCAACCGGCCGCGGGCGTGTACCGCGTATGGCCGTCGCGCAGCGCCTTGGCGCACGCATCGACGACGTGCGCCGGCGTCGGCATGTCCGGTTGGCCGACCTCGAGGTGCACGATGCGCCTTCCGGACGCCTCCATCGCCTTGGCTCGGGCCAACGTGGCGAACGAAGCCGCGCTTGCCAAGTTGTTCATTCGATCCGCAAACATCATCACGATGCAGGACTCCGCGCAGGGTGGGTGCACGACGGGGGGAAAAGTTCGGCCGCCCGGACGATCTGAAACGGTTCATCGCACCCCGGCCAATCCTAGCGCAGGGTCGTGCACCCCGCTATGCCTACCGGGCATAGAAATGCTGGGGAAGGCGTGTCTCTACCACCAGCCTGGTTCTACTCTTCTTCGTCCGCCGGTGACGCCTCATCCGCGCGGCCCGCGATGACGTCCGGCGCCGCCGGATCGACCGTGAGCGTGCTGCCATGCTCGAAGCGCACCATGCCCTGGCCGCCCCCCTTGAGCCGTCGCACGTGCCGCACGTCCGTCACGGCTACGTCCACGCCGCGACCATCACGGGAGGCGGAGAACCATGCCGCCAACGCGGCGGCTTCCAGCAGCGTGCGTTCGGGAACCGGCCTGCCCGCCGCCTTGACCACGACATGCGCACCGGGCACACCCCGTGCGTGCAGCCATGGGTCGCCGCGGGCCGCACGTTCGAAGGTCACGCGTTCATTTTGTCTGCTGTTGCGGCCGACCAAGATGGTGAGACCGTCGCTGGAAGACAGGGCCAGCGGTTCACGCGGCGCCTTGGCCCGCGGTCCCCGCTTCTTGGGCGGGCGCGGAAGCCACCCCGAGTCCACGACCAGATCACGCACCGCATCGATCTCGGTGCGTGAGTCCGCGTGGACGAGGTCGTTTTCCCACTGCGCCAACGTAGCCAGCGCGGCTTCCGTGCGGGCCAGGCGGACCGGAACGCGGCGTGCGGCGCGCGAACGCCTTTGATAGCGGTCGTAGTAGGACTGCGCATTCTCGACCGGGCCCTTGGACGGATCCAACACGATGCGCAGTTCTTCGCCCTCCATGTCAGGCACCACCACGGATTGCGCGCCCGGCTCGACCTGCCACTGATAGGCGAGGATCAGATCTCCCTTGTCACGCAGGGTTTGTAGAGCGCGTTCGTCCACGCCCTCCAGCTGGCGTCGCATCGAGTTGCGCCGCCGCTCCATGCGCGATCGCGCCTGCTTGATCTCGCGGCGTACCGCGTCGCGCGCCGCCGTGTATCCGTCCCCGTCCCCGTCGGCCATACGCCGCGCACCGTCATAGGCCGTCAGCGCCTCGATAACGCCGGCATGGTGCTCCAGACGTGCGTTCTCGGCCGCGAGGTGCTCGATCCGATACGGCGCCCACGCAACAGCTTTCTCGCCTTCTGCGGCGTAGGCCACACAAGGCCAAAGGCCGGTGATGTCCTCCTTCGGATCGGGCGTAGCCGTGGCTTCGCGGGAGGCTGCTACATCCGCAGGGTGCTCGCCTCGCGCTGCGTCCCCCGAAGGGGTCGCCAACGGACGCTCTTCGAGGGTCATCCCGATCAGTTCGTGAAGCGCCGCCACGACACGCGGTCCGTCCGCGGACGCGCCGGCCGCCGTAGGGATATGCTGCGCCCCAAGCCCCGCGCGGTGACAGACTTCGCGTGCGAGCAAGGGGCCGATCCCGCGCACCTCGCCGAGCAGGGCCCGCCAGGTCGTTTTCTCCTGGGCCGCCGCGTCGGTCAGGGCGGCGCTCATCGTTGCGGCATCCAGGGACGACCACGATGCCTTCTCCGGCGCAGGGGGAGCGGCGTAGGGTTTGCCCGGCAAGAGCACACGGGCGCGAGTCATCTCGGCGGTTACGGGTCGCGCAACCGCAAGGATCCGATCCTTCTCGTCCACGAGCAGAAGGTTGGCCATCCGACCGGTCAGCTCCGCGATCAGGCGCAATCGGGATGCTGCCTCGAAGGTGACGATCAGGATCCGCTCGTCCGGCGGCGTGGTGACGTCCGTCATGCGCGCGCCGACGAGTAGGCCACGGAGGGCTTGCGCTAGCGGCGGCATTCCTCCCGCACCGCGACGTACCCGATCGCTGCTGAGCAAAACGCCTTCGCGGGCCGGTTCTGCCGTGAGGGTGAGATAGTGGCGGCGACCGGAGTAGAGCTCAAGCGTCACGCTCAAGCGATCGCCGGCGAGCACATGTTGGACGCGTGCCCCCGCCAGCCGCTGCGTCAGTTCACGCGCCAAGACGCGTGCAGCCGCAGCGTCAAGAATCATGGCGCCGCGGCCGCGGTATTCGCGATAGCGATGGAGAAGCGACTATGCCTTGTGAATGCTGGTCACGCGTCCATAGATGCGGCCGTAGAGTTCCATCGCCTTATCTTCGATCTGCTCCGGATCGATAATGCGGGAGAACTCGTCCCAAACCTTGTCCAAGAGGAAGATGGAAACAGCTTGGGCCATGACGTCCGGGTTGTCCGTGTTGGGCAGCTCGAGCTTCTCTTCTTTGACCATGAGGCATCCCTTTCGGTGGCGCGGTGACCGCAAATGATTGCACGGTGATTATAGCATGGCGGCGTCGACGGGCATTCGCATTTTGGGCCGGGACTCTGCTGGCGGCACAGTACGTGGGAAGGTAGAATGCCGCGCGTGATGTGGACAGGAGCGATCATGACCGAGCAAAGATCATAGCCGCGCTCGAAGGTCGGCCGCTGCACGAGGCCTTGGCCTTGTTGCAGCGTCTGCAAGCCGGCGGCGGCGTACGTGAGCTCGTGGCGCTCTCGATCCGGGTCGATGACTGGTTCCCGCTCGACCAGCCGCTCGACATCCCGCGCTCGACGAAAGATGCATTCGGCGTAACCCACGGATGGCTCCTCCCGTGGCCGGCCGCGCAAGATCAGGAGACCACGCGGTGGCTGGTCAGCGACGCCCGCATGTTGGTCGTGCCTCGCTTGAATCCCTCGTCGTCCGCGCAATTGATCGAGTTGGCGGACCTGGAAGAGGAGGCGGCGCCGCTCGCGGCCGCGCTCCGTCGGTCCTTACTCGATCGCTATCTGGACACGTTGAGTCTCGCAAGCCAAACGGACCTTCTGCTTCAACGCTGCGTGGCCGAGGTACTGACCCTCGCCCGGTCCAGCGATGCGGCCACCCGCGAGCACCTCTTGAGCGCGCTGCGCGCCACGATGGCGGAGCAGCGAGCGACGTGGGGGCCGGTCGCGGTCCATCTCCGCTCCGGTTTCGAGACGGCCCTGGCGGAACGAAAGCAGAAGCTGGTCCAGCTGGGCGTGGGTGCGTTGATCGAGCTCGCAACGAAGGGTCCCTTCCCGCCGCCCGCGGCGGGAGACCCTTCGCGGATTCTCGAGGTGCTGTTTCGGATGCCACGCGCCGAGATTTTGGCTGAGACGCTGCGCGAGGTCCGCACCCTCCCGGATTCCACATTCGCACGACTTGAATCGATCATCGCTCCCCATGCGCGCGATGCCCTGACGCATGAGGACGCAACGGTACGACGCGAGGCCGGTGAGGTCGAGCTGCGCCTGGCCGCCCTGGCTCCCGGCGCGGCCGAGGAGCCTGTCCCTGTGGCGCATGACGCAGGGGGCACGGCGGGCGGCGCAGCCGACGAACTGCAGAGCATCCTTGCGGACCTGAGTTCGGAGGCTGCGTACCGTCGGGCCCGTGCACTGCGCAACATCGGGGATCGGGCCATCATGATGCCGCCGCTGCTTCCGCGATTGCTGGACGCTCTCGATGATCCGGACGACGAGGTGCGCCGCGCCGCGCTGCGCGCGGTTCGCCCGCTGATGGCTGCGGAATCGGACGCCGTGCGCGAGCGAACCGTCACGGCGATGGTCCGGTCACGGGATGCCCAGGCGGTGCGGGCCGGACTCTCCGCATTGGGCGATCCGCCCTTCGCGGTAAAAGCATCGCTGGCGGAAGCCCTGATGTTCGAAGCGCTCGAAGGGCCCAAGGACGCTCGCGAACAGGCCGCGCTGCGCGTTGCGGGCTTGCAGGCCGACCGCGATCCTACAAACGCCGCGAGCGGCTACGGCCGTCTGCTGCGGCATCCGGACCCCGTCGTCCGCATCGTGGCGCTACGCTCCCTCGCACGCGACGCCGTAGGACGTCTGCGTCTGCGCGACGCGTTGACCCACGATCTGATGGCCCGCCTCGAAGACCCGGAGCCTGAACTGCGCGCATCGTCGCTGCGCACCCTGGCCGCGCTTGCGCATCCGGGGGCGAGGGATATCGCGGTCCGCCAGGCTGCCGATCCCGATCCCATCGTGCGCCAGGCGGCCATGGAGGTCGTCGAGCAGATCGGCGACGAGCAGCTGCGCGAGCGAGCGGCCGTGGTGGCCAACGACGTGGGCGCATTGTTCGAGTTGGCGCATGGCGGCGACGGTGACGCCCGAATGCGCTGGGCGCGCGCGTTGTCGAATCTAGCCGAGGGCGAATTGCCCGACCTGGCAAAGCTGTTGGTGAACTTGCTCAAATCGGTTCCCGCCGGGACGAATGAACCCTTCCTGCGCTTCGCGCTGGAGGAAATCGACCGCAGGATTCTCGACTCTGCGCACCTGGCCCCCGGCGGCCTCCCCGGCATCTGTCGGCGCCTCGTCGAAGCGCCCCATCCCCGGCCCGAGCACGCCGCGCGCCTGGCCGCGGCGGGCGCCGCGGATGACGCGCAGCTCTTCGATCTCTTGTGGACGATGGCAACCGTGGGACAGGGCGCGGCGGCGGAGGCGGCGCGACGCGGTTTGGTCAGCCTGCGTGGCCGGCGCATCGCGGAGCCGGTGCAGCAAGCAGCCAAGGCTGCCTGGCGGGGCGCAGACGGCTCGCAGCGCGACGCCTTGCGCACCTTGTTCGGCCGGCGCGCCCGCTAGGGGCCGTCCGCCCCGACCACGTCATGCGAGCCCTTGTTCAGCGGGTCTCTCGCGCTTCCGTCGAGGTCGCTGGTTCCACGATCGGCGCGATCGACGCCGGCTTGCTCGTCCTCCTCGGCGTGCGGCGGGGCGATCGCTATGCCGAAGCGGAATGGCTTGCCAACAAGGTCGTGAACCTCCGCATCTTCGCCGGCGACGACGGGCACTTCGATCGGGGGCTGGCCGACGTCGGCGGGGCCGTTCTTGTGGTCAGCCAGTTCACGCTATACGGCGACGCCCGGAAGGGCAGACGTCCCAATTTCGGTCTGGCGGCTGCACCCGATGAAGCCGAGGCGCTCTACGATCATTTCGTGGCGCACGTGGCTGAGGCGGGCTTTCACGTCGCGACGGGCAAGTTTGGCGCACAGATGGAGGTCGCGCTGGTCAACGACGGGCCCGTCACCATCATGCTGGAACGCGAAGCGTCGGGCTGAGCCCCGGATACGGGCGTAGGCGGGTGGCCAGGTCCCATACGGGCGCGTTGGAATCAAGACCGGCGACGGCTACTCGCCCGGCGCGGCTGCAAGTGCCGACGAATTGCTACCAGTGGTGCGGGAAGACCTCCTAGCGGCCCACGGCGCCGTGCGGCAGCCACAGCACACCGGGCCGCGATCGTGCGTCGATGCTGCGGCGCAGCTGTCCGCCACCGGGTAGGAGCACGCTCAGCTCCAGCGTCGCCCGCAGCACCGGATTCAACAAGGGGGCCGCGAGGACGAAGGTGCCGGCAAGATCACTCTCCCCTTCGGAGCGGACGATCTCAGCCTCGACTTCATCTCCGGCGAGCGACATCGTATGGATGGCGCGCACGACGTGTTGCGGCGCCGTCGCACCCGCGAGATCGCCTGCACCGTTGTTCGGCCACGCGGCGATGTGCGTGATCGGGACGACGAGCGTGCGGCGTGCGTGGGTGACGACCAAGGTGGCGCCCGGCTCGGCTGCGACGTCCTTGCCGCGCGCGTCGCGCATCCGAATGTCGAAGCGAGCCAGCCCGTCGGCGAGCGCCTCGCCCCTTGCCACGGCCGGGCCGATCATCGAGGCGGTGGACATCGGCTCCGAAGGCAGGGGCACGGATACCGGCGCGAACGCGTGCAGGCTTGCGACGATCCGTGTACCCGGTTCGGCGACACCGGTCACTCGGCCGCTGCCGGGCCATGCGCGCACGTCCTCCATGACGCCCGTCGCAAAGAGCCTGTGCCCGCCGGGACGCGGATGGTACACGTCGGCGATGAGGCCGGGCGTCACGAGGTCCCACTGGCTGGCCGCGAGCTCGTAGTCGAACACGCCGTTGTCGTCGGCTCCGACACGTGCCTCCAGCGGGATGGGGCCGCCGTCGTCATGACGGAAGGTGATCTCCACGGGCTCCTGGGGCGGCGACGCGCCCACTACGTCCGCGCCGCTGAGATCGATGTGGGCCGCGAACTTCACGAGGCCAAGCGTGACCGCGGCCTCCTGGTCCGGATAAACCCGCAGCTCGTCGCCTTCCGTCGGGCGGAGCATCGATGCGCCTACATCTCCCTGTGCGCCGGTCGCGGCGCCGTCCACGGAAACCCAAACCGCGTCGCAGCTCTCGCGCACCACGCGGCAGAAACCACGGGCGATCACCCGGCCGTTTCGTTCGAGCCAGGTCTCGCCGCTCAGGTCGGGCCACCCTTCGAGCCGCACGCGGTCACCGTCGCTCTGCGCACTCACGCGAAACACCGGGAAGTTCAGCTCGGCGGGCAGCCCGGCCGGCGGCCAGACACGCACCCGTACACGCCGGCCCGGCACGAGATCGACCCGACCGTCGAGCTCGACCATCCACGTACCATCGGAGCCGACGATCCGTTGCTCGACGGCGCCGACGTCACCGTCGCGCGGATCGACGATCACCGTGACCACACTGTGCGGCGCGGCCTCACCGCGCACCCGGTTGCGGCTCGCACGCGCCCGGGCGCGCACCGGCGGCGCCGGAACCTCGATCGCGTGCCCGGCGAGCGTTAGGCCGAGGCGCGAATCGGTGTCCAGTGGCACCGGATTGCCTTCCGGATCCCAAAGGTCAAGCCGGAACTCGCCATCGGGCCCAACATAGCCATCGACGGGAGCGATCGGGGCCGACGCAGGGTTCTCATCCCCCAGCGGCTCCACCAGGCGTAGCGACACGTGGTCCCCTGCCGTCCCGCGGCCGGCGAAGGCCGCATCGCGCGCGTCGAGCACGCCGAAGCTGCGCGGGCGTGCGGTGATGGACCATGTCGCGTCCGGCCGGTCCACCGTCACGGCCGTGTCTACCGCGAGCCGTCCGAAGTCGCGGAACGACGCGCGCCACGGCTCGCCCGGCTCTGCGTCGACGAGCACGTCCCGGCCCAGCGCACGCACGCGCAGCCGTGCGGCCGCGCGAACCGTGCCCGTCACTTCTTGCGTTTGGATATCGACGCCGACGCTCGTGGCCTCGATCTCGACCATAGACGGCGCGTCGCCGGACTCTGATCCGGCGATGGCGCGGTCAAAGGCATCCAGCGGCGGTCGGATCACCGTGAGACGGTCTCCGGGACGTACCGGGGAAGGCCGGCCTTGGGCGTCGCGCAGCAGGAGGGCCGTGCGCTCCCCGCCTCCGCGCCACACGACGGCCTCGCCGCGCCCGATCGCCGGACCGTGCAAGGCCTCCGACGGCCGCTGCTCTACGATCACCGCGATGCCCGCGCGCTCCACGAGCTCGACCACGGACGATCCGACGCGCACGTCGGTGCGCGACCACGCCCAGCCTGCCTGATGCACGACGCCGTCCTCCTGGTACAACGCGGTTCCGGTCATGCCGGGGCCCGGCACGAGACGTCCGCCTAGGGTTACGGACCAGCGGCCGTCTTCGTCGGCCGTTGTACTACCACCTCCGAAGCCACCCACGGTGTCCGCGCCCGTCACGTTGACGCGGCGGCCGGCCGGCGCGGTGCCGCGGACGGTCCCGTCCTGTTCAATTCGCGCGCTGATCCGCCCCGCTGTCCAGGTGGTTGCCGAATCGGGCGCTTCCGCCTCCTCGCGTTCCGGGTGGACCGTCAGCATCCGCACCGCGTCACCCTCGCGAATCGGTACGGGGGCGCGCGGGCCGGCGCCGGTGGTGCGAAACGAGAGCGAAACATCGCCCGCGGGACCCGCCACCTGCCGATCGCGGGCGATGCGTTCGTCGTTGCGCCACAATTCGGCCTCGATCATCGCGGAGGGCCCGTCCAACTCCCCTCCGCGCTCTTCACCGCCCGTGAAGCGGGCATAGGCCTGGTACCCACCGATCACGATCGTCACGTTCTCGAACGCCGCTGCGGCGGTTGGCTGGCCGGCGGCCGGCGCAGCGCTCGAAAGTACGTGCGCGGCTACCAGCAGGAAGGCGCACCCGTGCACGACTCGGAGGGCGAAGCGGGCGCGTGTGGTTGGCGTCGGCGCAGACGTTGACGATGGCATCGGCGGTGCCTGCCTTCGGTGGGTACGGTTCGAGAAACGAGGGTTCGTAGGGGGTCGATCGCTGCGCTTCGACCTCACGATAGATGGTGTTGCCTGCGAATCCTGGCCGCTGGTCGCGGCCCTATGGTATGCTCGTCCGCCCTGTCGGTGGGCGTGAAGCATGCTCCAACCGGCGGGCCGTCTTGGGCGCCGGATCGCGCCCCTTCGGCAGCGCGGAGCTATCGATGCAGCTGTGGAAGCTGCTCATGTCCTGGAACATCATTCAGGGCAAGGAGCAGGAGTACATCAAGTTCAACGCCAAGAAATTCGTCCCGCGGATGATGGAGTTCGGGCTGCAGCCGCTCGAATCGTGGTTCACCATCTACGGGGCGGGTCCTCAGGTTTCCGTCGGCTGGGTCAGCGGCGACGTCGAGGTCATTCGCCGCGCCGTGCGCACGGAGAAATGGTCGGACTTGCGCGGTGATCTGGACGACTACGTGAAGGACTTCCACTTCAAGATCGTACCCGTGACGGGACGCAGCGGCTACCAGATGTAGCGCCGATTACGGCGCGCCCACGCTGGATCAGTCGTTCTTCTTGCCGCCGCTGTTACCGGAGCCGCTGCCGCTACCGCTGCCACCGCTTGAGCTTGAGCTCGCGGCGGCAGCGCTTCCTGAGCCCGAACCTGACCCGGACCCAGACCCCGAGTCTCCGGACGATGACCCGTTCGAACCCTTGTCGCCGGATGAACCTGCGGACCCGTCGGTCTTGCCGCCGTCCGAGCCGGAGCTGCTTTCCCCATCTCCCCCTCCGCCCGACGCGTCCGAGGCCCCGTTCGACGACGAAGCGGAGCCGCTACCGCGCCCGCGGCCGCCTTTCTTCGCGTCCTTGATGTACCAGCCCGAGCCCTTGAATACGATGCCCGGCGCCGAGATCAGCCGCTTGCACGAAGCCTTGCCGCACTCGGGACAGATCGAGACCGGCTCATCGTGGAAGGACTGCAATCGGTCGAAGACGTGCTCGCACGCTTCGCAACGGTACTCGTAGATGGGCATGGCGGACCTCTGGCTTCTGCGGGTTCGTGCGTGGCGGAGGGACTCTTGGCTCGTTCCGGCTACGCGGACGGCGGTCCAGTATAGCGGTGGCAAGGCGGGGACCGGTAGAAGGAGGCCGGTGTGCTGTGCGGCACCTTCGATCTCCATCCCGCGGCACCGCCGACAAGGCGAGACGAGATGGCTTGGCGTCGACAAGAAAGGGAGGATGGCCTGGCCGATGCGGATTGCCGGCAGGCTATGGGCGGGCGCGCCGATGCTCCCTAGTACGCGCCGACGCCCATCAACACGGTTGGAACGGTGCGCAGCAGAATCTTCATGTCGAGGAACAGCGTCCAGTTCTCGGCATAGAACAGATCGAGCAGGACCATCTCGTCGAAGGTCAGCTCGCTGCGTCCGCTCACCTGCCACAGGCCGGTCATGCCGGGCGCGACGTCCAGGCGGCGGCGGTGCCAGTCCAGGTATTCGTCCACTTCGCCAGGCATGGGCGGCCGCGGGCCCACGAGGCTCATGTCACCGCGTATGACGTTCCACAGCTGCGGAAGCTCGTCCAGGCTGAGCCTACGCAGGACGCGCCCGACACGCGTCACGCGCGGATCACGTCGCATCTTGAACAAGGGGCCCGTTGCTTCGTTGCGTCCCGCGAGCTTCCGCCGGATCGCGTCGGCTTCTACGTGCATGGAGCGAAACTTCAACAGCGTGAACAGCCTGCCGTTGCGCCCCACTCGCTGCTGACGGTACAACACAGGGCCCCGCGCATCCACCAGAATCGCCACGGCGATGACCGCCAAAAACGGCGCGCTGAGTGCAAGGAGCAGGCCGGCAAGCGCAACATCCATCGCTCGCTTGGCACGTAGGCGCCAGCCCCGAATGACCGGCGCGCGCACCGCGATGAGCGGGATGCCGTTCAGCGACTCGCCGTCCACACGGTTCAAGCTCAGCTGGAAGAGATCGGGGACGATGCGCACCCGCACATCGTGCGTTTCGCAGGTATCCACCAGGCCGACGATCGTCTCGCGAGCGGTCCACGGCAAGGTCACGATGACCAGGTCCGCGCGACCGCTTGCCAGCAACGTCGGCAGCGTGTCCGTCCCGCCGAGGGGCTCGAAGCGACCGATCGCCTTCGCGCGCTTCTCGATATCGTCATCCAAGAAGCCGATCACCCGATAGCCGAGCTCCGGCTGCGCCATGATGTTGCGCATGATGGCGCGCCCGCCTTCGCCCGCCCCCACGATCACGGTGCGCAGGACGCCGTGGCCCCGGCGGCGCCGTTGCCTTCGCCACTCTTCGTCGGCGGCGCGAATGGCGCCGACGAACACCGTGGTGATCACGGCGGCGTAGGGCAGCATCAGGCGCGACTGCGCGGAGGGCCGCACACCGTACAAAATCACGGTCAACAGCGCGACGCCGACGATCGTGTTCGTCGCGATGCCGTAGAGTCTTTCGAGCCCTGCGACCCTGCGGCGCGTGTACAAGCCTTCCACGGAGTAAAGCAGCACGAGGATCAGGGCGAGCGCGATGCCCCACGGTGCGTAGTCCCGCCACTCAATTCGGGCGGAGATCTCCGGGCCAAGCAAGGCTACGTAGCGCAGCCACCATGCTGCAAAGAAAGCAATATTGACGGCCGCGAAATCCGCGGCCACCAGCATTAGACGGCGCGTGCCGCCGCGCGGCTCAGGCGCCGCCATCGCGTCTCTCGTCTTGCGACCGTTCTGCGCGTGCATCGCGACGATTCCCCCGCCCCGCAGCGCCACGCTGCGAGCCCGTTCCGCCGCGCCGCGATTGCCGAGGCGATCCGGCTGATACCGGCTCGCGGTGTGCCGTGACGTCCGGCATGGTCGTGTTTGAGTCGGCGCTCGTATCAATCGTTTCCGGCAACGTGCGCAAACGGCAGGTTACGCCGTTCAGCGCCGCCACGGCCGTTCCTTTGCACGCTTCGGCCGCAAGCACGGCCTGCCAAACGGCCTCGGTCTCGCGTGCCGCGCGCGTCCAGCTGAAGCGCGCGGCCTGTGCCAGACCTGCCGCGCGCAACCCTTCACGCCGCGGAGCGTCGCCTAGCAATGCCCCCAGTGCCGCCGACCAGGCGCGCACATCTTCGGCGGGAACGAGCACTCCGGCGTCCCCGACGACCTCGGGCAAGCTGCTTACGTCGCTCGCCACAACCGGCGTACCGCAGGCCATGGCCTCCAACGCCGGCAGGCCGAAGCCTTCATACAACGAGGGGAATGCGAGCACTTCGGCCGCGTTGTAAAGCCGCGGCATATCTTCGTCCGGCACGAAGCCGGTGACGTGGACCGCGTCGCCGATACCCATCGCCTCCGCGCGCGCCGCGATATCCGTATCACCCCAACCGGCGCCGCCGGCCACCACGAGGGCCGGCGTTTCCGCGCCGCTCGTGTCCGCCCGCATCGCGGCGTAGGCGCGTAGCAGCGTATCCAGGTTCTTGCGCGGCTGCAGCGTCCCGACGCTGAGCACGAATCGCTTGGGCAAGTCGCGTTCTGCGCGCCACGCCTCCACCGCTGCCCGATCGAGCGGCCGGAAGCTCGCATCGAGGCCGTTGTGCACCACGTGCACGCGCGCCGGATCCACGCCGAGCAGCGCGATCAGCTCGCGCCGCGTGAAGTCGCTGACGGCCACGAGAGCCGCGGCGCGGCGCGCCGCATGCCGCGTCGCCGCGCGCAGGTACATGCCCTGGCGCTTGGGAAACGTATCGGGCAGGCGGAAAAAGGAGAGATCGTGCACGGTCACCACGGCGGGGACCGGACAAGCCGCCGGCATCGCATAGGCCGCGGAGTGGAGCAACTGCGCGCCGCTCCGCCGAAGCACCCGGGGCAGACCCGCTTGCTCCCACGCGATCCGCCCGACGCGTTTGCGCGCCCACGGCGGTGCCACGGCGAGCGCCATGCGCGCGGGGACAAGGCTGCGCGCGCGGGCATCCGCGACGGCGGCTGTAATCTCGCTACCCTGGGATTCGTCCAGCGCCTGCAGGAGTGCGGTGATGTACCGATGGATACCCGCAGCCCGGAAGTCTCCGGACGGCGAGAGCAGCAGTGCGTTGAACCCGATCCGTGGGGTTGGGGGGGAGGAGTCGGGCATATGCGGCCCAGGATGATATGCAGAGGGGTACGTTAATGCAAATATAACCGGGGTGGGGTGGGGATGTCAAGGGGGCTCCGGAGCCCCACCGGCCCGCCCGGAACCCCCCCCCCCCCCCCCCAACGCCTGCCCCCCCCGGTGGTTGACCAAACGTGTGGGGTGGGCCGGGG
>JAJCYU010000271.1 GCA_029262755.1 Anaerolineae bacterium
AACGTGCACCGCGACCCCGAGCGCAAGACCGGCCGGCGGCATGG
This sequence comes from Anaerolineae bacterium, assembly GCA_029262755.1. GTDB lineage: Bacteria > Chloroflexota > Anaerolineae > Epilineales > Epilineaceae > JAJCYU01. Next base: position 45 of record JAJCYU010000271.1, read on the forward strand.
CCACGTTCATCCATCCCATTCGTCCCCACGCCGACTCCGCGCTCAAAGCGAGGGCGCCCGCCCACGAAGCGGGTTGCACCGCGGCCAATCCGGCCCGAGCAGACACAGCCTGCGCATAGAGTTCCGTACCCGAAGGGGCAACGAGCAGCAGGAGCAATAATCCGGTCGCCATGCCGATCCAGGATGCCGCGGCCAGCGCAAGGATCCATGCCTTCGGCGCTGCGAACCGTCGTTCACGGGTTCGTATGCGTGTGACCGTCAAGGAAAGTACGGGCGCGGCAATCGAGACGGCCACCGCGGGCCCGATTGCGTTGAGCTTCGACCAGATTGCGGCCACGCCGCCGAACGCGAGCAAGAAGAGCGTCCCGTGATTCGACGACAAGGCGGCGCGCGGAGTACCGTCCGGTCTCCGGCGCGCCGCGTGTGCGCTCCTCCGTGGCGGACGGGGCACAGTCCGAACGAGCGCAAGGCTGAGCAACGCGCCGACCGTCGTCGCGGCTACGTCGTTGCTCAGGGAGTGGGAGATAAACAGCCACTGCGGCCACGCCGCCATACACAATGCGGCTGCCGCTGCCACGGCGGCGGCATCCCGTCGGGTTCCGCGAGCCAGTAGCCCCAAGCGCGCGCCGATACTCCACACGAACGCGAGCGCCAGCACGCCCCACTGCGCGGACAGCGTCCGCAGCAAACGAAGTGGCCCGGCCAACGCTTCGTCCGGCGGATGAAGGAACACGGACGTCGCAAAGGGATACCGCGGATTGGCTTCGGCCCGTGGTAGGGGCGAAGCGTTCAGCACGCGCATCCACAACGCAATTCCGAGGTAATATCCGGGCGGATGATGGGCTTCGTAGGTCTCTTCGAGGGTCGGCAACCGCCCGGCCGCGAGCACCGAGGCGTACTCCGCATGCCACGTTTCATCCGGCGCCTCCCACGGCGGCACGGATGAGACGAAGCCCGATCCCAAGAGCAAGTACAGCATCACGGCAAGCACAAAGCCGCCGCGCACTCCGATGAACGATTTCAGTGGGCCCTCCTGCCCCAAAGCGAAGTCGCGCCCGCTCGTGCTGGTCGATACGAGGGCGGGCGCGGAATATCCATTGAAGTTCGAGACACTCGCTTCCGCAAGGTGTACGCGCACGGCAGGGCATCGTCACCGACCCGGACTGACCTGCCTTGCGACGGGTTTCGCTGCGAGTCATCGCGGTGTGGCTCAGCGGCCCACTGCTGCAGGCGCGGCAGAGGCGCGGTCGTGATTGGCCGTTCCGTTTCCGAAGGTCCACACGGCAGGGCGATGCTAGGAGGGCCTCCCGACCCGGTCAAGGCTACAAGCCGTGCCCCGCGTTGTTGCGTCGCCGTTGCAAGGACTCCATCGGGTTCCCTTGCGCCCCTACGAGGCCCTGAGCATAATCGCCGCCATGCCCGAAGCCACTGGGAGCGATGATGCGGACGTCCTTCGCGTACGGGAAGCCATCGTGCGCGTCGGGCGCTTGATGTTCGATCGTGGTCTGACCGATGCCGCCGGCGGAAACATCAGCGCTCGCATTGACGGTTCCAGGGAAACGGAAGCCGCCACGGTCTCTTGGTGGTGCATGAGCCCGCGCTACGCCGCCCATCGGTGGCACTGGCGTCTGCCGATCGAGGAAGTACTTGTTCTGGATGAGAAGGGGTCGCGGATCAGGGGCGAAGGGGAACCCTCGCGCGACGTGAACGTTCATCGCGCCATCTATGACGCCGTGCCGGCGGCAGGCGCGATCGTTCACGCGCATGCACCGATGTGCCTGGTCTTTGCGGCGGCAGGACGCTCGATGGAGCCGGTCCTTGCGGCAGCCCGCGAGCTCGGGACCGTGCCGATTGTAGACGGCGTGGACGAGGCGCGGGAGGTTGCGGCCTCTCTCGCCGGCCGGAATGCCGATGTCGCCGCATTTGCAGCCGCGACACTTGTGGCGGGTCACGGGATCATTGTTGCCGGGCGTGACCTACATCATGCCTACGATGCCCTCGAGCGACTGGAGGCCAACGCCCGATGCGTGTTGATGGCGCCCCTCCTTGCATCCACCTCGTTGAACGACGCCGCCGCTCAGCCCGTTTGGGCACCGTGAACGCCGGTTGGACATGATCATCGCGTCGTCCGTGATCCCCGAATTAAATACTCACGCCCGTTCGCAGCAGATCGAGGCATCCGCGTAGTTCCTAGGGCGCGTGCGATACCAAGATGACCAAACAATGGGTGCCGAAGCGCCGCTCCAGGGCTCCGATGAGACGAGGTAATAGCAGAGTTGTTACTGAGGAACAGCAGGGCGCTGGTGCGGATGCAGCGGTACCCGTACCCGTACCCGACTTGGTCAGGTTATTGTTGGACGCGCCCTCAACCGCGGCGCATGTGCGCCGCTACGACTTCGGCTTGCCGTCGCGCCGGATTCGCACCGTCTTTTCTTCCCTCGCGACGGCAAGCCGACCCATAGGAGAGAAACGTGAACGTTTCGTGGACACGCATCGTGCTGTGTTTGGCGCTACTCGCCGGCACGGTGGGCCTCACGGCCTGTCGCAGCCAACAACCGGCGGCCGATCAGCCCGTCGGAGACGCCGCCGGCGGTGAGAACGACGACGAGCCGGAGGCACCACCCGAGGAGCCGGAAGCGCCTCCAGAGGCCATGGTCGATACGGAGACGCTCGTCGCCGCGAATATCGGCGAGCCTGAGACCTTGGATCCGGCTTGGACCTACGAGACGACGGGCTCGGGCCTCCAGCAGAACATGTACGATCCGATGATCTATTTCGATCGCGAGAATCCGGACGCGTTCGTTCCACAGCTGGCCACGGAGTGGAGCCTTTCGGACGACGGCACGACCCACACGTTCCAGATTCGCGACGGCGTGACCTTCCATGCGGGCGGCACGCTGGAGCCGCACGACATCGCGTACTCCATTCAGCGGGGCCTCCTGCAGGACCGCGTTGACGGCCCGCAGTGGCTGCTGCTCGAGCCGATTCTCGGCGCGAGCTCCGTGGAAAGCTTTGCCTTCGAGGAGGCCGGCGTCAACACGGACGTAGGCGAGGACGAAGCCTCGCCCACGTTGGCCGACGTTTCCAATGATGTCCTCGTTGCCGTTTGCGACGAGATTCAAGTGGCGGTAACGGCCGACGACGAAGCCGGCACCGTGACGATCGAGACGTTGCAGCCGACGCCATGGCTGCTCCAGTTGCTTGCGCAGACCTGGGGCTCGGCCTTGGATATGGAGTGGATGGTCGAGCAGGGTGATTGGGACGGCGCCTGCGCCGACGCAGACGGCACCGCGACGTGGATGGAATGGCATGCTCCGGAAGCGCAGGAGACGGTGTTGTTCGATCAGGCCAACGGTACCGGTCCGTACCGTCTGGAGTCGTGGAAGAAGGGCGAGTCGGTGACCATGGTCGCGAACGACGACTACTGGCGCACCGAGCCGGTGTGGGACGGCGGCCCATCGGGTCCGCCGGCGATCAAGCGCATCGTCACGCAGAAGGTAGATGAGTGGGGGAATCGCCTCGCGAAGCTGCAAGCGGGCGAGGCCGACATCGTCGACGTGCCCCGTGGGCAGATCGATCAGGTCGAGGGCATGATCCACACTCAATTCGAGGGCGGGGATGAAAGCGCGCCATCGACCGAGATGAACCCGGATGGTTCCCTGAAGTTGTTCATCGGCTACCCCTTGGTGTCGATGACCGCCGCCATGTTCAACTTCGACGTCAATGTCGATAGCGAGTTTATTGGTACGGGTGAGCTCGGCGAGGGCATCCCGCCTGACTTCTTCAGCGATCTCGACGTCCGGAAGGCCTTCAACTACTGCTTCGACTGGGACACCTTCATCACGGATGCATTGAAGGGCGAGGGTGTGCAGCCGCGCGGGCCGATCATTGCCGGTTTGCAGGGATACGATGCGGATTCTCCCATCTACACCTACGACCTCGAGCTCTGCGGCCAGTTCCTTGATTCGGCGTGGGGCGGCGCCGTCGCTGAGCAGGGCTTCGCGATGACCTTGGCCTACAACGAGGGCAACGAGACCCGCCAGACGGCGGCCGAAATCCTCGCAGACAACCTCGCGACGGTGGATGCGCGCTATCGAATTCAGGTTCAGGAGCTGGAGTGGCCGACCTTCCTCGAAGCGCGAAGGGCTCAGACGCTCCCGATTTCGGTCAGCGGTTGGCTCGAGGACTACCACGATGCCAGCAACTGGGTCCATCCCTTCATGCATAGCGCGGGCGCATATGCTCGTGCACAGAGCTTCCCTTCGGACACGCAGACACAGATCGACGAATTGATCGATCAGGCGGTCCTGGAAACCGACGAGGCCATTCGCAGCGATCTCTATGCGCAGCTCCAGCAGCTTGCCTACGACGAGGCGCTCGACATCTTCCTTGTGCAGGCAACCGGCCGCTTCTATTCCAACAAGTCGGTCAACGGCTGGTTCTTCAACCCGCTGCGCTCCGGCACCTGGTACTACGCGCTCAACAAGGACGGCTAGCGCCGCCGTGTTAGGCCGCGTCCAAGCAGTGCAACCAGCTTGAAGATGCGGGTAGTGAGGGAGCCAATTCGCCGCGCCGGTGGTTCGCAGAGACGAGGGAGTAGCAGCGCTATTGCCGACGAGCGGCGGGCCGCCGGCGCGGCTGCAGTGGCACCCGATCCCGTAGATTCAGGCAGGTTGGACTACTAGTCCATGTGTTGGACTAGGGAAACCGCATAAGGCGCGAACGGCGCCGCCGCGGCACGGCGGCGCCGTTCCGTTACTTGGGGATCGACCCTGCAACGATTGAGGGGCTGAGCAAGGCCCTCTCGGCGCGCAATCGTTCCGTGACTGCACCGGCACCGACGGCCTGTTGCCGAGGCCTTACTTCCTACCCTTCGGGGGAGTGTGATCATGACCGCATATATCGTGCGCCGGCTGCTGATCATGCCGTTTATTCTCTTCGGCGTGACGTTGCTGATCTTCGGCATGCTCACCCAACTCTCCGCAACACAGCGAGCCGCCCTATACGTGGCGGACGTACCAAAGAAGGGCGCGGACATGCAGCGGGTCATCGACCAATACGGTCTGGACGACCCGATCCCGCAGCAGTACGTTCGCTGGATACGCAACGTGGCGCGCGGAGATCTGGGCTTTTCGAAGACAGGCAAGGAGCCTGTAGCGACGCTGATTTGGCGATTGCTGCCTGCGTCGTTGGAACTCGCGATCTGGAGCGCGCTGCCGATTCTGCTGATCGGCATCCGCCTCGGAATATTGAGCGCCCGGCAACACAACCGCTTGCCCGATCACGTGATGCGCGTGTTCTCGATCATCGGCACGAGCACACCCAGCTTCGTTGCCGGCCTCCTGCTGTTGATGGTCTTCTCCGCACGTCTGGGTATCTTGCCCACCGGCGAACGGCTCGTGCCCAACAACCAAGGAATTGTCGACGACGCATCGCAGTGGATCTCCGTGACCCGCATGTACACCTTTGACGCGCTGATCAACGGACGGCTGGACATCTTTTGGGACGCGCTCAAACACTTGATATTGCCCATCATTACACTGAGTTATGTCAATTGGGCGATTCTTCTGCGCGTCATGCGCTCGAGCATGCTCGAGACGATGAACCAGGACTATGTGCGTACCGCTCGCGCGAAGGGCCTCGACTTCAACACCGTCGTCCAGAAGCACGCGCGCCCCAACGCGCTGCTACCGATCATCACCCTCGGTGGTGGGCTGATGATCGGACTCATGAACGGTGTGGCGATCACGGAAACCGTTTTCAACTACCCCGGGCTGGGCAAGCGCTTCGTTTCCGCTGCAAGCAATTTGGACATCGTGACGGTCCTTGGCTTCACGCTCTTCAACGGCGTGGTGCTGATCATCGGCAACCTGATCATCGATATGTTGTACGCGACGGTTGACCCGCGCGTGAGGTTGAATTGATGCTCAGCCAAACGCCCTGCGCTCCTGCACATTCCCGATTGCGCTCCGGAGAGTCCCGATGAACGAAGTTGATGGCGATCAAACTCTCGGAAGGCACGAGACGCCGGGCTCTGAAGACGGTCCCGCGATACATCCGTCCTTTGTGATCGAAGCGGAGCCGTTGGTCGAGGGCATCGATCGACGCAGCATCGGCTACGTATTGAAGCGCTTGATGTCCAACACGTCGTCGGTCATCGGCACCGTCCTGTTGGTCTTTTTCGCGGTCGTTGCGTTTGCCGCACCACTGCTTGCGCCGTGCCCTGAGGACTCGCGCGATGGTCGACGTTGTCGAGAGAACGTGTACCAGGTGCCGCGCTTCGGATACACCTCAGAGCCCCAACCACCCAGCGCAGAGCACCGCTTCGGCACGACCACGGACCAATATGACATCTACTACGGTGTGATCTGGGGCACCCGGACAGCGTTCAAAGTGGGCATTATCATCGTCTCCATCGCGCTGCTGATCGGACTGACGATCGGTTCGATCTCCGCCTACTATGGTGGATGGGTCGATGAGATACTCATGCGGTTCGTCGAGGTGTTTCAGGCCTTCCC
>JAJCYU010000272.1 GCA_029262755.1 Anaerolineae bacterium
CGGCGGGCGGGGGGGGGGGCGCGGCGGGTTGAGAAGCTTGCCATCCTGATTGTCGCCGCTCGTGCTGCGTGGCTGGTAGCGTCCCTACTTCAAGCTTCGTCATGAATTGGGCATCGCTTGGGCCGGTGGTAGCAGGCGTGATCGGCCGACCGAAGTTCATCTACGAACTCTGCCTCATCCCCGCACCCGCCACGCCACGATCCCCAACCCGGCCACCAACCCCAGCGCCGTGCCCAAAATCTCCTGTCCTGCGAAGAAGCCTGCGCTGAAGCCCGTTGCGATCGTCGAGCCGAACCACCAGGCGACGCCAATGCGCGGGCCGCGCCAGCGATCGAGGGTGGTCGCGTCCTCCGCACTCGTCGCCCGGCGCTCGGCACGACGCAGGGCGGTCAGAAATCCGATCAGCAGCGCCGGCTTGAGCAGGTTGGCAAAGTTCTGGATCGTGTTGCCGGGAGCCAGGTTGCCGGACGCGATGATGTCGAACAGGTGCACGAGCGTCGCGCCGAGGCTAACGACGGTCACGGCGGCGACGGTCGCCTCACGGAACCCGTCACGGCGCACCACGGCGCCGATGCCGAGCACGCCCAGCGCCAGGTTGGCGAAGCCCATCTCGAGCTGGAAGGGACTTCCCGTCGGCCAACCGATCGCCTCCGCAACCAAGTCGGACATGAAGACGTGCCCGATCCAATTTGACACGCCGGAGATACCGACGCCGAGGCTGAAGAGGTAGAGCAACATGATCTCCCAGCGGCGCACGGCCGAGTCGACGCTCTTGTCGAGCCGGACATGGAGCGCGCCGGCGAGCAGCGGCGCGATCAGGTACGTGACGATGCGCAAGACGTAGGTGACGGACACGACGGGCCTCCTCGGGGCGGCGGTTGTCGATGGCTTCGGCCGGGGGCGACGATATCGCTCAGCCCTTGTCTTGCGACTCCGGCCGGTCTCCAGATCGTCGCGCAGCGAAACCATCGCGCAGCGCTTCCAGCGCCACGCGCCACGCACCGCGCATCTTGCCGCGCGCGGCGGCGCCCGGCAACGGCTGTGCGTGAGCCGTCCGATCACGCGATCGGCCCCGCGCTACGACCCTCCTCCCCCCTGGACGATATCCGAATCCCGGCTACGCTTGCGGTACCCGCCACGCGCCTCCCACCAGGATGCTCGCCATGTCCTCGACCCCCACCTCCAACACTCCGCGCTCAGGACCCCAACCGGCCCGCAATGCGCCCTGTCCGTGTGGCAGCGGGCGCAAGTACAAGCAGTGCTGCGGGCGGAACGGTGGGCTCTCCGACGAGGAGGCGCTCGCCGAGCGCCGCGGCAGACAGCTGTTGCAAACGTGCAGGGAGGCGCAGCAAGCAGTCTTTCGGGAGACGAAGAAGATTGTGGATCGCGATACCTTTATCGCGGCGAACGAAGCCTGGTTCGGTGCGGCGGGTATCGAGTACACCGACCCCGTCAGCGTGCCGATCCAGGAGCTCTTCCTGGAGTGGCTCGTGCACCAATACGAGCTAGACGGGCCGGCGGACGGGGACGGGCCGCGAACGGTTGTCGCCCACTACCTCGCGCGACGGCGGCCCGTGCCCGCGCGGCGACGCTACCTCGAGGCCTCATTGCGCGAGCCCTTGAGCTACTGGGAGGTGGAGGAGGTTGGGCCCGGGCCGTGGGTGCGATTGTCCGACCGGTTCTTGCCGCGCAGCGTGAGGGTGTACGACCGTTCGATCAGCCAGAGCGTGCACGAGGGCGCCGTGCTCTTCGGGTACTTCGTCGAGGACGGCGACATCGCTGTGATCGCCGTGGTGGCGGAGATGCCGATTGTTGGAAGGCACCTGGCGTTGGTCGACGAGCTTGCCGAGCGTATCGAAGGCCAGGTCGAGACGCCCGAGGACCTGTTCCGTTTGTGGCCTGATCTCCTGGCCACGTACGGACAATATCTGCAGGCGATGGAGGCGCCCGCCATGCCGCGAATCTACACCCCGGACGGCGATCCATTGGAGATTACGACGCTCCGCTACACGGTGGTGGGCGGAGACGGCGGCGTCCTCGCCGAGACGCTTCGAGATGCTGCGGACTTCGCGGTGGATGACCAGCGCGCAGCAGAGAGTGACGCGGACGAGGAGGTGCACGCCGTGTGGTTCGGCGTGGGCGGTCGTGAGGAGTCCGGCACCTCGCTACATGGATCCCTGCACTTCGACGACGAGCATCTCGTCGCGGAGCTCATGAGCGCCAAGCGAGCCGTGGCGCTGCGTGAGCGGCTGATGGAGCTGTTTGGCGAGCGGCTGCGCTTCGTATCCTCGCAGTCGAAGGGCATCGAAGAAGCCCTGTTCGATGACGCGTCTCGTCAACCGAAGCCGCCACCCGCCGCGGGCCTGGAGTTAGACCCCGACAACCTGCCCGCCGAGATCCTTGATGTCATGCGCCAGCGCTTCCTAGCGTGGGCGGACGAGAACGTCCCTGCGCTCGGCGGCCTCACCCCGCGCGAGGCCATGGAGTCGGAGGTTGGCCGGGTGCGGGTGGCGGAGCTGGTGGACGATTGGGAGCGCATGGGCCGCGGCCAAGCCCCGATGCCCGGAGCGGATTTCGCTGCGCTGCGCGCGGAGCTGGGGTTGGACGAGGAAGGCTGAGCGGTGGCTGGAAAGGCGCCGCGACGCAAGGCGCGCAAGGCGGCGTCGCCGCCGCTGGTCCCGCGTCCGGACTGCCGGTGTGCTCGGCGAGCGCTATCGGTCGAGAGTCGCGGAAGGAGGTTGTAGCAGCGAGGCCGCGCCGGCACCTCCGTCAATCTGGTCGACAAGAGCCGAACGACCGTGCCATGCGACGCCTATCGTGCGCGCTTCGCCCTTCCGGCTCGCAGGTCGCCCGCGAACCACACCCCCACCACGCCCCATCCCGCCACCGCCAGCGCCACGCCCAACCACGGCGTCCACGGCCGGTAGCGCAGCGTGATGGACTGCGGCGCTTGCCCGGGCGCGACGTCGACGCGGATCCACGAGCCCTCGTCGGCGCGCACGGTGGTCGGGGTGCCGTCGACGGTGGCGCGCCAGCCAGGGGCGTAGTGCTCGCGCACGACCACGTGGCCGCCGGCCGTACTGCCGGCGGGGCAGGCGATGTCCACGTTGCCGCCGACGCCCGTGCCCGCGCACGGGGACAGCGAATCGCCCGCGACCAGGTTGGCGTAGCGCAGGCGATCGGGGCCGCGGAAGAGGCGCATATTGCCCACCGTGCCGACGAGCTCGTTCACGCCGTCGTAGGGCGGGTCGTCCGTGCGGGATAGGGCGAGATAGGGCGTGGGGTCGGGGTGGTCGCGCCAGTACCAGGGCTTGAGGTCGGAAACGAGCTTGTAGCCGCGCTCCATGGCCGGTTCGATGTAGACGTGCTCGCCGAAGGGCGGCATCACCCACGTGTGGTCCGGCGTTTCGAGGACGGCAAGCTCGGCGCCCACCTGCGGCGGCAGCGTGTCGACGGCGAGCCAGCCACCGGTTGTGCGGGCAACGCCGAAGAGCGACCATGCGAGCACGGGCGCCAGGAGCCAGCGCGCGTCGAGCCGGAAGCGCAGCACGTCGCCCTCGTCGCGGCGGAGGGAATAGGTGGCCACGTGCGTGAGGCGGTGCAACACGCCGTCCACCCCGATCGCAGCCAGGCCGAGCAGGGGTGCCACGGACAAGCCCGCGATCAAGGCCGGGTTGCGGACCGACGCGAACGCGCGGTCCAGGCCGGCCAACGGCGAGAGCGCGATGCCCCAGCGCAGCGGCGCGGCGCTCGCGATCCACAATGCGCCAACAGCGAGCGCGGCCAAGAGCCAGGCGGCGCGACGTCGGTCCGAGGCCGCCGGTGACGCGCCGTTGCGTAGTGCGTCGTCACCTGGCGCGTCGTCACCTGGCGCGTCGTCACCTGACGCGCCGTCACGTAGCGCGTCGTCACGTAGCGGCGCATCGCGCACTCGGTCTTCCTGCTCGCTGTCCCCCATTGCCGCATCGTCACGCGCTGCTTCGGCCCTCGCCAGACCTACGCCAGCCAAGAGCACCGCGATCCAGCCGACGTAGTTGTTGTACAAGGCCATGATGGCGGCGCCGCCGAGCGTCTTGGCGTCGTAGAACGCGGGGTCGTCGATGAGCCAGTGGAAGGGCAGATAGCGCAGCGCTTGGCTCGTGCTGAAGACGAGGTCTTCCTCCTTGCCGAAGGCGCCGAGGAAGGGCAGCAGCGGAACCCATAAGGGCGCGGCGAGCAGGGCTGCCAGACCGGCGGCGAGCCCGAGCTCGCGCGCTGCCCGCAGCCGCCGGCCGCGCGCCGCGAAGAGCGGTGCCAGCGGCAGCAATGCGAGCAGGCCGATCTGCAGGTAGCCCTGCCCGGCAACGGCCGCCAGACCGATGGTCACGCCGAGGGCCACGATCCAACGGCGCCCGCCCCGTGCCACGAGCCCGACCAGCGGCGCCACGACAAGCGCGCAGGCCGCACCGGAGAGCACCAGGTTGACCCAGCCGGCCTCCATGCGCGTGGCCAGGTTGCCGGCCACGATCGCCATCGCGCCGGACCACAGCCGCGCGGTCCGGCCGGCGCCCAGCACGCGTGCCAGCCACCACTGCGCCACCCCCGCCATGGCCAGCGCCCCGACGAGCGTGAGCTTGAGCCCGGCCTGCACGCCGAACAGCAGGCTGGCGATGGCCGGCATCGGATGCAGCACGCCGGCGTGTAGTTCCAGCAGCGCCGGCAAGCCGCCGCGCACGTTGCCGTTCCACAACGCGCACACACCGCATTCGAGAGCGCGCCGCCACAGGTGATAGGGCTGAATGGCCGACGGGTACTCAAGACCACGCGGCTGGACGCTCGGATCTAGGGTCAGGTATGCGCGGCCGAAGACGAGCGCGACGACGAACAAGGCGAGCACTTCGGCCAGCGGTAGCGCCCACGCAGGCGCGGACGACCACACTCGCGGTCCACGCCGGCGGCGGGCTCGTTCGGTGTCGGACGGCATGGCGAAGGTCACCTCGATGCAAGGATGGTGGTCGGCCGAGCGCCTAGCGCCCGGGCCCGAACAAGCAGGGGCCAACCCGCGGGCGGAACAGGTTAACTCAGCCTCGGCCTATCGTCATATGCATCGCGGTCGTGCACCGAGTCGCGCGGCGGGCAGTGCTCCCCGTGAAGAGGAGGTCGCGTACGTTTCGACGCGATCAACCGGTGGATTCGACGTAGGGGTACCGGCCCCAATGAATCGTTACCGTCGGCCCTACCGGGACCGGCGCAGCAAGCCTCGCTCGATCATCAGCGCCGTCGGCCCCACCAGGAAGAGCGCGTAATAGGGCGCGTGAACCTGGCCGCCCAGGCGCAGGAAGTGCTCGACGAGCGCCACCAGCACGACCACGAGCATCCGGCCGTTGCGGCTGCGCACCGTCGTGACCGGATCGGTGATCATGAAGAGGACGAAGAGTTGGTACATCGGCCCGGTCAACGGCGAGAGCTCGGCGACGAAGGCGTGTCCGGTCATCATGCTGCGCACGCCGGCGAGCACCACGAAAGAGACGACGTAGGTCAGCGAGACGTGCAGGCGCTTGAGCCGACCGATCACGAAGAAGCCGATGGCCCAGATGGGGATCATCGCCCACAGAGCGTTGCCCCACTGTACGCCGAGGCTGGCGGCGGATTGCGGTGCCAGGAAGAGCGTGGTGGCCACGCCGAAGTTCGAGGGGTTGAAGAGGTGGCGGCCGCGGAAACGAATTGCGTACTTGGAAGTGATCGAGCTGAGGCTGGTCAGGGCGTAAGGCCAGAAGAAGGGCGAGCGGATGAGGATGCCCACGCTGATGCCGGTGATGTAGGAGCTCACAGCGTTCGGCCAGCGGCCAAGAAGCACGCGCGAGAGGATCAGCTCGGCCGCAACGGCGCAGCCGATGGCCAAGCCGGTTTGCCACGGGCTCTCGAGGATGCCCATCGTGGCGTGGCCGCCCAGCAGGATGAGCGTAACCAGGGCGGGGACCAAGGCGCGCGCGTCGAGGCGGGGCCGACGGGTCACTGTAGCGGTGGGCGCTGCGGTGGCGGACGATGTGGAGGCGGACGATGTGGAGGCGACCGGGACGGTGGCTTCGCTCACGGGGTCTCCCCCGACGCGGACTCCGCGGATGTGCCGGGTGCGGCTTCCGGTTCCACGAGCTCGTGGTAGCGTCCCAGTTCGGGCCGCTCCAGGACCCGGCGAACACCGGAGGGCCAGCGGATCTCGGCGCGCTCGACCGTCTCCGCTTCGCCGAGGCCGAAGTGCACGCGTCGATCGTTCTGGCTGCTGTAGCCTTCGCCGCCCGCCACGGCTTGGACCTGCTGGCGGCCCTGCCAGTGGAGGTGCACCTCGGCGCCGAGGGCGCTTGTGTTGGGCGCCGCGCCGCGCAGCGTGAAGCCGATCCAGGCACGGTCCGGCGCGACCTCGCCGCGGTAGATGCGCAGCGGACCGTTGTGGTGGGCGACCACAGCGTCCAGCGTTCCGCGATTCCACAAATCGCCAAGGGCCACAGCGCGGCCGTCCGCGGTGTCCGTGATCCCGACGGAGGCGGCGACTTCTCGGAACTGGGCCAGCCCGTCGTTGAGCCATACGTGCTTGGGCTCATGCCCGGAGAGGTTGCGGCCCTCGAGGGGCGGCCAGTTGCGGGCGTCGGCGATGACACGCTTGTTGCCGATGGCGATCTTGCTCATGTCGTACCAGTAGCTGCGCTCGGGGTCGGCAGAGATGTAGCCGTTGGTCTGAAACAGATCGAGGTCCCCGTCGTTGTCGAGGTCGCCGAACTGCGCGCCGAAGGCCCAGCCACCCAAGCTGACGCCCGCGCCCTCGGCCATATTCGAGTACTTCGCCAGCCCGTCGCCCGTGCCGGCGTCACGAAGTGGAACCCACAGGTCGTTGCCTTGCACCAGCTGTCCGGCAGCGCTGATGTTGGTCACGAAGAGGGCACGCCGCCCGTCGTTGAAGACGTCGCCCAGGGCCATGTTCATGCCGCTCTTGGGTCGCTGCGCGATGCCGGCCGCCCGCCCCACCTCGCGGAAGCGCCGGCCTTCCTCGTTGAGCCAATACTCCGAGAGCCCGTAGTCGTTGGCCACGACCAGGTCGGGATATCCGGTGCCCCGGAGGTCGGCCGCCGCGGCGGCCAGGGTCCAGCGAGAGCCGGTCATGCCCACCTTGGCGCTGACGTCCTCGAAGCGAGCGTCGCCGACATTGCGCAGCAGGTAGTTGCGGCCGCCGTTCTCGGCGTACTCGTAGCTTTCGGGCATTACGTGGGTGGTCTCGAGGTGCCACAGGTCGAGCTCCTCGCTCTGGTAGCCACCGAGGAAGAGGTCGACGCGGCCGTCGCGATCGTAGTCCAGCCAAACCGCGGTGCCGGCGTTCATCCACGCCGGCAAGCCCGATTGCGCGGTGACGTTCTCGAAGCGCTCGCCGCGGCGGTTGAGCCAGAGCT
>JAJCYU010000273.1 GCA_029262755.1 Anaerolineae bacterium
GATCGCCCCAGCCCCGATCATGCCAACTCCGATTTCATACTGCTGATTTCGGCGCATCTCGAGTCGGGGCATTACTTCAACCCGCATGCCCAGCGCATCATCGAAGGCATGCACGACGGCGCGCGCCTGATCGTGCTCGACAGCCGGCTGTCCAACACGGCCTCGCGTGCCCACTACTGGCTCTCGCCCTGGCCGGGCTCCGAGGCGGCCATGCTGCTGGCCATCGCCCGGCACCTGATCGTGACGGAGCGCTACGACAAGGAGTTTGTGCGCCGCTGGGTGAACTGGGAGGCGTGGTTGGGACATGCGCATCCGGACCAGCCGGCAACCTTCGAGAACTTCGAACGGCTAATGGCCGAGACCTACGAGGAGTACACCTTCGAGTTCGCGGCCGCGGAAAGCGGTGTCGACGCGGCGGACATCGAGCGCATCGCCGAAGAGGTCGCGCGCTGCGAGGGCAAGCTCGCGACGCACACCTGGCGTAGCGCCACCGCGGGCAACCTCGGCGGCTGGCAGGTGGCGCGCTGCCTGTTCTTCCTGAACGTCCTGACCGGATCGGTCGGCACGCCGGGCGGCACGTCGATGAACACCTGGGACAAGTGGGTGCCGCGGCCGCATCACCTCGGCGGCCATCCGGAGCAGTGGAACGAGCTTTCGTGGCCGCGCGAGTATCCGCTGGCCATGTACGAGATGAGCTTCCTCCTGCCGCACCTGATCGACGAGGGGCGCGGGACGCTCGATACCTACTTCAGCCGCGTCTACAACCCGGTGTGGACCAACCCCGACGGCGCGATGTGGATGGAGATGCTGCGCGACGAGGCGCGCGTCGGCATGCACGCCTGCATGACGCCCACCTGGAGCGAGACAGCCTGGTTCGCCGACTTCGTGCTACCCATGGGGCTTGGACCGGAGCGCCACGACATCGTGAGCATGGAGACACACGCCGGCTGCTGGCTCGCCTATCGCCAGCCCGTGCGCCGGGTGGCGATGGAGCGCATGGGGCAGCAGGTCGACTGGACCTGGCAAGCCAACCCGGGCGAGGTCTGGGAGGAGACGGAGTTCTGGATCGAGCTCTCCTGGCGCATTGATCCGGACGGGTCGATGGGTATCCGCAAGTCCTTCGAGTCGCCCTATCGTCCCGGCGAGAAGATCAACGTCCGCGAGTACTTCCGCTGGATGTTCGAAAACACCGTGCCCGGGCTGCCCGAAGCCGCGGCCGCGGAGGGGATCAGCCCCTACGAGTACATGAGCCGCTACGGCGCCTTCGAGCTGCGCAGCGGCGCCAAGACGACCTACAACGAAGAGGTGGAGCCCGCGCAGCTCTCGGGCGCCTCGATCGATCCCACGTCGCGGGTGGCCTACACGCGCCAGCCCGCGCCGGCCAACCCGAACATCACGCCGCACCCGTCCATTCCGGGCGACGAGCGCGGCCGGCCGGTGGGGGTCGAGATCGAGGGCAGGGTGCGACGCGGTTTCGACACGCCGTCGCGCAAGTTGGAGTTCTGGTCGCAGACCTTGGAGCAATGGGGCTGGCCGGAGCTCAGCCTACCCGGCTACATCCGCAGCCACGTCCATCCCGATCACGTCGATCGCGACGCAGGCGAGCGCGTGCTGATCAGCACCTTCCGCCTTCCCACCCTCATCCACACCCGCTCCGGCAACGCGAAGTGGCTCTACGAGATCAGCCACCGCAACCCGCTGTGGCTGCACCCGGAGGACGCGCGCGGGCTGAACGTCGACACGGACGATCTGGTGCGGGTCACGACCGATATCGGGCATTTCGTCACGCGCTGCTGGGTGACCGAGGGCATCCGGCCCGGCGTCATCGCTTGTTCCCACCATATGGGCCGCTGGCGGCTCCAGGACGATGGCGGCTCGAAGATGAGCAGCTCGCTTGTCGATCTGGATCAGGACGGCAGCGAATGGACGATGCGCGTACAGCGCGGCGCCGGCGCCTTCGAGAGCTCGGATCCCGACACCTCGCGCATCTGGTGGACGGATGTCGGCGTGCACCAGAACATGACCTTTGCCGTGCATCCGGACCCCGTGAGCGGCATGCATTGCTGGCACCAGAAGGTGGTGGTCACGCGCGCCGAGGCCGGCGATCGCCATGGTGACGTCTTTGCCGACACGGCCAAGAGCCGTGCCCACTACCAGTCCTGGCTTGCCATGACGCGCGGCGCGGACGAAGTTTCACCCGACGGATTGCGCCGACCCCACTGGTTGCTGCGGCCCTTCCGGCCGACGAAGGAAGCGTACCGGTTGCCGGACCCGAAGTTCCAGCCGGGCGACGCGACCGATTCGACGTCTGCCACGGCGTCCGCGGCAGACGACTGAACACGCACGTGGACGTTGACACGGATAAGGCTGGACCGGTGGAAGCCGTCGCCGACGTCACCGAGAAGGCGCGAGGGGCATGAGCACCGGCTGGACGAGCGCATTGCGCGTCGCGGCGGGGCTCTGGCTGCACGAGGTGCGCCCGGACGACCTGACCCGGCTGCGCCAAGCACCGCGCCTCGGCGACGCCCTCGCGCTCTCGCTGGACGCGTTCGGGGGCGACGTCGATCGCCTCGCCGCGGAACATCAGCGGCTGCTCGGCTTCGCGGTGCCGCCCTTCGAGAGCGTCTTCGTAGACCCGTCCGCGATGATGATGGCGCCCGCCACCGCACGGGTGGCCGCGCTCTATCGGGAAGCAGGATGGACCGAACCCACCGACACGCGCGCCGCCGCGCCCGATCATCTCGGCGTCGAACTGCTGGCCCTCGCGGAATTCGTTGAGGCGGGCAAGGACGAACT
>JAJCYU010000274.1 GCA_029262755.1 Anaerolineae bacterium
GAGCTCCTTGAGCACCGTCTGCTGGCGTCGGCCCTTGCCGGCCTTCTTGTCCGCGATCAGCTGTAGCGCGCGGTCGAGCTCCACGGAGAGGACATCGTCCTCCTTCTTCAGGCTGGCGAAGGTCTTCTCGTGGACCACGTAGGGGCCGTAGCGGCCGATGCCCGCCTTCACTGGCTCGCCGGTCTCCGGATGCGGGCCGAGCGTGCGCGGCAGGGCAAGGAGGTCGAGCGCGACGGGTAGCGTCACCTCGCCCGGTTCCATGCCCTTGGGCAGGGAGACGCGCTTGGGCTTGGGCTCGCCCTTCACCGCTTCGCCGAGCTGTACATAAGGGCCGTAGGGGCCCTCCTTGAGGTACACGGCGAACTCGGTCTCCGGATCGGAGCCAAGCGCCTCGTCTTCCACCACGGCGCGCTCCGCCATCTCCGCGACAAGTGCTTCGGAGAGATCGCCGGGCGCAAGGTCTTCCGGCACGGACATCGTGCGCCGCTCGCCGTTGTCGTCGATCTCGATGAAAGGGCCGTAACGGCCGATGCGCACCGCCACCGTGCCGAGGTTGACCGTGCTCGCGGTGCGCGGATCGATGCGCTCAGCCGCGTCTTCGACCTGCGCATCGAGGCCCTTTTCGCCGTTGTAGAACTTCTCTAGATATTCCTGCCAGTCGATCTCGCCCGCTGCGATGCGGTCAAGGTCGCGCTCCATCTCTGCGGTGAAGTTCAAATCGACCAGCTGATCAAAGTCGTTCTCGAGCAGGCCGGTGACCGCGAAGGCCGTGTAGGTCGGCGCGAGGGCGCTGCCGCTCTTGTTGACGTAGCCGCGGTCCTGGATCGTGCCGAGGATCGTGGCGTAGGTGCTCGGTCGGCCGACGCCCGCCGCTTCCAGGGCCTTGACCAACGAGGCCTCCGTGTAGCGCGCGGGCGGCTTCGTCTCGTGCCCGACCGGCTGCAGCTCGACCGGATCGACCGCCTCGCCCTCGGCCAGATCCGGCAAGGGCGCGTCGCGGTCCTCGATGGCCGCGTCGGGATCGTCGGAGCCCTCGACGTAGGCACGGAAGAAGCCGGGGAAGAGTACCCGCCTGCCGCTGGAGCGGAAGAGCGCCTTCTCGCTGGCCACCGTGATGTCGGCGGTGACGAACTCCAGGCGCGCGTCGGCCATCTGCGTGGCCATCGTGCGCTTCCAGATCAGGTCGTAGAGCTTCTGCTCGTCGCCCGATAGGTTCAGGTCCGCCACCGGCACCATGTCCGAGCCGGAGGGGCGGATGGCCTCATGGGCCTCCTGGGCCGCCTTCGCCTTGGTCTTGTATAGGCGCGGCTTGGGGGTCAGGTACTCCTTGCCGTAGAGATCGCCGATGCGCTTGCGCGCCGCGCCGACCGCCTGGTCCGACAAGTGAACCGAGTCGGTACGGTGGTAGGTGATGAGGCCGTTCTCGTAGAGCGTCTGCGCGACGCGCATCGTCTGACGCGCAGCCATGCGCAGCTTGCGACCCGCCTCCTGCTGCAGGGTGCTGGTGGTGAAGGGCGGGTAGGGCTTGCGGGTGGCGGCCCGCGTCTTTACGGAACTGACGACGAAGTCGGCGCCTTCCAGCCGGCCCTTCAGGCTGGTGACCTGCTCTTCGTCAAGCAGCAGGACCTTGGCGCCGTCCTTGAGCTGACCCGTGTTGTCGTCGAAGTCCTTGCCTGTGGCCAGACGGTCCTTGCCCAACGAGCGCAGCCGCGCCTTGAAGTGATGCTCGGGCTCGTCGGGGCGCTTGGTCAGCTCGGCCTCGATGTCCCAATAGGCACCGCTGCGGAAGGCGTGGCGTTCGCGTTCGCGCTCCACCAGCAGCCGTACGGCGGCCGACTGGACGCGGCCGGCCGATAGACGGGGGGCGATCTTGCGCCACAGCAGCGGCGAGAGCGTGTAGCCGACCAACCGGTCGAGGATGCGCCGCGTTTCCTGGGCACGTACCAAGTGATCGTCCACGTCGCGCGTCTGCGAGATGGCTTCTTGAATGGCCTCTTCGGTGATCTCGTGAAAGACCATGCGCTTCACGGGCACCTTGGGCTTGAGCACCTGGATGAGGTGCCAGCCGATGCTCTCTCCCTCGCGGTCCTCATCCGTTGCGATCACCAGCTCGTCGGCGTCCTTGAGGGCGTCGCGCAGCTGCTTGAGCGTGTCTTTGCGCCGGGTGCTGAGCACATAGAGTGGTTCGAAGCCCGCCTCGACGTTCACGCCCAACCGGCTCCACGCCTTGTCGCGTAAGGAGGTGGGAATCTCGGCCGCGGACGAGGGTAGGTCGCGGATATGGCCCATGCTGGCCAGCACGACATAATCGGGCGGAAGATAGCCCTTGATCGTACGTGCCTTCGTGGGGGACTCGACAATGACGAGTGTTGTCATGAGGTACCTACCGTGGCTTGATCGGGAGCTGCGAACGGAACGGCGTGCGAGCGATCGTGGGAACAGACGCGCATTGAGACGCGCGGTGGCGACAATAGGATCGGAGTGCTACGCCGAGCCGGATGATTTCGGGTCAAGAAAAAACGACCGCGGCCCGGCCTTGGCCGTCCGCGAGCGGCGGTGAGGATACATCAGCGCCGCGGGGCGCCAAAAGAGGGTCCGCCATATCCGCCCGGGGGTCCCGTGCGTCCGGGTATACTGCAATCGCTAGGCGGCGCGGCCCCAACCGCGCTTCCCTCGCCCCCGGCTCGGCGAGCCATCGTCGCACGACTGTCGCACGACCGTCACATCATCGGCGCCCACGCGGCGCGAGAAGGACACCAAACCATGAACCAACGCGCGCGCACCTGGCCGCTCTACGCCGTCCTCGCCCTCGGCCTCGCCGGACTCGTGCTGACCCTGCGCCTCGTCGCGACGGCGCGGCTCGATCAACGCGCGACCCTGGCCTACGCCGCGGCCGACGCCAACGGCCTCTTCACCCTCGGTATCGACTCGGTCACCGCACCGGACGTCCAGGGCCGCTGGCCAGCCCGCCTGCCCGCCAACCCGCCGGTGCATGACGTCGCGAGCTACGGCCTGGTGACCTTCGCCGCCGTCGGCGAGCAGACGCTCGGCATCTTCGACGCCCGCGCGCCGGATGCGCCCACCTTGCGCGACGTTGTGAAGGTAGCCGACTTCAACGCGATCCGCGTCGAGGTCGATTTGGGCCTTGCGGCCGTGCTGGACCCCGACAAGGGCGTGCAGCTGTTCGATGTGGGCGACCCCTTCCTCCCAACGCTCCTGGGCGCCTTGTCCCCCCGCCGCGACGAGACCTTCGCGGCGATGATCCTGCAGCCGCCCCTACTCTACGTGGTCGGCAACCAGGGCATGCGCATCGCGGACCTGGGCGATCCCGCCGCGCCAGAATGGATCAGCGCGGTCGGCGCGGATGCAGAGATCCGCGATCTGGACGTCGCCGAAGGCATAGCCTACCTGCTCGGCTCGGACTCGGTGGCGATCGTGGACGTCGGCGATCCGAACGAGCCGAAACTCCTGGGCGGTGCGAACCTGAGCACGAAGAACGCAGCGAGCATCGCCTACGTGGACGCGGGCGCCGGAGCCGGCAAGCACGTCTATATCGGCGCCGTGATGCCCCCGACGGGCGGCAGCGGCGGTCTGCACGCGGTCAACGTAGACGACCCGAGCAAGCCCGTCGCCGGCCAGACGATCGAGGACAACTTCTCTTTCCACGACTTGGTCGCCCAAGGCCGGCTGCTCCACGGCGCCGCCGGCTTGAGCGGTATGCGCATCTATGACGTCACCGAGGCCACCCCGAGCGTCCTCGGCCAGGTCAACAGCGAGTGGGCCTTCCAGCGCCTGACCCTGCAGCGCGACATGCCCAAGGCAACACCCACCCCATCACGCCCCACGCTGACCGCCACCCGACCGGCGTCGCCCACCTTCACACCGACCCTGCGCGCCACGGCCACGCTCACCCCGACCGAAACAACCGTACCGCGCGACACACCAACGCCACGCGAGTCCGCAACCCCGACCGCCACCGACGAGCGCAAGCCCACCGAGACGTCCACGCCCCCCGCCACGATCACGCGCGTGCGCCCGCCGACGCCGTCGCCGACCGTCCAGCCCGGCCGCGGGACCGCGACGCCCACCGTTCCCGCCCCACCCGATCGCTGGACCATCGCTCGTCCGCCCGCCGACGTCGCCTCGGCCCTCGACCGCGTGCGCGGCGCGCGCTTCGACGCGGGCGGCACGCTCTGGCTGCGCCTTCCCGGCACCAACGGCGGCGACGACCTGATCATAAGCCGCCGCGGCGAAACCTGGCGCCGCTTCGGCAACCTGCGCGACGTCCTGCGCGCTCGCTACGATGAGATCCTGGACCGAGGCACGCTGCCCGATTTCTGGGCCGTGGACGACGCTGGCCGCGTATGGGTCGGCCCCGCCCACTTCGACGGCGTGCGCTTCACCCCGCTGGCCACCAACGAGGACACCCCCGCCGGCAGCTTCACCTACGAACCCCGCACGATCATCGACCGCACCGGCCGCGCCTGGGTGCCCTTCCACGCCCGCGTCAGCTGCCCCAACCCGGCCGGCTGCCGCAAGGTCGGCGTCCGCCTGCTCAACCCCGAAGGCGGCGTCGAGCTCGACCTCGAGGTGGAGCCGCTCCTAGAGGCCGGCGAATACGGCATCCCGGACGTCATGCTGCTGCACAGCCGCACGCAGCCGGGCGGCACGGACGTAGCGGATGTCGCGGGTGGTACGAGCGGGTTCGATGCGGCAACCGCCGCCCAGGGCGACGAGCAGAGCTACGTCGTCACATCGCGCGCGCTCTACATCCCGCCCTCAACCGAGCCGATCCCCTACCCGCTGCTCGACGAGTTGGGCGAAACGCAGCGCAACGCCGGCTACGCGACCTCGTCGACGGTCGATCCCGAAGGCCGCCCGCTGGTGATCACGTGGGTCGAGGAACACGTTGGCGAAGCGCCGCGCACCATCCAATGGCGCGTGATGGCCAACACCTGGACCGGCACGGAGTGGCAGACCCAAGACCTCTCCACGAGCCCCGTCTTCGCCGACGGCCTCGAGTTCCTGCGCGGCACGGCGGTGGCCTTCGCTCCGGACGGCTCCCTGTGGCTCGGCTCCTCCGAGGGCGAGGTCGCGGTATGGCGCGACGGCGCCTGGGCCGAACATTTCACGTCCGACAACAGCCCGCTACCCGCCGGCCAACCGATCACGGGCATCACGATCAGCGGCACGGGCACCGTGTGGTGCGTCACGCCGACCGGCGTCTACGCCTATGAGTCGCAGACGGGGGAACCGCCGGCGCCGATCATCTACCTGCCGTTCGCGCGGCAGAGCAAGTAGGGACGGGCGGGTCTCACGACCGCGGCGATTGGGTTCCATGGGGACGGGCGGGTCTCACGACCGCTCATCACGCCTCTTCCGTCCCCATCGCCCCGGCCAGCTTCGCGCCCAGGTATCCCATCGGGATGTAGGCCAACAGCAGATCGGCCGCCTTGAACCACAGCGGGCCGCCGAGCTGCACGACGGCCGTGATGCCGCCGAGGAGGAAGAACAGTCCGATCCCGATCCCCATACGCGCGCGATGGGTCGCGGCGAACTTGGCCGCGACAAATGCCCCCGCGAGCGTGCCTAGCGCGTGCGCCAGGAAGGGGGACAGGAAGTGGATCGGCGTGTACAACTTCATGCTCTCGCGCAGCGCTTCCATGGTCGATGTATCGGCGCCATCGGGCAGCGGAATAATGTTCGGCCCGAGGCTCACGATCCCGAGATTGACGACGCTGCCCACGATAATGCCGGCGACGACGGCCAGCACGTTCTTGACGATGGGATTCATGGCGTGCGACTCTCCTGTGGCGGGGTGAGCGGCCACTATGAAGAGCAACTGCGGGTTGTGCAAGGCGGCGAATCAATCAGGAAGCCCACATCCAGGGTAGGGTGCCCAAGCCTGTTTGAATCCGGGTCGCGGACGGAGACAAGCCCCGTGCTTTCGCTCCTCAGAGGTCCGAAAGGACAACCGTGTGGACCCTTACTGACAACACCGCAACCCCTTACTGCAAACTAGCTAAACCATTACTGCAAACTCGGCGACCCCGTATTGCCTTCCGGCGGCAAGAGCCTTTTGGCCGATCGACGGCACGCAGGAAGGCGCATGGCATGGTTGTCGTTTGTGTGTGATCGGAGCTTTTTAGGGCGATGATCATGAAGCGAATCCTCATTGCGGGCGGGGCCTTCGTCGCCGTCGCGATCCTGTTCGTCGTCGTGACCCTGGCCATCGGTCGTCGCGTCGTCGAACGCGTAGTGGGTCCTGGCGAGGTCGCTGCGCCTGCCGCGCCTGCCACGTCGGTGCATCGGGACCATCTCTACGGCCGCATCACCACCGTGGACGGCGAGACCTACGAGGGGCGGCTGCAGTGGGGAGGCGAGGAAGAAGCCTTCTGGAGCGACGACTTCGGCGGTTGGAAGGACGAAAATCCGTGGGCCGGATCGGTGTCGCCCGATCTGCTCATGGAGCGGAACCCCGTGGCGCTGTTCGGGATCGTCGTCATGCAACGTCAACGGCCGATCGATCTCCGCCGGCCCTTCCTGGCTCGCTTCGGCGACATCGCGCGCATCGATGCCGGGTTGCAGGATATTCGGGTGACCCTCAAGAGCGGGGCCGTCCACGAGCTCGACCGTCTCGCCGCGGACGACCTGGCGGATGGCGTGCGCGTGTGGGACGAGCAGCACGGTGTGATCGACCTCAACGAGCGTGGCATTCGCAGCATCGAGTTCATGGCGAGTGCCGGGTCCGTCTCCCACCCAGACCCCGTCCCCGACCGGCTGCATGGCACGGTGCGCACGCGGCATGGACGCTTCACCGGATTCATCCAGTGGGATTGGGAGAAGCGCCTTGGTAGCGACGTCCTCGAAGGCTTGAGCGAGGACGTTGAGGTCAACCTTCCCTTCGACACCATCGCTGTGATCGCTCGTCACAAGGACGGAGGTGCCCTGGTGACGCTGCGCGATGGCCGCGAGCTCGTGCTCACCGGCACGCGTGATGTCGGGGACGGCAATCGCGGGATTTACGTCGACGACCCACGCTACGGCCGGGTCCTGATTCCCTGGGAGGCCTTCGTGCAAGTCGACTTTGCGCCGGGGGGCGATAGCCCCGGCTATGGCGACTTCCCGCCGGGCCGACCGCTGACGGGCAGCGTCGAGACGCGCGACGGTCGGTGGCTCGTCGGCCGGTTGGTCTTCGATCTCGACGAGAGCGAGACCACCGAGACGCTCGATGCACCGTCGCAGGGCGTGCACTACATGATTCCGTTTGGTGCAATCGCATCCATCATGCCGTCCTTCGACGAGGACGGCGGCTCCCTGAAAGCCTGGGTGCTACTGCACGACGGACAGGATCAGGTTCTCGTGCTCGATCACGGCGGCGACCTTGGCGAGGGCAATGCCGGCATGCTCGTGTTCGTGGACGGGCATGAACGTCCCGAATACGTTCGCTGGGCCGACGTCGAGCAAATCCGCCTCGACCGTCCGCCCGCGATGGTTCGGCCGATCGACGAGCGGTAGGCGCTATGGGGTCTTGCTGCTGCGCGCATCCATGCACCTCCACGCACTACCGTGCACCGTGGCGCGCCTCGTCGATCATCGACCGCGGATGGCACGGCCTGTAGACTGCGCGCATGAGCCTCTCCCCCGGCGTGATCAGCGCCGCGATCGTCCTCTTCTTCGTCATGGACCCGCTGGGCAACATCCCGTTGTTCTCCAGCGTCCTGGCGCGGGTGGCGCCTGCGCGGAGGAGGCGGGTGTTGGCGCGGGAGCTCGTGCTTGCGCTCGGCTTCCTGCTCGCGTTCCTCTTCGGCGGGCGCGGTATGCTCGATGTGCTCGGCCTTCAGCAGGACACGCTGCGCGTCGGCGGTGGGATCGTGCTGTTCGTGATCGCGCTGCGCATGATCTTTCCGGAGGACCGCGATCTCTTCGGCGAGATGCCGGACGGTGAGCCGCTCGTCTTCCCGTTGGCCGTGCCGTTGATCGCCGGCCCCTCGGCCTTCGCCACGGTGCTGCTGCTCGTCGAATCGCTGCCCAACGGTGCGCGCGACGGCCTGTTCGCGGTCCTCGTCGCCTGGGCGGCCAGCGCCACCATCCTCGCCGGATCGGCCGTCCTGCTGCGGGTGATCGGCGCGCGCGGCCTGGCGGCCATGGAGCGTCTGATGGGCATGTTGCTGCTGATGCTGGCCACGCAGATGGTGCTGGAAGGCGTCTCCGGCTTCCTGGGGCTTGGATCATGACCGAGCCAACGCTGGCACAGCTCCTACCCTGGCAACTGAACGCGCTGCTCACCGGGCTCGTGCTCGGCGGCGTGCTCATCCTGCGCTGGCTGATCCTGCGCGGGGTGCGCGTCCGGGTAGACGACGCGCGCATGCGCTACCGGCTGCGCGGGATCACCACCTACACGCTCCTCGCGTTTGCGGCCGTTTCCGTGGGCGCGATCTGGCTGGAAGGCCTGCAAGGCGACCAGCTCGCCACCTACTTCGGTTTCGCGACCGCCGGCGCGGCCATCGCGCTGCGCGACCCGATCGTGAACTTGGTCGCATGGCTCTACATCACGTTCATGCGCCCCTTCCGGGTCGGCGACCGCATCGAGGTGCGGGGTCAGAAGGGCGACGTGGTCGGCCAAGACGCCTTCTCGTTCAAAATGCTGGAGTTGGGCAACTGGGT
>JAJCYU010000275.1 GCA_029262755.1 Anaerolineae bacterium
GCGCTCATCGGCTGCTTTGCGCACGGACTTGACCACGTCGAAGCTCGTCCGCCCGGCCGGCTTGTCGACCACGATGATTCCGCTGCGTGGCGGCTCCGCGACATCGGCCCGCCGCGCCAATTCCTCGGCAGGCGATTTGGCCAACGAAAGGGGGATGATCTGCGAGTGGTCCTTATCGATGCGCGCGGCCCAGGGCGGCACGATGAGTTCCTCCGGATCAATGGAATCTTGGTCGGCGCTCTGGGGAGTCGCGTCCTGGTCCGCCGGGAGCTCGGATGCGTCGGGAGGGTCCACCATCTGATCGCTCATGAAGACGTCCCAGCGTGTGGGGCGGTCGCGGAAGACGGTTCCGCCTCCCCGCCTACGTCGGCGTTTTGTCCTGCGATGCGCACGTGCGTGTGAAGCGCGCGTTGTACGACCTCAATCGCGTCGTTCAGCGGACCCGCGATGCGCGCGCCCGCGGCCAGGGCATGACCACCGCCACCCATTGCCTCCGCGGCGGGCACGAGGTCCGTTCCCGGCTTTGCGCGCAGCGAGACATCGACGTTGCCGTCGCGGCGTTCGCGCAGCACCGCGATCGCGCGAGGCTCCGCGGCGGTCGCGAGCACGGCGGAGATACCACGGGCTTCTGCCGCACCAACTCCCGCGCGCGCTAAATCATCCAATGTCAGCGCCGTCAGGGCGAAGGGGCCGTCGACGATCACGCCGTCGAGGGCGTGCCCGAGCAACTTGAGGCCGCCGAGCGGGCGCGTGTAGAACACATGCTGGGTGATGGCGGCTAGCGGCGCGCCAAGCGCCATCAGACGCCGCGCCGCGTCCATGGTGCCCACGGTCACATTCGGTGTGCGAAATCCGATCGTGTCGGTGACGATGCCGGTCAACAGGCTGGTCGCAGCGGCCACGTCCAACGGCAGGCGGCCGATGTCGATGAGCGCAACGAGCATCTCCGCCGTCGATGCCGCGGAAGAATCGATAAAGTTGGTGTCGCCGAAACCGTCGTTGGACACATGATGATCGATCACCAACGTCGGCAGGGATGACCACGTTTCGGGTCGGTAGAGATTTCCGAGCCGCGACGCATCGCCCGCATCGACGGCAACCGCAAGATCATGGCGCGTCGGATCGGGCCCTTCGTCCACGATTCGCCCAACGCCCGACAGGAAGGCTACCTCTTGCGGCGCCGCGTCCGCGCATGCGAACGTGACGCTCTTGCCTGCGGCTTCGAGCACGGCACCCAAGCCAAGCAAGCTACCGATGGCATCGCCGTCCGGATCAAAATGGGTACCGATCCAGACGCGCTGGGCCGCTTGCAGCGGTGCGATCGCGACGCGCGGATCCGCGGAAGGCGTGCCGACCTCGGGGCTGCTAGGAGGCGACGGGGTTGGGGGTGGGGATGCGGCTACCCGCGCGTCCCCGGCTTCATTCGGGTCCGAGGACGGCATCGGTTGGTCCGTCTGCGCCGTCGGCGACGGCATCGTGCTCGTCGTCGCTGCGAAGATCGTCTTCGAGGCCGTTGTGGGGCTGATTCGAGGGTGACGGATCCGCCCCCGCATGCTCGCCCGCATCATCCTGGGAGGCATCGGTGTGCGGCTCGGCCGCCGAGACAACGTCGCTGCTCACCTCGTCTTGGTCCGCGGGTTCACCGCGCTCCTCGGACAACTTCTCGAGAAGATCCAATACGCGGTGACCGCTTTCGAAATCGCGATCGCGCGCGAACACCAGCTTGGGAATCCGCCGCAGTCCCAAGTGCGCAAGCTGGCCGCGCAGGAAGCCACGGGCCTGCTCGAGCGCCTCGTGAATGACCGCAAGCTCCTCTTCGCTGGCGGCGGCCGAGGTCGTGAAGTAGGTCTTGGCCGTCGCGAGATCCTGCGTGCTCTCGACTCGCGTGACCACGATCGTTACAAGGCGCGGATCGTCGACCCGGCCCGGCAACAAGGTGGATAACTCCTGCATCAACAGTTCGTTGATGCGTCGTTGACGACGTGTCGCCATCAGCGAACGCGTTCCCGAACCGTGGCCTCGATGATGTCGCCTTGGACAATCTTGCGGAAGCCGTCCACGGAAACTCCGCACTCGAAGCCTTCACGAACCTCGCGTGCATCGTCTTTGAAGCGCTTGAGGGAATCGATGGAAGATCGGTGGATGACCTCGCCGTCGCGCACGACGCGCGCCGCGGCGTTGCGCTTGATGACGCCTTCGATCACGTGGCAGCCCGCGATGCGGCCCGCGCCCTTGATCTGGAACGTCGCCCGAACCTCGGCGCGACCGATGACCTTGTCCTCGTACTCGGGCGTGATCATGCCCTCGACGATGTCCTGGACATCTTCGGCCAGCTTGTAGATGACGTCGTATTCGCGCACCTCGACCTGCTTGGCCGTAGCCATGCGACGCGCGGGCGGATCCGGGCTCGTACGGAATCCGATCACGACCGCGTCCGAAGCCGCGGCCAGATCGATATCGGACTCCGAGATGTCGCCTGCTGCGGCCCGTAGGATCTCCACCCGGACGTCGACGAGGCTCAGGCCCTCAAGCGACTCGACAACCGGCTGCAATGTCCCTTGGACATCCGTCTTCACAATCAAGTTCAAGGACTTGACCTCGCCGGCTTGCGCACGGGCGAAGAGTTCCTCCAACGTCAGAGGCGCGATCTCCTCCTCCACGTTGGCACGACGGACGCGATCCTCGTTGTCCGAGGCCAGGCGCTTAGCATCGCGCAGCTTCTTCACGGCTACGAAGCGCAGGCCGGCCTCCGGTACATCCGACAAGCCCATGACCTCGACGGGCGTCGACGGCGGCGCCGTCTGAACCTGAGCGCCCGTGTGGTCGAACATGGCGCGCACCTTACTGTATTGCCCGCCGACCACGATCATGTCGCCGCGGTTCAGCGTTCCGCTCTGCACCAGGATCGTTGCCATCACACCGCGTGCCGTGTCGATCTTGCCTTCGAGGATGGTTCCGCGCGCCAGCCGCTTGGGGTTGCCGAGCGGCTTGTGCTCTTCGGCTGTGAGCAGGATGGCGTCGAGCAACTCGTCGAGACCCTGACCCGATTCGGCCGATGTGCGCACGACAAAGGTGTCGCCGCCCCATTCTTCGGGCATGACCCCCAGCTCGCTGAGCTGGTTGAGCACCCGGTCGGTGTTGGAGTCGGGCAGATCGATCTTGTTGAGTGCGACGACCATCTGCACGCCTGCGGCTCGGATGTGGTCGATCGCCTCGCGGGTGGTCGGCATGACGCCGTCATCCGCAGCAACGACGAGAATGGCGATGTCGGTTGCCTGCGCACCGCGGGCTCGCATCGCCGTGAACGCCTCGTGACCGGGCGTGTCGATAAACGTGACCGTGCCGTTGTCACGCTTCACGGTGTAGGCACCCGTGTGCTGCGTGATTCCGCCGGACTCGCTCGCGGTGACCTTCGTCTCGCGAATCGCGTCGAGCAGGCTTGTCTTACCGTGATCAACGTGGCCCATCATGGTCACGACGGGGGGGCGCGCCTCAAGCTTGGACTCGTCCTCGTCGACCAAGTACCACGCGATGCCCGGCTCTTCCGGCTCCGCTTCCTCGGCCGCGGCTAGCGCTTCGTGCTCGGCCAGCTCAGCCGCGACAGCCGCCTCTTGCTCCAAGGCGCCTTCGAGCAGCAGCTCGTAGCCGAGATCCTCGGCGACGATGGCAGCGGTCTCGTAGTCGATCGACTCCGTGATGCTGGCCATGATGCCGTTGGCGATCAACGCCTTCAGCAGCTCGACCGGGCTGAGCGAAAGCCTCTCCGCCAGCTCCCCGACCGCGATTGTCTGTGGTATCTCCACCACCGTGCGTTGCTTCACTTCATCCGCCATCTAGGTTCTCCGTGCGCTGCCGCGCCCATGCGACCAGCTGCGTTGTGTCGATCGTCTCGCCCGACGCGCCGAGCGCGGCGGCGAGGCGAGGGGAAAGGCCTTTCACCCGTCCCTCGTCCATCGCTACGCAGTCGCACACATAGGCGCCGCGTCCTTGACCCTTCCCTGTTTGATCGTGTTGCAGCCGCGTGCCTGAATCATCCGCAACGAGATGTACCCGCAACAACTCCGCCTTGGGCTTGCGCCTTCGGCACATCACGCACATGCGTTCCGGTGGGGGGCGTCGTCCGGCCAATGCGTTCGGGGCGTGCTGCGTTGCCGCGGCCGGCCTACTCTTCTTCGTCGTTTTCTTCGCCCCCTGCAAGAAAGTCTTCCTCTTTGAAGTCCATCTCGTCCTCATCGAAGTCGAAGTCTTCCTCGCCGGTCCACTTGTCTACGTCGTCGCGCCAGTCGCGGCGGGAGCGCTTGCGTCGAACCTCGGCGACAAGCTCGCCCGTCTTCGGATCGCGCACGAGGCGACGTGTTTGGCGTTGCGGCTTGCCGCTATCGCCGACCAACAATTCTTCCTCCGCGTCCCTGGGCTTCGTCCATGCCGGTTTGGACGGTGCCGGTGCGGGCCGCGGCGTCTCCGCGGCCTTGGCCGCCGGCTTCACCGTCGCAGGGGCAGGAGTCTTCGCCGTAGCCGGTGCTGCCTCCACCGGTTTCGCAACGGCCGCCGGCTCGAGCTCCTCAGCCGAATCTTCCTCATCGGCCGCCGACGTGTCGCTGGCAACCGCAGCGCCGATCGTGGCCGGAGCGTCTTCGCTCGCAGTCTCCGGTTGTTCGGCTACTTCAAGATCCGTCGCTGCCCCGTCATGGGCGGCAGGCGCTTGCGGCTCGTCCTCCGCCGGCGCCGGCATCGCCGCCGCCACGTCTTGGACGTCTGCCTGCTCGCCGGCGCTCTCGTCTTCGCCTTCCGGCTTGAGCGATAGATCCTCCGCCAGACGCTTGCGCTCTGCCTCTGCCCGGCGCGATTGCTCGGCCTTGCGAATCTCTTCCTCTGCGCGCAGGTTCTCGAGCAGATCGGCCGACTCGCTCTCGGCACGAATGTCGATACGCCAGCCGGTCAGCTTGGCGGCGAGACGCGCGTTCTGGCCCTCGCGCCCAATCGCAAGCGAGAGCTGATCGTCAGGCACGATTACCGCCGCCGTGCCGCGCACGTGCGTGATCTCTTCGTCCGCCGCTTCCAGTGCGACAAACATCACGCGCGCCGGAGACAGCGCGTGCTTGATAAA
Source organism: Anaerolineae bacterium (assembly GCA_029262755.1). Taxonomy (GTDB): domain Bacteria; phylum Chloroflexota; class Anaerolineae; order Epilineales; family Epilineaceae; genus JAJCYU01. The sequence continues at coordinate 5,108 of JAJCYU010000275.1, forward strand.
CATTCTGGGATCCGGATCCCACTCGACGATGTCGATCTTTTCGCCGCCGAGTTCCCGCACAAGGGATTGGATTCGGACGCCGCGCATTCCGACACATGCCCCGACCGGATCGACGCCTTCTTGATGCGACCAGACCGCCACCTTGGAGCGGTTGCCCGCTTCACGCGCGATGGCCTTGACCTCGACTGCGCCCTGGAACACTTCGGGAATCTCTAGTTCCATGAGACGAAGCAGCATGTTCTTGTGGCTGCGGCTGACGATGATCTGCGGACCCTTCATGGCCCGCTTCACCTCGGCGACATAGACCCGAACCCGCTGGTTGGGCATGTAGCGTTCGCCGGGAATCTGGTGGCTCTTGGGCATGATCGCTTCGACGCGGTCGAGCGCCACCGTGATCAGGTCGCGATTTGTCGTCTGGACGGTGCCGTAGACGATCTCGCCTTCGCGATCCGCATAGGTCAGATAGGTTTGCTCGCGCTCGGCCTCGCGGATGCGCTGCAAGATGACCTGCTTGGCCGTCTGCGCAGCGATCCGTCCGAAGTCCACCGGCGTCACGTCGAGCGAGATCAAATCACCCACGGCCGCGCCCGGCTTGTGCGTTTCCGCCTGTTCGGGCGTCATCTGGCTGAGCGGATCCTCGATGAATTCCTCTTCCGTGACCGCGAAATGACCGTATACATGTGCCGCGCCGGAAGATTCGCTGATCTCCACCGTGACTTCGCTGGCCTCTCGGTCGGGAATCTTGTCATACGCCGACTTCAGCGCGGCCTTCAGCGCGTCGAGGATCACTTCGGGAGGAAGCTCACGCGCCGCACTGAGACCACGGATGGCGGCCATCAGTTCGGTACTGGAGCTAGTCACGGCCATGTCGCCTCTCATCAGCTTCGTCCCCCGGACTGGGGGTACGACCTCCGTACGCAAAGAAAAGCGGGGCAAGCCCACTTTCCAGGATGCATAGGAATTGTGGTTTTCGGCGCGGATTATACCACGCAGCCGACTTCCTCACAAGTGTTTTGGCCGGTCGCGGCCATGCTTCCGCGGGGCTATAATCCGCGCCGCAATGCGCCCGAACACGCCAAGGAGCCTGCCATGATCCCGGTCAAACCCGCGCTCTCCGGCAGCGCCGCCATCGGCTCGCTGGACGCCTACCGGGGGCTCGCCGAAGAGGCTCTACGCGAGCCCGATGCCTTCTGGCTCCGCCAAGCCGAGAGCCTGACGTGGTTCCGCGCGCCCGAAGCGGCCGGCGGCGGTGACTTCACCGCCGTGGATATCGCCTGGTACCCCGGCGGACGTCTGAACGCTGCGTACAACTGCATCGATCGCCATATGACCGAGCGTGCGGACAAGACCGCCATCATCTGGGCGGCGGACGAAACCGGCACGTACCGCCACATCAGCTACCGCGAGCTGCAACGCGAGGTCTGCCGCGTGGCCAACGTGCTGCGGGCAAACGGTGTGCGGCGCGGGGACCGGGTTTGTATCTACCTGCCGATGATTCCGGAACTGGCGTTCACGATGCTCGCCTGCGCGCGCATCGGCGCGATCCACTCGATCGTGTTCGCCGGCTTCTCGGCTGAAGCCCTGCGCGACCGCATCCTCGACGCCTCCTGCCGCGTGGTCGTCACCGCCGACGAGGGGTTGCGCGGCGGCCGCGCGATCCCGCTCAAGGCCATGACCGATGAAGCGGTCGAGGGGCTGGACGTGGTCGAGCATGTGCTCGTCGCGCGCAGAACGGGGGCCGAGGTTCCGATGCGCGCCGGCCGCGATCTGTGGCTGGACGAGGAGATGGATCGCCAGCGCCCGACGTGCCCCGTGGAATGGATGGACGCGGAGGATCCCCTGTTCATCCTCTATACCTCCGGCTCCACCGGCAAGCCCAAGGGCCTATTGCACACCACTGGCGGCTACCTGACATACGCCTCGCTCACCCACCGGTTGGTCTTTGACCTGCGCGAGGACGACGTCTACTGCTGCGCGGCCGACATCGGCTGGATCACCGGCCACAGCTACATCATCTATGGCCCGCTCGCCAATGGTGCGACCACCGTGATGTTCGAGTCGACCCCGCTCCACCCTGACGCCGGCCGCTACTGGCAGCTGGTCGAAGACCTCGGCGTGAGCATTTTCTATACGGCCCCCACGGCCATCCGCGCCCTCATGCGCGAAGGCGACGAAGCCGTGCAGAGCTATGATCGCTCGAGCCTGCGCGTGCTCGGCACGGTCGGCGAGCCGATCAATCCAGAGGCCTGGCGGTGGTATCACGATGTCGTGGGCGAGGGCCGCTGCGCCGTCGTCGACACCTGGTGGCAGACGGAGACCGGAGGCATTCTGATCACGCCGCTTCCAGGCGCAACCCCAACGAAGCCGGGCTCGGCCACCCTGCCCTTCCTTGGTATCGAGCCGGTGCTGGTCGATGAACTCGGCGTGGTGATCGAGGGCAACGGCGTCGAGGGCAACCTCTGCATGGCGCGCAGCTGGCCGGGCCAGGCTCGCACGATCTGGGGCGACCACGCGCGCTTCCGCGAGACGTATTTCGTCCAATATCCGGGCCTCTATTTCACCGGAGACGGTTGCCGGCGCGACGAAGACGGGTACTACTGGATCACGGGCCGCGTGGACGACGTCCTCAACGTCTCCGGTCACCGCCTCGGCACCGCGGAGGTCGAGAGCGCCCTCGTCGCGCATCCGGACGTGGCCGAAGCCGCGGTCGTCGGGTTCCCGCACGAGATCAAGGGCCAAGGCGTGCATTGCTACGTCATCGTCAACAAGGACGCGGCCGCAACGCCGATCGCGGAGCTTGAGGCGGCGCTCAAAGCCCAAGTACGGAGCGCAATCGGTGCCATCGCGACACCGGACCGCATCCAGATTGCGCCCGGCCTGCCCAAAACCCGCTCCGGCAAGATCATGCGCCGCATCCTGCGCAAGATCGCCGCAAGCACCTACGATGACCTGGGCGATATCTCGACGTTGGCCGACCCGAGCGTGGTGGCGACGTTGATCGAGGATCACCGGGAGGCGCGAAGGTAGGCGCGATTCATGCGGCGACTCGTCGACTACCGCCCTGAACTGTTAAACGCAGCGCAACCCGACTTCGCCAGCGCCCGCGCGCCCGCAACGACCTCGCGTGGCTCGAAGTACCAGTCGATTTCCAGCGTGCGTGCCGCGGATTCCGGCAACCACGCACCGAGCGCCGCGAAGTCTAGCTCGCCGATCCCCGGTTGGAGGTGGTCGCGCAGGCCGACGACGTCGTGAAAGTGGGCGCCGATCCAGCGGCCGTCCACCGCGTCACGCCAATCGCGCCAGCGCTCGAGCCCTACTCGTACTCGTGCGGCGGTGTGGCCCGTGTCCAGCCAAGCGCCTAGTACGGTACTCGCTGGATCCAACGCGTCGAGCAGCTGCAACATCCCACCTGCTGTCGGCGCCTCCCACGCATGGTATCCGGTCTCCAACCCGACCCGGACGCCCGCCGCTGCTGCCGCCGCGATGACCGGCTCCAACGCAACGCGTGCGCCGTCGAGGCGCTCCTCTTGCAGCGCGACCAGCCGATCGATCACATGGGCGCGAACGACCCTCGCGCGGCTCGCGGCTTCCAACGGCCTCTGACCCGCCCGCACCCGGCTCGTCAGCTCGAACGCGGATCGCCGGAGCGCCTCGTCGTCCAGCGCGCCCGCGTGAACCACGACGGTCGTAGCGCCGATGGTGCGCGCCGTTGTGATCGTGGCGAGCATGCCCGCTGTCCACCGTGCGCGGCGCGCCGGGTCTGGGCTGAAGGCGTGATCGCGCGGGTCGTACTCGGCCGGCCGGGGGCAGGGGTGGTGGATCGTCGTGATCGTCGCGCCCGAGGCCTTCACCGTAGCTAGACCCGCCGGCGGTACGTCGTGGCTTAGCTCGAAGCGCGCGAAGCCCATTGCGCGGCCGGCCTCGAAGAACGCACAGAGGTCGTTGGGCGACGCGAAACGTTGGTGCCACATCGAAGACAGCGCCAGCTGCGGCAGGCCGCTCACGGCAGGCGCCACAGCCCGACGAGGCCGAGGATCCAGGCCCACGCGACGAAGACGTGCAGCGGTCGGCTGCGCACCCAGGCCAGCAGGCCGCCGATCGCGGCGAGGCCCACGAGGAAGGCGACGACGAATCCGACAGCCAGGGGAAGGAGTTCATCCGCAACGGGTCCCGTCGCGAAGAAATCGAGTAGCTGAACGGCCGCCGCTCCGACGATGATCGGCGCCGCCATCAAGAAGCTGAATCGCGCGGCCGCTTCCCGGTTCAGGCCGAGCCCCAGGCCGGCGGCGATCGTCGCTCCCGAGCGCGAGACGCCCGGAACGATCGCCAGCGCTTGGGCCAGCCCGACGAGGAGTGCATCGCGCGGCGTGAGGTCCTCGGCCTCGCGTTTCCGGCGGCCGATCAGTTCCGCGACGAGCAGCACGGCACCCGTCAAGAGCAGCATCGCGGCCGCGATGCGTGGCGCAGCAAAGAGCCGCTCGAACTCGTCCTTGAGCGCAAGCCCGGCCACGATCGCGGGCACGCTGGCCAGCAGAATCAAGCAAAGGAAGCGGCCGTTCGGGTCGCGCCACGGTGCACCCGAGCTACGCGTACCGTGCCACGCACCGCGCAACAGGCGTAGCCAGTCGGCACGGAAGTAGAGCAGCACGGCCATCGCCGTTGCCAGATGAACGATCACGTCGAAGGTGAGGCTCTGGTCCGGCCATCCGAGCAAGGCGGGTACGATGACGAGATGACCGCTGGAGGACACGGGCAGGAACTCCGTGGCTCCTTGGAGGGCTCCCAGGAGCGCAGCGCGCAGCAGCTCGGGGTTCATGCGGCGTTGCTCTCGCCAGGCTCGCAGGCCTTAGCTATGCCAGGGACAAGCTGCGACAGATACGACATAGCCCGCCACGCGCCCATTCCGATCCTCGACATTCGCGATTCCCGACAAGCCCCGCGGCCGATCACGCGCGTTCGAAGGGGTCGAAGAGCCGCTTGTACTCATCCAGCGCGTAGCGATCGGTCATACCGGCCAGGTAGTCGCAGATGACGCGGTAGGATTCCAGCGAAAGCGGGGCATCCGCGCGCGCATCCGGTTGGACCTGCTTCACCCGCGCCCGTGTCACCTCCGGCAGCTGTCGAAAGTCCTGCTCGAAGGCTTCGAACAAGCGCGTGAGCACGTGCTCGGCCTTGCGGAACATGCGGATCACCCGCCATTGCCGGTACAGGTTGGCGTACAAGAAGTCCTTCAACTCGCGCTGCATGGCGATGACCTCGTCCGACAGTCCCATGAGCGGCTGCGGCGCGCGCCGAACGTCGTCCGCGGAGCGGGGATCGGCGGCCGCGATGTTCTCGGCGCTGGTGTAGATCAGATCGCTGATGAGCAGGTCGATGACCTTGCGGATGGCACGGTGGCGCCGCAGCTCGGGATCCGCATCCTCGATGCCCGCGCTCGCCCGGCGCCAGATCTCGAGCTCGTTCAATTCGGGCATGTCTAGCGCGAGCATCCCGCTGCGCAGTCCGTCATCCAGATCGTGCGCGCTGTAGGTTAGCTCGTCGGCGTGGTTGACGATCTGCGCCTCGAGGCTGGGCCGCAGCGAGGGCTCGTAGGGCGCGATCCAGCGTGCGTGCACGGCGTCGTATTCCGTCGCGTGCTTTACGATGCCTTCGCGCGTCTCCCACGTGAGGTTCATGCCGTCGAACTCCGGCCAGCGCTTCTCGAGCGTCTCCAAGACACGCAGGCTCTGTAGCGTATGGTTGAAGCCGAGGCCGGTGTTGGCATCGTCGTCCGGGTCGAGGCCCATGCGTTCCAACATCAGGCGGTCGAGCGTCACCTCGCCGGAATGGCCGAAGGGCGAGTGCCCCAGGTCGTGGGCCAGCGTGATCGCCTCCGCCAAATGCTCGTTGACCCGCAGGGCGCTCGCGATCGTGCGGGCAATTTGCGCGGCTTCTCCCGTGTGGGTCAAGCGGGTGCGATAGTAGTCGCCCTCGTAGTTGACGAAGACCTGCGTCTTGTACTGCAATCGTCGAAATGCCGTCGTATGAACGATCCGGTCGCGGTCTTTCTGAAACTCCGTGCGGTAGGGATGCGGCGGCGTCGGGACGACGCGGCCACGACTATCGGCCGATTTCTCTGCGAAGGGAGCAAGGTGCTCGCGTTCGTGGCGCTCCCTCTCCTCGCGCGTTGCCACGATGGCGCTTCCTGCGGGGCTCGGCGCGTGCATGGGGCGACTCCAAGACGGGGGCTGGTGCTAGCTCGGGCACGGGACTTTCGTCGCAGCGGGACGGCGAAAGGCGGTCCGTAGTATAGGAGGATTCGCGTCAAACCGCAGGGCACACGCGTCGGAAACGGCGTTTAACCGCCACGGGCGTATCCCGGCCGCGCCGGATTCCGTTGATAGAGATGAGTGTGCGCTGAGCACACGACCCATGACTCGATGCGCGCGTGGCGGACCCTGCCCACGGTCCCATGAGGCTGACGCGCAGTAGTCACAAGCAATCCGCAAGCTTCCTGGAGGAACGCCATGCTACGCCCCAGCCGCCTGACGACGGCGGTCGTCGTCACCCTGCTCGCGGCCGTCCTGTTGGTCGGCACCCGCACCGCGGACGCGCAACGACTGCCGATCGAGACGTTTGCGCCGTCGGTTGCCTTCGACCAAATGGCCTTCGTTGAAAACGTAGGCCAATGGGATGAGGAAGCCCATTTCATGGCGCGTGCGCGCGGTGCCAACCTCTGGTTTACCCAGAATCGAATCCTGTTCGATAGCTTCGACAAGGACGATGTCGACGGCGCGGCCGACGGCGAGGCTGCGGTCGAGCCTTCCGGCGAGGGCTTCGTCACGGCGCTCAAGTTCTTCGGGGCGCGAGGTGACGCCCGTGCTGTGGCCCAAGGCGCAGATCTGGGTGTGCGCTACAACTGGCTGCGCGGCGAAGGCGGCCGCAGCGCCACGGGCGCCCGCGCGTTCGAAGAGATCGTGTACCGCGATCTCTTTGACGGCATCGATCTGCGAGTAGAGCCGGCGGCCGGCCGCCAGGGCGGTGTACTGAAGACGACGTGGGTCGTTCATCCGGGAGCCGACCCGTCCCAGATCCTGTACGAATACGAAGGCGCGCAGTCGGTGCGCGCGATCGGTCGCGCCGTCGAGGGGGAGGACTGGAAGGCAACGGTCGTCGTCGAGACGCCGCTCGGAGACTTCAAAGAGACCCTGCCTTCGATCTACCAGCGTGATGGCGAGAATGGGCCCTGGGTTACCGTCAAAGGCGGTTTCGTGGTCGAAGAAGGACTGATCGGCGTCGGCCTTGCCGAGTACGATCGAACGCAGACGCTCTACATCGACCCCATCATCGTTTACTCGCGCCCGATCGGCGGTGGTTCGGACGATTGGGTCGTGCAGATCCGCGAAGACGCCACGGGCCTCTACGCGGCCGGCGCCACCGAATCGGCCGATTTCCCGGCCACGATGGGCGCGTACCAGGATTCCCACGGCGGGACGCCGGGCTCGGACAACGATGGCTTCGCCGCCAAGTTTGATTCGCTCACGGGTGACGCGCTTTGGATCACCTACGTGGGCGGTGACGACTTCGAACGCTTCACCGACTTCCGCCTCGACGACGGCATGATGGTCCTGACCGGGTTCGCGGATGCCGATGGCGCCGTGCCGTACCCGACCACCCCGGGCACGTATCAGCCCGCCACCGTCAAGGGCAACTTCCACCCCGTGCTGACGCGCTTGAATGCGTCAGGCACCGACCTGGTGTACAGCACCTACGTGGCCGCCGACGGCGAATTCTCCGACGACGACTACGGCCTCGGCATCGCGCTGGCGGATGACGGGAGCCACTACATCGTCGGTACGACCGAATCGGACGACGGGTATCCGACCGGCACGGGTCTGTATGACACCGATCCCGACGGGAGCACTTCCGGCTCCAACAACGACAACGCGTTCATCGTGCACGTGAGTGCGGATGCGTCCACGATCCTGGACTTCTCCTACATCGGCGGCGACAACGACGACGCCGCCTTCGACGTCGAGTTGGACAGCGCCGGCAACCCGGTCGTGGTCAACGTGACCGAGTCGACGGATTGGCCGGTAAGCCCAGGAGCATTCCAGGCCACCCGTGACGGCACGCAAAGCAGTTCGGCGGACGATATCGCGTTGATCAAATTCGACGCCGGCCTCGATACCCGCATGTGGGCCACGTACCTCGGCGGCAACAACGACGACCAGGGCACGATCACGGTCAGCTACTCCGGCTTCACCGACGATCGCTGGGTGTGGCATGGCCTCGCGCTGGACGGCGCAAACCGACCGATCGTGGCGGGCACCACGGAGTCGACGGACTTTCCAACGACTCCCGGCGCGTTTCAAGAGACGGACCAAAACGGCAGCACGGACGACACCTTCGTCTCCATTCTGAGTGCGGATGTCACTTCGTTGGTCGCAAGCACGTACCTGGGCGGCCCCAACGGTCTCGAGACCTTCGGCAGTCCGGTCGAGGTCGACGACATGGGCAACGTCTACGTCGGCGGCACCACGGAGGACGACACGGACTTCCCCATTGTCGCAGCCGTACAGCCCACGTATGGCGGCAGCGCCTTCGGTGATGCCTTCGCGACGATCTTCACCCCGGACCTGACCGGCCTGGTGTGCAGCAGCTACTTCGGCGGCAATGATTCCGAGCGCATCCTGGCCATCATCGCCGGGCCCGGCCCGCGTGATGGGCGTTGGGGTGGCTACACCAACTCGCCCGACTTCCCGGCGACCGCGGGTGGGACGATCGGCACGCCGACCGGCGGCTTCCCGGATTCCAACGGCTTCATCGCCGCCACGAATTGCTCGGGCGCCAACCTGGCGCTCGTGGAGGACAGTGAGGGCGCCGAGACGCTGCCGGGCCGAACATGCTTCGAGTCCGGTGAGCACTTCACCTACAGCTTCTCCATCATCAACGACAGCGACTCGGTGCAGGGCGACAACCCCGGACCCGAGGTCGAGGCGCAATCCTCCAACACCGGCATCTTGACTGCCTGTCAGGCCAGCTCCGGAACGTGCTCCATCGTGAACGGCCGCGTTGAATGGAATGGCACGGTCGGCGTTGACGAGGTCATTGACTTCGACGTTACCGCGCGCTTCCTGGGCGGGCTATTGGCGGGCGTCGAGAACTGCTTGACCGTCACGATGAACTTCGACGCCGAGGCGATCGGTGACAACTCGGTGTCGGCGCGGTTCCAGGTCTGCACCGTTACCGACTGCGCGGCAACGGTCGATCCGAACCGTCAGCTCGGCGGCCAGGTGCATATCCCGATCTTGGACTATCAAGGCCAAGACGACGTCTGCGAGACGTGGCTCGAGGTGCAGAACATCGGCTGCGAGACGAGCAAAGCGGCGTTGGTCACCTGGGGCGAGCCGGGCTTCTGTCCGCCGCAGGCGGCGGGTCCGCTCAAGGTCGAGTGCACGGGCCTGCTCAAGCCGGGCAGCACATGGAATCTGATCGGCGCGCAGATCCCCTCCGGCTCCAAGAGCGGCATCTTGTTCCAGTTCACCGCGCGCCAGCTCTCGGAGCTCGGTCTGGACCTCGGCTTCGACGACATCACGGCCGACTTCCTGTGCGAGACGCTGTTCTTCGGCGTTGTCGGCGACGCAGATGACTACCGTCGCTTCAAGAAGGCCTACAACGAGGGTCTCGAGTTCGCCGGCGTGCCGTTGGACGATGCGCGCGGCGACGGCTTCCTGGCCGCGGACGTGCACCGTACGTGTCCGGGTGACCGGACACCCGCGTCCGAGGTCACGTCCAAGTACAACGGCATCGCGGGCACCCACCTGGGCACCTTCGACGAGATATTCGGCGGCTACGGCTACTACGTACCGCTGATCTATGCCGGCTCCGCGGACTTCGACACCGTGATGTACATCCAGAACGGCGGCCTGAGCTGCTCGTCGATCGAGATCTGGTTCAAGGCAAAGGACGACTGCATCCGCAACGAGATCTGCGAGATCCTCACCCTCGCCCCGGGCGAGACCTACCAATTCGGCGCGAGTGACTGCGTCGGCCCGGACTTCCAGGGCAACGCGTGGCTGCGCTCGACGCAGCCGCTCGGCGTCGCGGTGGACATCATCGGCCGCGACGTGCTCATGACCTACGTCGCGGAGCCGGCCGAGATCAACTACACCTTCGATCCTAGTCGCTCCATCACCCGCGACGGGCAGCAGGTGGCTTTCGGCCCGCTCGTCTACAGCGAGTACCAGGGATGGGACTCCGGTATCCAGGTTCAGAACCTCTCCGGCACGGTGGCCGCCAAGGTGAAGGTCTATTTCCTCGACCGCTCCGGCGATATCGTGACCACGCTCGTCGATTGGATCTGCCCGCGCGGCAGCCAGACACTGTTCCTGCCCGTCATCGCAGGTATGCCCGGTAGCTGGGTGGGCTCGGTGCGGGTCGAGAGCCAGGAGTGGACCTCGCCGGGCAGCCCGCTCATCCGCTCGCCCAACATCGCCGCCATCGCGATGCTTCTCAAGTACGTGGATGCGGCGCGCACGGACACCACGCAGGCGATCGCATACAACATGCTGCCGGAGCACAAGATCTTTGACTGGCAGATCGGCTTCAGCGGCGGCGGCTTGGACACGGGCATCGGCCTGATCGCCATCCCCTCGTTGCTGCGCGATCTGAAGCACACGGGCATGACCAGCGAGATCGCGATTGCCAACGTGGTGCCGAAGCCGGGCTTCACGGACTTCGCGATCTTCCTCTACGACCAGAACGGCTTGATCGACTACATCTGCCAGAAGCTCAACGAGAAGCAGGTGGAGTACATCGATCTGCAGACGTGGGGCTACCTGGACGAGGGTTTCAAGGGTTCGGCCATCATCAGCGCGGTCTTCTGGGAACACGATGTTTTCGACAGCACGGGCTTCTTCCTGCGCAACCTCGTCGGGCTCGGCGCCGTGGCGGTGGAGCGCAAGGGCACGCGTTTGGGCGAAGACATTCCGGGCGACGAGTCGGCCGGTTCACGCGGCATTCCCTTCCGCCGACAAGACATCGAGGGCCGCGAACTGGACTTCTGCTTCATGGGATTCCTGCCCACATGTCCCGGCTTGCCGGACCTGCGGCCCGATCCCTTCGCCTGTCCCGAGGTACTTGAGATCTCCTGCGCCAATTGTCCGCTGCCGATAACGGGTAACTCCACGACGATCGACGCGGTGGATGCGAAGATCCTCAACCCCGAATGCATCGTCGTGGACGTGGACGTGGAGTTGGACATCACGCACACCTGGTACGGTGACTTGTTCGTGGATCTTTCGGGTCCGGAATTGGCCAACTCCGAGCTCTTCGGCGACATCTGCGGCAACTTCGACGACATGATGGTCACGGTCGACGATGACTCCCTGACGCCGATCGGGAGTGTGTGCGCGGCACCGTTGTTGGGAACATTCGCCTCGCAGATGGGCGGTCTCGACGCATTCGACGGTACGCGAGCAGGCGGCCGCTGGCGGTTGGACATCTTCGATGACTTCCCAACCGACGACGGCATGCTCAACGACTGGACCCTGCGGCTGCGCACCGAGCAGCGCTAGCCCGGAGGAGGCGCCGATCGATTCCTCGATCGGTCGCCCGTAAACGCTGCACGCGACGGCCCGACGGCAGCAATGCCGCCGGGTCGTCGTGCGTCTTCTGATATCCTTCACGCTCCGGATGCGGTGGTGAACGACGACGATAGCGCCCGGAACGTGATGCATCCGATACGCAATCAAGGCGCGATGCAGCGCCATAGGGGATCGGCAATGTCCGATATCGACGCACGCACGGGCGCGCTTCCGTCCGACGCGCGCACCAAAGGCTCTGGCGGCGGTGCGCCTGAGGCTTCGGCGCGGATCGAGGCGACCGGCAAGGAAGCGACCAGTTCGATCGACCTCCATGATCCGGCACTCTACGTCAACCGCGAGCTGGGAATGCTCGCCTTCCAGCGCCGCGTGCTCGAGGAAGCGCAAGACCTGCTGAATCCCTTGCTCGAGCGCGCGAAGTTCTTGGCGATTCTCGGCTCCAACCTGGACGAGTTCTTCATGGTGCGCGTCGCTGGGCTGCGGCAGCAGGTGGCCGCGGGCGTCGTGAAGCTGGCTGCAGACGGCATGCTGCCGGCCGAGCAGCTGGCGGCGGTGCGCAAGGAAGGCTTGGCCTTGATGCGCGATGCCTACGTCGCGCTCGACGAGGTGAGCGGGCAGCTCGCCGGCGAAGGCATCCACGTGCTCTGCTACGACGAGCTGAACGAGAAGCAGCGCAGCCAGGCCGCCCGTTACTTCGACGAGATCATCTTCCCTGTCTTGACCCCTCTGGCCTTCGACCCAGGGCGGCCATTCCCGTTCATTTCCAATCTGAGCCTCAACCTCGCAGTCTACGTGCGCGATGAGGACGGAGAGCGCCACTTTGCGCGCGTCAAGGTGCCGGGCACGCTACCCATGTTGGTGCCCATCAAGCGCTCCTCCGGTGGCGTTCGTAGGGACGGGACGCCGCCCCGCAGCCACTTTTTCGTGTGGATCGAGGAAGTGATCGCCGCGCACCTCGATCGACTCTTTCCCGGCCTGACGGTGGAAGAGGCCTACCCGTTCCGGGTCACACGCGACGCGGACAACGAGATCCAGGAGCTGGAGGCAGCCGACCTGCTGCAAACCATCGCCTCCAGCGTGCGCCAGCGGCAGTTCGGCGGGGTCGTGCGTCTGTCGATGAATCCGGATATGCCGGCCCCGATTCGGCGTCTGCTCGTCGACGAGCTCGCGGTCGATCCCAACGACGTGTACCTCTTCGACGGACCGCTCAGCATGGCCGGGCTGTCGCAGTTGCAATCGGTCGAGCGCCACGATCTGCGCAACCCGCATTTCGTGCCCGCCATGCCGGCTGCGGTCGACATGCGTGATCATCCGGGCCGCATATTCGAGCAGATTCGCAGCGAAGACGCGTTGCTCTATCACCCCTACGACAGCTTCCTGCCCGTCGTGAAGTTTCTCGAGGCGGCAGCCGCGGATCCCGACGTGTTGGCCATCAAGATGACCCTCTACCGGGTGGGGCGCGATTCGCCGGTGGTGGATGCGTTGCTGGAGGCGCGAGAGAACGGCAAGCAGGTCGCCGTGCTGGTGGAGCTGAAGGCTCGCTTCGACGAGGAGAGCAACATCGTCTGGGCGCGCAAGCTTGAAAAGCAGGGCGTGCACGTGGTCTACGGCCTGCTCGGGCTCAAGACCCACTCGAAGCTTGCCCTCGTGGTGCGCAGGGAAGGCTCCGGAATCCGGCGTTACGTGCATATGGCCACCGGCAACTACAACCACGTCACCGCGCACCTCTATACCGACGTCGGCCTGTTCACAGACGATGCCGACCTCGGTGCCGACGTCAGCGACGTGTTCAACTACCTGACCGGCTACTCGCACAAGAAGGACTATCGCAAGCTCTTGGTGGCGCCGGTCAACCTGCGCCGTCGATTCGTGGAGTTGATCGAGCGTGAGGTCGCCGTGCAAAAGGCGGGCGGCGAGGGCAAGCTCGTGTTCCAGATGAATTCGCTGGTCGACGCACCCATCATTCGGGCCCTGTACCGTGCGTCCCAGGCCGGCGTTGCGATCGATCTCATCGTGCGCGGCATCTGCTGTCTTCGGCCGGGCATCCCCGGCGTCAGCGAGACGATTCGCGTCACGAGCATCGTCGGGCGCTTCTTGGAGCACAGCCGGATCTACTACTTCCGCAACGGTGGCGCGGAGCAGGTCTACGTCGGCAGCGCCGACCTCATGCCGCGCAACATCGATCGCCGTGTCGAGGTCGTGTTTCCGATCGAAGATCCGCGCCTCGTCATGCAGCTGCGCGATGAGGCCCTGGCCGTCTTGCTCTCCGATACCGTCAAGGCGAGGCGCATGACCGCGGCAGGCACATACGAACGCGTGCGGCCGGGCCGGGGCGAGGCATCGCTCGACGGCCAGGCATGGTTGATCGCGCAGCATCGGCGCCGGGGCACGTCAGGATAGAGCCTCTTATGACTCGACGAGCCCTTGGGGCCGCGCCGGCAATCGCGGAACAGGGCGAACCCGTGACGTATTCGCCGGCCGCCGCCGTGCGCTGGGAATCTCCGGCAGCGTAGCGTAGGACGGTACATACGGACGGCCGTGTCCCATGGCTAGCCGGCCGGATTGTCCGCGGTGGTTGCGCCCCCGTCGGCTGCGTCAGCCCCCTTCGCGGCGGACCGCGTTGGCTGCGCGTCCACGTGGCCCACCCTCCGTGCGACCAGTCGGCGCTCGAAGGTGCGCTCGAAGGCGCTGCGATGGCTCTCGGCGCCCCACAGTTCGAGCCGGCAGTCCGATTCCGATCGGACTTCCAGCACGACCTCGTCCCCGTCGACGGCGCGCAGCTTCGCCTCATCCACGAGCCCAGCGTGGCTGCGGTCGAGCGCCTCCGCAAGGCGGATAAACACGGCCATGGTGCGCACGGCGCCCCGAGCCGGCTTCGGTAAGGCGCGATACTCCGGATGCTTCTTGCGCGGGAGACCTTTGCGGTGAAAGCGAGCAAGCGCCGCGACGATCGTCGCTTCGGTATGATCGAAGCCGAGAAGGTCGGCGTGCTCGATCAAGTAGTAGCTGTGCCGGTGATGGTCGTCGTAGGACAGGAATGTGCCGACGTCGTGCAGCATGGCGGCATGTTGGAGCAGCTCCCGTTCCCAGCTTCCGAACGCGTGCAAGCCTGCCTCCCGCGCGCTGTCGAAGAGCTGGCCCGACAGGTGGGCAACGTGGCGTCCGTGTGCCTCGTCGAATTGGCAGCGCCGCCCCAGCCGCAGCACGCTGCGCTCACGGACGGTCTGCCCGACGTCCATCTCCGGATGACGCCGCGCGACGTAGTCCGCGATCAGGCCCTCGCGCAGACCGCGGTCTGTGGCCTCGATCGCCTCCAGACCGAGCGCATCCATGATCGTTTCCAAGATCGCGGCGCCCGCGATGATGAGGTCGGCGCGGGCGGCATTGATGCCCGGAACCATCCGGCGTTCTTCCAACGTCAGGCTGCACAGGTGCTTGCGCAGGGCGCGTAGCTCGTCGAGGCTCATGGGGGCGAGCGGATCTTCGTCTTCTTCCCGCGCGCGTCGGGCCATCTCGACGAGATTCTGAATGGTGCCCGAGCTGCCGATCACCCGCGTCGCGGTATGCTCGGAGAGGCGTTGGAATGCGCGCACGGCGCTGTTTCGGACGTAGCGTTGGATCAACGCGTAGCGATCGTCGCGCACCGCTGCGGTCTCGTCGGGCATGAAGAACAACGAGCTGAGCCGGATCGCGCCAAGCTTGAGCGATTCGAGGTGGTGGTAGGCATGCTGGTCGCCCACGATCAGCTCGGTCGAACCCCCACCGATGTCGATGAAGAGCGCCTGCTCCTCGCCGAGATCGAGGCCGTACACGACACCCAAGTAGATCAGCCGTGCCTCTTCGCGGCCGGAGATGGTCCGCACCTCGACGCCGGCCTCCTGACGTAGCATGCGCAGAAAGTCGCTTTGGTTGCGTGCTTCGCGCGTTGCGCTCGTCGCGATCGCGATGATCTCATCGGCCTGATAGGTCTCGGCCATCTGCCGAAACGTTCCCACGACCAGAACGGCGCGGCGCATCGCGGCCGGCCGGAGCAGACCGTCGGCGAATTCGTTTTCGCCGAGACGGACGACTTCCTTCTGTTCGCTCAAGACCCGGTGGGAACCGTTGGCCATGATCCGCACGAGGAGCAAGCGAACGGAGTTCGTGCCGATGTCCAGAAACGCACACGTTCGATCGACCGCGGGCGGGCGCAAGGGGAGCCCGGTGACGTCCGGGTTCGCGAAGGGATCGACATTCCGTTCCACGTCTTCCGGGCTGCTCATATGCGCGCAAGCGCGCGACCGAGCCGCGCGCGGCTTGCTTCCGCCACAAAGGGAAGCCAAGCGGTGTTGAATGCCTCACGCACCCGGGCCTCCTCGGCATCTTGCACCGCCCCGTAGCGCTCGATCGCATCGGCATCCACACCGGCGCTACGCGCTCGCTCCAGGTCCGCACGGGCGACATCCACGTCGTTCAGATCGCCGAGGTGATCTTGCAAAGCCTTCAGTTGCTTGATCAGGGCCTTGCCTTCGTTGTCGAGCAGTTCGACCACCGGCTCGATGGCGTAGCGCAGGCGCTTGCAGTCGATGCGCAGCCGGTGGAGCAGCGCAATCTCGACCGTAGCCGGATCGGCGAGCAAGGTCTCATAGGCGCGCACTCGCGCATAGCGACCCCAGATTTTCTGGGGCAAGACGTGCCGCACTTGGACGGGTCTCGGTGAGGGAATCGTCCGCGCCCCCATGCCCGAGCTCGCGCAATAGCGCTGCATCGACTCGATGAACCGACGATGGCGCTTGCCGTCCAACCAGGGCAGCAATTGGTCGTACGCGCGCACCCGTTGCGCGCGCCAATGGGTGGCCAGCGCATCCAGATCGCCTCCGTCTTTTCGGCTCCCCGAATCCTGATGCTCGCCAAGCTTGTGCAGCGCTACGTCCGCGTCGCGAACCGCGCCGAGCAGGGAGGCGGTCGCCTTCATATGCTTGAGGAGGGGCTTCACAGTGCCCCGATGTACGAACGCCCCGAACAACCGATCGGCGGCACGCGCTCGGCGCAATGCCACGCGGTAATCGTGCACGTATTCAATATCATCGCCACGCCGGGCGCCTGCCTCTTGCAACAACAGGGCGGCCAGCTGGCGACGCCAGATCAAGCGGCCGGCCTCGGCCATCTCCATCGTCGGGTCGATGCCGGTCGCAGGATCCATGCGGCTCGGATCGCGCAAACTCGCATCGCCGGCTTGCGGCGGGTCGAGAACCTGCTCGGCAACGGCGAGAAGTGCACGATCGAACTTGCCGCCGTCCGACACTTGCGGCGCGCGTTTGCGCAAGACGGACATGGCCCGGTCTTGCTCCGCGGCGCGCGCCGCATCGACGGCAAGCAGCTCGAGCTCGATCTCGTGCCAACGCTCGGCCACGCTGCCGCTGGGGCCAAGCGCTTCCACGGTGTCCAAGCTGAGCGTTGCAAGGGGTTCCCCTGCGGCCCCGCGCAGCGTTCGCTCGCCGCGTCGCTGTCGGATGGCAACGACCGTCTCCAGCCGCTGCAATCTGCGACCCGCAATCACCATCGCCAAGTCCACGACCGCACCGGGCCACGTGGATTGGTCACCGGTCGTTGCGCTGCCGCGCAGCGGCCCCTCGACCTCCAGCCGGCGATGCACGCCGCCGGAGGCCTCTTCGCGGCGCGCCAGCCCCTTTAGCGTGAGCTGCATCGCGACCGTGTCATCGCGCCGGCTAGTCCGCTCGCGCAGCACGAAACCGGCACGCAGAAAGGCGCGATCCGGCGTGTCTAGATACCGGTCCTCGACCTCGCTGAAGCGGGTGGCGTCCAGACGTAAGCGCGGACCGAGGTCTGGAACCCGCCCAAGCTGGGCCAATGACTCGGCGTCCGCCTCCAGCTTGAGCTCGCGCTCTTCGCCGGTGTGGCTTCGGCCGCTATCCGCGGGGGTTGGTCGCGCGGTTGACACGGCTGGGGACACCTGCGCGCGGGGGGAGTGCGCCGGGCCTGGCGACGGCGGCGCAACCGTCGGCGCATCCGGCGGCGCATCCTGCGGCGTTGGCAGGGAATGAAACGCCGGCGAACCGGGAGACGAGGTTGCGCCCCGTGTGGATGACGACGTTGCCGACCCCGGTGAATCCGGGGGCGACGGCTTGGATTCCGCTGGAGGCGTGACGGGCGTGACGGGCGGGGCCTGCGACTCCGGCGTCGATTCCACGTGTACCGGAATCGGCCCGTCGTGTACCGGAATCGGCCCGTCTGGAAGGTCGGCCGGCGGGGACGGCGGGTTGGGTTCCGGCGTGCGGCCTGCCTGGCCGGCCTCTTCGGCCGCATCGGGCGCAGCGGCCGCATCGGGCGCATCGGGCGCATTGGGCGCAGCGCTCCCAGAGCGAGTTTCGGGGCTCACGGGCGGCTCCTCGGGCGCCGGATTCGGCGCGGTGGGTCCGGGCCGAAGCGCTCTAAACAGCACCGCTCCGGCGAATTCTCATTGTAGCCGACGTGCTATGATCCCGCAGCGATTCCGGGAGGCTTCATGTTCACAGATCAGACCATTGCGTTTGTCGGAAGCGGTACCATGGCGGAGGCCATGATCCGCGGCTTGCTCAGCGGCGGAATCGTCGCTCCGGAGCAGATCATCGCGGCAGGTCCACGCTTGGACCGCGGCGAGGAGTTGGTGGCGCGCCACGGCGTCCGCGTGACGTGTGACAATGCCGAAGCGGCGGAGGCCGGGCAGATTGTCGTGCTCGCCGTCAAGCCGCAACGCATCCCCGACGTACTGCCGGATCTGCGCGGCCGATTACGCAACACGGACGTGCTGGTATCGATCGTGGCGGGCATGCCTATCCAGCGCCTTGCGGACGGCGCCGCCCACGCGGCGGTGGTACGCGCCATGCCCAACACGCCGGGTCAGATCGCGCAGGGAATCAGCGTGTGGACCGCCACCCCGGAAGTTGAACCGGACCAGCGGGAGCGAGCGCGGCATATCTTGGCGGCCTTGGGCGAAGAGATCCTCGTCGATGACGAACGCGAGCTCGACATGGCGACGGCGCTCAGCGGTTCGGGCCCGGCCTACGTCTTCATGATGATGGAGGCGATGATCGACGCCGGCGTCCATCTTGGCTTTTCGCGCCGCGTCTCACGCCAGCTCGTGTTTCGTACCATGGCCGGTTCCGTCGCCTACGCAGAGCAATCGGGCCGCCACGTCGCCGCCCTTCGCAATCAAGTCACGTCCCCAGGCGGCACGACGGCTGCCGCGCTGTACCACCTCGAGAAAGGCGGTCTGCGCACGGTAATCTCGCGCGGCCTTTGGGCCGCGTACGAGCGCTCGCGGTCGTTGGGGTCCGACTAGCTCGCCGCGTCGCCGGCCTCCGCGCGCCCCAGCATCGCGGCCAGCGCCGCCCGCTGCGCGTCCCGTCGATCGGCGCGCGCCGCGATGCGTGGCTCGGCAGCGCGGTCGCGGCAGGCGGCACCGTCCAGGCGGCAGCGTTCGCACGTGACGCCGACGACGTCCTCTTCCAATGCGGGATCGGAAGCGAACGCGATGCGCTTCGCTGCGTCGCCGTCGATCCGGAGGCCGAGCGTCAGACCGGAGTGGAGTCCCGGCCGTAGCGCGAGCGGACGCGCCATGGCGATCTCCAAGAATCGTGCGCCTGGTTTCCCCGAGGCATGTTGGCTAATCACACGCTGCGCGCCCGCTACAACGTAGCGCGCATCGACGGGCTCAGCGTTCGCCTTGTCGGCGGATCGTTCGCGTTCCAAGCGTCGCAACAAGCGGATGCCGGCGATTCGCCGGCAATAGTGCTCGGCGCCGCCGATGCCGAAGGGCACATCCACGCTCGAAAGGTTGAGCACTTTGGCGATGTCAAAGACCCCGCTGCCGACACGGTGGTGCACGCGCAGAAAATAGAGCTCGCCCAAACCCAGTGCGGATGGCAAGAGTTGGCACCATCGGTGCAACAGGGTTTCCGGCGTAACCGCAGTGCGTGCAACCAGAGCTAGCAGTTGCTCGGGACGCCAACGATCCGCGCCAAGCAGGGCACGCGCCTCTGCGATCATCCAGTCGCGATCGAGCAGCAACGCGCCGGCGTAGTAGCTGGCACGGTGCCCGTTCAGCACATGATCGAAGGTCGTAGCCTCGATCCACGAGGACGTAGCGGCGCGCTCCTGGATGCCGAGCGCCTGGAATCCGAGTTCGCGCGCCATGAGGAAGGCGCGTTGGGAGGGCAGGAGTCGCCCATTGACATAAAGAGTAGGCTGCGAGCCGTCCAGGTCGGTCACCGAGCGAAAGTCGCCCAAGACCGGGTCCGCACCGAGTCGCTCCGCGTCGACGCGATACCCGTGCTCGGTCACCAGGATCCGACGAAGCTCCGACTCGTCCGGAATCGTTTGGGCGGACCAGCCCCTGGCACGGCGATGCTGCGCGGCAAGCGACTCGAGTTCGGGGACGTGATTGCCGCTCGTCGCTTGCCAGGAGCGTAGCGCGGCGAAAAGAAAACTCTCGATGCGCACATCGTGCGCACGCACGACATCACGGACGGTGCGCACGAGCGCCGCCACGCGGTCCGGAGCGTCGGTCACCAGGCTGAACAAGGCTTCCGGATCGATACCGAAGTGGTCGAGCGGGAAATCGCGCGTCAGCGTTGAGCCTAATACATCCTGCAGCGGGACCAAGTCATCCTCGACGCGCAACGACACGAGCTCATCGTATGGAAACTCCAGAACCTCGGCCAGCACGAGCAGTCGCTCCGGCTTCGGGTACTTCTTGCCGTGCTCGATCTCGCTCAGGTAGGAGATCGACATGGCGGCGCGTTGGGCGGTTTCCTTCAGCGACAGCCCGAGCGTTTGGCGACGCTTCTTGAGCTTGAGTCCGAGGATAAAGCGCGGGTTGGAAGCGTTCACGGGCGGGTCCTGAGCAGTTGCGCTGAAGGCACGTCTTTCGTTCGCTGCGGGCGAACCATAGCAAGGCCACGGGGCGTCCCAAAAGGGCTGCTCCTCCGTACGCGCTCGACCGCGTTCTTCAACAACGACCGGATCGTTACCCGACTAGCGAACTTTCGCTTGACTCGCGGTTTCGCCAATACTAGACTCGGCGAACCAAGGAGGCGCACCCGATGAAGACGAACGGATTGGCTGCCGCACCCGATCTCTCCTCCTCCGCACTGCGAGGCATTGTCACGCCCGAGGTAGCGACTCGATTGCACAGTCCGCGCGACGCGGCAGGAATCGCGTCCGAGGATGCGGAACGCGATGACCGACGGGTTCCGATCGACCTACAGGCGATACGACCCTTGGTGCGGGCGAGCCTCGAGGGATGGGTGGGCGGGGAGCCGGCGACCCGGGCGATGGAACCTGTGCTCGCTCAGGTCTTGGATGAAGACCCCGCAAAGGGACAAATCGACCTGCCACCCCGGCTCCTGCGTCGACTGTTCGTCGAAGAGACCGGGCGGTTGATTGCGGAAGCGACGATGATCCTCGCCGACCGGCCGTCCGCGGAGCGTGCTGCACGCACGCGCGCCTACCAGGCGGCATGCCGGGCGTTGGTCCGCACGCTGTAGGTTGACGAGCCGGAGGTCGGATCGCGGATGTTCCTGCTCAGACCACCGCTAGCATTCCGAGTGGCCGCACGCGTAGCACTTCATGCAGCCCTCGACGCGGGCGAAGGTAGCTTGGTGGCACATCGGGCATAGATCCGCGCCCGGGACCGCCGGCGTTGCGCCGCCGACATCGGAGGCCTTCGCCTCCGGGGTCACCTGCTCGATGGTGTGCACGACCTCGTCGAAGAGGGCGGGCTGTGCGGCGGCGGCGGCCTTCACGTCCAGGTCCTCTTGCAAGGCCTGTCCGATCGCGTCGGGAATGGAGCGTACGCGGTCCGGACCGAAACCGACCTGGCGGCTGCCACCGATTCCGGCCAGCTCGCTGACCACCAACTTGAGGCGTTCCGCCGGCGGCAGAGGGCTGGGCATGCGCAGCAGCAAGCTGATGAGACGCCCGATTGCTTCCGCATCGGCTGCCAGATCGCTACCTGCCTTGCCGATGTTCACAAAGACCTCGAAGGGCTCCGTGCCTTCTACATGGTTGACCGTGACATAGGCCTTGCCCATCGGCGTATTGATGCGGTACGTGTCGCCGCTGGTCTGCGCCGGCCTCTGTCGTATCTCGCGGCTGAGCGCGGCGACATCCGCGGCTGCGGAGGCGACATCCGCAGCACTCTCGGCGGGGGAGTCGGCCACGTCTTCCGACGAGCGATCCAGGTGGAGCACCTGCTCGTCGCGGGATCCGTCGCGGTACACGGTGCCGCCCTTGCAGCCCATCTTGTACATATGCTCGTAGAGCTCGCGGGTTTCATCCAACGTGTACTCGTTGGGCACGTTGCAGGTTTTCGAGATGGCGGAGTCGATCCAGCGTTGGATCGCGGCCTGTGCACCGACGTGCTCGTGGGGCGTGAGCTCCATCGCGGTGACGAACTCGTTCGGGAGCTCTTCTTGGCCGGGGTTGGCCTCGTGCCACTCGCGCACGACGTCTACGCGTTCTTCGTGCCATCCGAGGCGGCTCTTGCGGAAGAACGACCAGGAGAAGAAGGGTTCGATGCCGGTCGAGGTACTGACCATCGTGCCCGTGGTACCGGTCGGGGCCTGCGTGAGCAGGGTGACGTTGCGCACTCCCTTGGCCCGGACGGACTCGCGAACGGCTTCGGGCATACCCTGCATGAAGCCGCTGGCAAGGAATGGCTCCGCTTCGAAGGCGGGGAAGGGTCCCTTTTCAGCCGCGATGTCGCTTGAGGTCATATAGGCCTGCGTCGCGATGAAGGCGTAGAGGCGCTCGCAGAATTGGTTGCCTTCCGGGCTCCCGTAGCGCACGCCGCAGCGGACCATCAGCTCGGCAAGGCCCATCGTGCCCATGCCGACCCGGCGCTCTGAGAGCTGTTGGTCCCGGTTCTCGTCGAAGAAATAGGGGGTCGTGTCGATCACGTTGTCTAGGAAGCGCACGGCGGCGCGTACGCCGCGGCCGAGCCCGTCCCAATCGACGTCGCCGTCCTGCGCAAAGCGGCCCAAGTTGAGCGCGCCGAGATTGCAAACGCCCCATGCGGGCAGCGGCTGCTCACCGCAAGGGTTTGTGCAGATCAGCGGCGAGAAGTAGTGCGAGTTGGCCATCTTGTTCGCGCGCTCGATAAACCACAGCCCCGGCTCGGCGCTGGCCCACGCGCTTTCGATAATCGTGTCCCACAGATCGCGTGCACGGACCGTGTCGTGCGTGATCACGGGGCGACCGGCTTCGCGCCATGCACCGAGGTCGCCGTCCCATTCCGTGTCGTAATCCGGGTGCTGCGTGTCGGGGAACACAAGGTCCCAGTCAGCGTCGGCTTCCACGGCCGCCATGAAATCGTCCGTGACACCGACGGAGATGTTGGCATTGGTGATGCGGCCCATCGTGCGCTTGGCGCTGATGAACTCCGCGATGTCGGGGTGCCAGATGTTGAGGATGAGCATCAACGCGCCACGCCGGCTGCCACCTTGCTCGATCAGCCCTGTCACGAAGCTGTACAGCGAGCCCCACGACACAGAACCGCTTGAACGGCCGTTGACACCGCGCACGTAGGCGTAGCGGGGACGCAGTGAAGCCAGGTTGATGCCGACGCCGCCACCGCGCGACATGATCTCGGTCATCTGGCTGAGCGTCTCGACAATGCCATCCCGCGAGTCCGTGGGGCTGGGAATGACATAACAGTTGTAGTAGGTCAGATCCTGCTCGGTTCCGGCGGCGGTCAGGATGCGACCGCCAGGCACGAACTTCCAACCTTCCAGCAGCCAGCGGAACTCGGCTTCCCAATGCTCCCTGAGCTCCGGTTTCTCGATGGCTGCGATGCCCGCGGCGACCCGTGCCTGCATCTGGTCGGGATGGGTCTCCAACGGGCGATCGACATGTTCGAGAGCCCGCTTCACGACCCGGCCATCGCCGAGCTCCACCTCGGCTTCGCCGTTCTCGATCCGCAGCACGGACCCGATCTCCCGTTGGCCCGTGTCGGCGTCGACACAGACGACGACGATGTCGCCGGCACCAAGGTGTTCTTTCTCCATGTCCTTGAGCGCATAGCGGTCGAGAAAGATCTTCTCGCCGAGGTCGTTCAAGAAATTGGTGTCGCCTTCCGCAACGCGGCTACCGCTTTGCGGTGGAACGCTAGGCTGCATGCCGGCCCGGCCATTGGTCAGAGGCAACCCGCTGGGCAGTGAAGCCTTTGGGGTCGTGGGGTTGATGTGGAGATCGCTCACGAATGCCTCCTGATAGACCGACCAGGCGGGGTGCGCCGCGGTCGCGGGGGAAAGACGGACACCGCCGCGCGCAGCGCGACGGCAGTAGGTTGCTTGGCGCTAGAAGCCCAGCGGCATCTGCCGCTTCTGCTCCTCATCGCGCATTTTCTGATCTCGGAGTCGTTCGATCTCGCTGACGAGCACCTCGAGATCGGTGAAGCGGCGGTACACGCTGGCGAAACGTACGTAGGCGACGTCGTCGAGCTTGCGAAGGTGGTTCATCACGAGCTCGCCGATGATCGGTCCGGCGACCTCGCTCTTGCCCATGCGATAGAGCTGAATCTCCACCGCGGATGCGACCTCTTCGATCGTATCGGCGGATATCGGCCGCTTGACGCACGCGAGACGTAGACCACGGGTCAACTTTTCGCGGTCAAAGTCTTCCCTCCGGTTGTCGCTCTTGACGACCTGGAGGTTGGCCGAAGCCACCCGCTCGTAGGTTGTGAAGCGCTCGCGACACCCGTCGCACTCGCGCCGCCTGCGAATGGCGCTCGACACCTCGCGCGTGTCCACGACGTGACTCGGCCCTTGGCAGTAGGGGCACTTCATGCGACGCTCCTGGGAACGAGCGAACCAGGACCGAAATTGGGCGGCCTGGCGGGTGGTTGGGGATATCGTGTGGACAACAATGGGTCAGACGGTGGATGATCCTGTGGACAAGCCGTGGACGACCGAGACCCCGCATGTAGGGGGGCTGGACGAAGGACTCCACCATATGTTGTGGCCCGACCCGGCGATTCTATCACAGGCACCCGACGCACCGCAACCGCATTTCTTGGCCGAACGTCACGACCGCGTCACAGGAAAGCGAACGCGAGCACGGCCACGGGAAACACATCCCCATGGCCGTGCAAGCGTTCGCTACGCAGCGCAAAATTCGCGCCCCAAGGCCCGCTAGCTGCGGTTGCGCAGGAAGGCGGGCACCTCCAGATCGGTCTCGAAACCGGGTCGGCGAGGAGTGCGCGGAGCCGGCGCCGGCGCGCTCGTGCCGGTGCCCGTTCGCGTCTCCGGACGCCGCCGCCGCGGCATGTCGATGACGTTGGCCAAACCGGGACGGCCCTCGGCCCGTGCCTCAGCGCGGAAACCGGTGGCGATCACGGTGATGCGCAACTCTTCCGTCATATCCGGGTCCAGCACGGCGCCGAAGATGATGTTCGCGTCCCGATCGACGTGCTGCCCGATGACCTCGGCCGCATCATTGACCTCCTGAAGCGTCATGTCCATGCCGCCGGTGACGTTGAAGAGCACGCCCGTAGCGCCGTCGATGGTCACGTCGAGCAACGGGCTCGCGATCGCGCGCTCCGCGGCCTCCAGCGCACGGTTCTCACCATTCGCGCGCCCGACCGACATCAACGCGGCGCCGCCGTCCGACATGATCGTCCGCACGTCCGCGAAGTCCAGATTGATCAGGCCGGGAACCGTGATCAGCTCCGAGATTCCCTGAATACCTTGGTGGAGCACCTCGTCCGCGGCGCGGAACGCGTCCTGGAAGGTAATCCGATGATCGCCCAACGTCATCAAGCGATCATTCGGGATCACGATCAAGGTGTCGACATTTTCGGCCAGCCGCTCGATGCCTTCCGTCGCGGAATTGAGCCGCGGCGAGCCCTCGAACGAGAAGGGCTTGGTGACGACACCGATGGTCAGCGCGCCCGCAGCGCGCGCGATCTCGGCCACCACCGGTGCAGCGCCCGTGCCGGTGCCGCCGCCCATGCCCGCGGTGACGAAGACCATGTCCGCGCCGCTAAGGCTGGCTTCGAGATCCTCGCGGCTCTCCTCGGCGGCCTTCTCACCGACCTCGCCGCGGCCACCCGCGCCGAGACCCTTCGTCAGCTTTGTGCCGATCTGCAATCGCTGGCCCGCCTGTGAGAGCTGCAGCGCTTGCGCGTCCGTGTTGACGGCGACGAATTCGACGCCGGCCAGACCCTCAGCGATCATGCGGTTCACGGCGTTGCTGCCACCGCCGCCGACACCGATGACCTTGATTGTTGCCAGACTGTCCGACTCAAACGGGCGGTTCATGACTGCCTCCTGGTTCTTGCGAGTCCCGGGAATCGTGCCGGGCCCATTGTGTGCGAGTTTCGCGGGCGTGTCACCCGCGGTGGATCCGAATGCCGACGAAGAAGAATTTCCAATCGCGTTTTGGTGGTGCCGAGTCTCGATGGGGCAACCTCCTGTCTCCAAGTGGTTCGGGTGGTACAAGTGTCGGCTAGTGAATGCCGTTGCGGCCGTCGCGGCGAGGCAGAAGCGCCTGCCGCATCCAGTCCAACATCGATGCCGATGTGCCCCCTGCGCCGCGGCGCGGCAGCGGGTCGTGGGCCTGTTTTGCGCTCCAGCGGAGCAAGCCGACCGCGGCCGCGTGGCCCGGACCTCCTGCCGCGTCCGTCAGCCCTACAACATCTCGCGGGCGGCCGATGCGTACCGGCAAGTGCAGGGTCTCGTGCAACCGTCGTGCGAGGCCGCTCAGCTCCGTGCCGCCGCCCACCAACACCACACCGGCCGGCGGACCGTCGACGTACTCCGCACTCTGGATCTCCTCCATGACCATGGATGCGATCTCGTCGATGCGCGCAGCGAGCACCTCGCTCACATCGCGGCGTCCGACGCGTCGTCGTGACTCCTCGCCGAAGGGGGTGATCTCGATTTCCGTGCGTTCGTCGTCATGCTCCGGCAGGACATGGCCGTGTGTCTGCTTCAACCGCTCCGCCTGTTCGAACGGGGTCTGGAACATGACGGCCAGGTCGTTGGTCAAATGCCGACCGCCCAACCCGACGGTTGCAGAGTGAACGAGCGCTCCCTCGCGGTAGCAGGCGACGCCCGTAACGGCATGTCCCATATCCATCACCACGACACCGAGCTCACGCTCGTCCGGTGTCAGGGTCGCTTCCGCGGCGGCCAGGGTGGAGAGGACGAAACGGGCCGGCGCAATCTCCGCCATGCCGACGCAACGTCGCAGGTTGTTGAACGCAGCTTGACTGCCCGTGACCACATGCACCGACGAATGCAGTCGGAAGCCCTCCATGCCGCTCGGATCGGCGAGCACCGGGCCCTCGTCGACCTGAAAGTGCCGGGGCACGACGTGCAGGACTTCGCGTTCGGGGCCGATCGGCACGGTGCCGGCCGCCTCCAGCGCACGAGCGACATCCTGCGCGTCCACGGGTCGGGGCCTGCGGCCGCAGGGTACGTCCGCGCCGTTGTTACGGCTGTGAATATGCAGGCCCGTGATGCCGATGACCGCGGAATCGAAGCTGTCACCGGCCAGGCGCTCCGCCCGGTCGACGCTGGCGGCGATGGCGCCTGCCGCATCCTCGACGTTCACAACCTCGCCTGCCCGGATTCCTTCCGCCGGCGCGTGGCCGACGCCTAGGATCCGAACGCCTCCCCCTGGGCCGGGGAGCAGCTCGCCGATGAGTGCGGCGATCTTGTGCGAGCCCACATCGATGCCGATGATCATGAGCCGTTCTCCTCGCCGCGAATGCGGTAATAGGGTCGTGTGGGATAGCGCAGGTCCACCATCTCTACCGCATCGGACCAGGGCGCAAGGCGTTGGCTCAAGGCATCCAGCACCGCCAGTTGGCGTGAGACGAGAGCCGGATCTTGGCCTAGCCGTAGCTCCCATCCGTCCTCGGTGGCGGCTACGTAGCCGTGCTCGTCATCCCAGACCAGGCGCTCGAAGCGCTTGGACAAGGCAAGAGCTGCCGCGACGCGCTCCGGCCCGATGGACGACCCGACTGCTGGCGGCTCCCCGGAAGCCAGCCGGACAGGGATAAGCGCGGCGAGCCGCGCTGGGTCCGCCGGCGGCGGCATCACCGTGCCGACCTCGTCGACGGCCATCGCGCCTGAGATGCCGGAAATCAGGAGTAGCGGCTGTGTCTCCTCGACCCGGATCTCTGCGCGTGCCGGTACGGCAAGCGATACCCAGGCACGTCGTACTTCGGGCAAGGCCTCGACAGCCGCCTCGGCAACGCGGGGATCGACCGTGAGCACGTGGCGTCCTTCCAGGCCGGAAGCAGCGTACAAGGCGCCGTTGCCCAAGCGGATGTTGCCGGATATCACGGCGCCGGACACGCGCTGCGACGGCGATACGACGAGCCACACCGCGACCGCGAACAGGCCGAGACTCGCTGCGGCCGAGAGCAGGCGCGACGGATGGCGTCGCGCATGCGACCAGGCCAGCCTTGGCGTCAGAGCCGGAGCGCGGCGGCGGTTCGTGACGCGCGGCGCGACCATCCGCCCGCCTTGGGGTGGGTTCTCCTTGCGTCGTGCTCGCCACGCCCGCAGGACCCGCTTGCGCTTTCGTCGTGCGCTAAACGTCATGGGAGCGGCCTCCAAGCGTTTCGATCTCAAGGTGAAGGTCGACGCCGAATCGGCTACGTACACGTCCGTGAGCCTCTTTGATGAGGCCCTGGACGTCCGCGGCGCGGGCGCCACCGCGATTGATAAAGAAGTTTGCGTGTTTCGTCGACACCTCGGCCGCGCCGAGGCGCTGGCCCTTGAGTCCCGCCGCCTCGATCAAGCGACCGGCATAGTCGCCTTCGGGATTGCGGAACATGGATCCCACGGAGGGCGACGACGGCTGGGTCGCTCGACGGTGTGCGGTGAACGTGGCGATGCGCGCTCGGATGGCGTCGGGGTCGTCCGCGTGGAGGCGGAGTTCCGCGCGCAGGATGACCAGATCGTGCCGGCCCTTGATGGCACTGTCGCGATAGCGGAGCGCGAGGGCATCCACGGGCCACCATGAGCGCTCGCCCGTCGCGTCGCTCACCTCGACGCGCAGGATGCTGTCCTCCATCTGCCAACCGTGGGCGCCGGCATTGTTCACGATGGCGCCGGCGACGCTGCCCGGAATCCCGACCCCGGCTTCCAGCCCGGCCCAGCCTTGGCGCGCTAACGAATGCGCTAGGGCGGCGAGCGTGACACCGCCTTCCGTATGGAGGACGGCCGAGTCACCCGCGGCCGCGGAGTGCTCCCGTACCGTCCAAGCCTCGCAGCGGTTGACCAACACGATGCCCGGCAGGCCGTCATCGTCGATCAAGATATTCGATCCGCGCCCGATAACGTGACAGGGCGCACCGTGCTCATGCGCCAAGCGCGCCCAGCCGGCGAGCGCATCGGGATCTTCCACGACGACCACGAGATCGGCCGGACCACCTACCCGCAACGATGTGAACGCGGACAGATCCATGGCACCCATCCGGCGGCCCGGCAACGCTTCAGCGTCCGCGGTGAGCGCCACACGGGCCACGGCGCGGGCGCCGAGCGCCCGCAGCGCGGCGCGGCTGGCGCGCGGAATGTCCCCTGCGCCGAGGAACAACGCGGTTGCCGGACCGGTGGCCTCGGCGGCGATCAATGCAGCCGAGGCGTCTATATCCGGCACGAGGCGTGAGCCTTCCAAGCGTGCCGCGAGGGCTTCACTCCGCACACCCGGAAAATCGGCCGCCCGCTCGCGTGCGCCGAAAATGGGCGTCCATACCACGTGGTCGGCGCGCCCGGCGGCGTCGGCAAACCCCTGTTCCATCACGGCCACGCGCGAGAACGTATGGGGCTGAACGACCGACCACAGCGTGTCCTGCGGCCAGCGCGCCCGGGCGGCGTCGATCGTCGCGCGGATCTCGGTCGGGTGGTGTGCGTAGTCGTCCACAACGCGCACGCCGCCGATCCGGCCCAGCACGTCCATCCGCCGCTCTGCTCCCCGGTAGGCCGCGAGTCCCTGACGCTGGTCGACGGGTTCGAGTCCAAGCGCGGCGCAGACGGCGACCACGGCAAGGGCGTTTGCCACGTTGTGTCGGCCGTGCAGGTGAATGACGAACGTGCCCAGACACGTCCCGTCGCGCGAAACATCGAAAACGGTGCGCGTCGCTTCGGTCACGATACCGTGCGCGAACCAACGCGGCCGAAGATCGTCGGCGATCGCGTCGCCCTCGACGGCGTAGACCTCCGTCGTCGCCTTGCTCGCAGCCGCAAGTGCGGACGCGTTCGGAGTGCCGCCCCATAGGATGAGCCGCCCCGCGGAGCGCACGAGGCCTGCAAACTCCAGGAAGGCCTGCTCGACGCCTGCCGCGGTGTAGATATCCGGGTGGTCGTGCTCTACGTTCGTGATGACGGCAACGAAAGGGTGACCATGGTGGAAGGACTGGTCGTATTCGTCGGCTTCGACGAGCACGAGTCCCTCGGCCTGCGGTTCGTCCGGCGCTTCACTACGTGTGCCGGCCGCGCCGGCGCGCGCGTTGCTGCCCATGGCGTCCACCGCGCCACCGACGAAGACGGTTGGATCGAGACCGGCGGCGAGCAGCACCGTGGCCAGCCAGCCGGTCGTCGTGGTCTTTCCATGGGTGCCGGCGATGGCAACGCCTGTGCCGTTGTCCATCAACGCGCCGAGCAATTCCGCCCGTTTGTGTACCGGAATTCCACGCTCCACGGCGCAGCGCAACTCTACATTCTCCGGCGGAATCGCGGGCGATGGAATCAGCATTTTGGTAGTGGCGGGCACGTGATCCGCGTGGTGCGTGTCGTGGACCACGATGCCGGCGGCGCCGAGGCGCTCGAGCGCGAAGCTCGGCGAACGATCGCTGCCCGAAACGCGAAGGCCCCGCGCCGAGAGAACCAGCGCCAGCCCGCTCATCCCCGCGCCGCCGATACCGACCAGGTGAACCGCATCACCCGGGCGCAGTGCCGGGAGGTTGTCGGAGCCCGGCCAGCCGGTCCCGCGCGCTGTCGGGGCCATGGTAGTTCGCGCCGCCGCGTTGGACGAGGTCATCGTACGACCCGCAGGAAGACGAGGAAGGCAAGGAAGCCGCCGAGCACCCACGGCTCTTGGCCGTCCGGAATCAACTCGAGCGGTGCAAGCGCCACCCAGCGCGACGCGCGTTCGCTTAGTGGCGGCACGAACCAGCCAAGCGCCTGCTGCGGATAGCCAAGGCGGTGCGTGTACTGCCACGCCGTCCACACGACGATCCAGCCGTTGAATAGGCCGATAAGCATGTCGAACACGAGGCCCGTGACCGCATTCGGCGGCCACTTGCCCGCGAAGCTCAATGTCTGGCCGGCGTAGACCATGACCACCCAGGCTCCGATAAACGCGAGGATCACGAACCATTGGACCAGCGCCAAGTCCGGCGCAGCTTCCGGGTTCCCTCGGTACAGCAACCCGTACACGATGCGCCCCAAGCGCTCGCCGAACACCGCCAGCGCGAAGAGCATCGCCGTGTAAGCAACGGTGGCACCCAGCTCGCGCGGAAATTTGCGCGCCATGCCGACGAAGCCGAAGACGATCATCAAGATGACGCTCATATACTCGACGGGAATCATTGGTACATCTTCTGACGCGGCTTGCCGCCGCCGATACCGGTGACACCGAACAAGATCAGCAAGAGCACGATCCCCAAGATCGTGGTGGGAGCGTAGGGCGCGAGCCGGTCGTAGAGCGACGTTCCGGGTCCGAGCAACGCGACCTGGGCGTTGGGCACCAGCCGCGGCAGGACGAAGCGGCTGACCAAGATGCCGGTCAGCGCACCGACCATCGCGCCGACGACGCGCTCGAGCAGCACGGAAAAGCCGCGGATACCGCGCGCCTTGGGCGGCGGGGCGGCCACGTAGCGCGTGGCGCCGTAGCCCAGGATCAACAATCCGAACACGAAGAAGCCGATCTGCCACGCCGCCGCGTCGCCGCCGAGCGGTAGCAGCGGGGCGGAGGCCTGCGCTTCGCCCCACGCGGCCATGGGGTTTTCCGCGAGGATGCCACGCTCGATAACCGCGAAGTGAAACATGCGCCACAAGCGGTTGACCAGCGATGCGACGGCCGGCCACATCCAACCCACGATGAGGGAAGCGGCTGCCGCCACCATCAACGTGATGGCCTCGCGCCGAACGCCGCGCACAAAGCCGATTGCGGCCGCGAGGCCGACGAGCACGAGCGTCGCGGCGCTGAGGTCCGCCCCGAGCATCGGGATCGCCGTGGCCACGACCTGCCCGTCGATCCCAACGCCCGCCCCCGTCGACGCGCCCGTCGGTGGGGTAATGGCCGGATTGGGCCCACCGAGCACGGGCCGCAGCACGGCGAATGCCAGCTTGTTAAGCTCGTGTTGCAGGGAGAGGATCATGCGGCCGCTCCCGCCATCGTCACGAGGTGGTCGGCCATGCGTTCCGCCGCATCGCGCACGTCGTGTTCGCGCGCAGCGTTGCGCATCGCGGGGAGCCGGCCGGGCTCGTTGAACAGCCGGCGTACCTCGCGTGCCAAGCGCGCACCGTCCAGGTCCGCGTCGCGAACGATGATCGCGGCGCCTGAATCGGCCAGACGGTCGGCGTTGGCGTCTTGGTGTCCCAGCGAAATCGGCAGCGGCACCAGAATCGAGGGCAGCGCGGCCGCGGGCAGCTCACCCAGCACGGACGCTCCAGCGCGGCAGACCGCGAGGTCGGCCGCGTGGAGTGCTGCCGCCATGTCGTCGCTCTCTAAGTAGCCGGCCACGCGCCAGTGCTCCGGGGCGACGCCGAGGCGGTCACGCTCTGCAAGGATTCGTGTCTCGTCGCGTGCGCCGGTTACATGCACGAAGCAGACCGACTCCGTCAGGCGCGGCACGGCGCCGACGACAGCATCGTTGAGGCGCTTGGCGCCTTGGCTGCCGCCGAAGACCAAGACCACTCGCGCATCGGCCGGCAAACCGAGCCGGATGCGCGCGGCCTCGCGGTCGGTCGCACGCAACTCCGTGCGAACGGGATAGCCTGTGACCGAAACGCGCTCCGGTGCACTCGGCAGGTACGCGCCGGAGGCGGCGTGGCTGACCAGCATGCGATCGGCGAAGCGGGCAAGGAGCGCCACCGCGCGACCGGGCCGCACATCCGGCAGATAGACGGCCAATGGGATGCGGCGAACGCGCGCCGCAAGGGCCGCGGGCACGCTCACGTACCCGCCGGTCACGAAGACGACATCGGGGCGGTCGGTGCGCAGCCACCACCACGCCTGCAGGCCGCCGAACAAGAGCTGAGCGATGTTGGCCAAGCGCCGAAGACGGCCGACGCCCACCATCGGAGCGGCCGCCACCGCGCGAAACGCGATGCCCCGTGCGCGGACCAAATCGGCCTCCATGCCGGAGGCTCTGCCAAGCCAGGTCACGCGATCAACCCGCTCGCCGAGCGCGTCGAGCACGGTGAACGCGGGATAGATGTGCCCGGCGGTTCCGCCGCCCGAAATCCAAAGGTGCATAAATCCTCGCGTTCGCGGGGTCGGAGCGACGGGAAATGTTGGCCAGAAGGCCGACCGCCGCCATACAGGTGACCAGGCTCGAGCCGCCGAAGGAGACGAAGGGCATGGGAATGCCGGTGAAGGGCATCAGCCGCGCCACAACCGCCATGTTGATCAACGCCTGGAACGTCAGCCAGGCGCATATTCCGGTCGCGAGCAAACCGCTGAAGCGATCGGTTGCGCCGGCTGCAATCTTGAGGCCCCGCCATGCAAGGAGACCGAATAGCGCGATGACGAGCAGACAGCCCAACGCGCCGGTCTCCTCTGCAATCACGGCGAATATGGCGTCCGTATGCGCGGTGCCCATGGGCATCGCATGCTTGATCTGACCGCGGCCGAGACCGACTCCGGCCAAGCCGCCGCTCTGAAACGCGCCTAGCGCTTGCAGGATCTGATAACCGCCCGCGTACGGATCGGCTTCGGGATCGAGAAAGCTGCGAACCCGTTGCATGCGGTATTGCTCGCTGACCAGGAAGCCAAGGAGCACCATGCCCGCCACCGATCCTGCGATCAGCATTTGGTTGAGCCGTGCACCCGCGACGAAGAACATGGCCGATGCGACCATCAAGATCAGCACGGCCGTCGAGTAGTCTCGCTGCAGGATGATCAGCCCACACACGATACCCATCAGAATCGAATAGGGGATGATGCCGAACGCCCACTCGCCGATCTCTTCGCGCCGCTCCGCCAACCAATCCGCGATGTAGATGATCACGGTAAGCTTGGCCAGCTCGCTGGGTTGTATGGAGCCCGAGGCCAGCAGCCAGCGGCTACTTCCGTTGATCGGGCCGGCGATGGCCAGAAGCGCCACGAGCAGCGCCAACGTGCCGAAGAACAACACGACCGAATAGCGCTGCCAGGTTCGAAGCTCGATGGTGGCGGCCACCATCGCCGCGCCGAGTCCAAGTGTGAGCCACACGGCGTGCCGCTTTAGGAAGTACGTCTTGTCGCCGATCTGGTCGACCGCCGTCGGGCTGCTCGATGTGAAGATCGCGAGCATGCCGATCAGCAACAGCAGGCCGACCACGACCATCAGCAGCGGATCGACCGCTCCCCGGCGCGCGGTGCGCGCCCGGGTTCCGATGGTGGCAGATGCCGGCAAGCTGGTGGCGGTCATCAGGCGGCCTCCGCCTTCGCGAGCGCAGCGGGGAGATGATCGGGGTGAGCGGCTACAAGGCGGAATGCGGTTTCCGGATCGATGGCGCCACGCTCGGTCGGACGACCGGGGCAAAGCAAGATCAAGTCTCCGTCCGCCGCGAGGCGCGCCGCGGCGACGCTGGCGTCCGCGGCATCGGCGCAGCGCACGACCATCGGCCGCTCCGAGCCGATCCCGATGGCCTGCGCCATCGCATCGGCGGCCGGGCCGTATAGCAATACGGCGCGGGAACGGTCGATCACGCGC
>JAJCYU010000276.1 GCA_029262755.1 Anaerolineae bacterium
TGGATATCCAAATTCGTAACGTTTGCCATGTCTTCCATAAAGGAAGATTCTCTTTCAATAATGACTTTTGATGTGGCTAAATAGATAGGTGTAGTTCGCAATGTTTTAATACTAACGATGCTTACCACAGCCAAAAAGACAATGATAGCAACCCATTTACGTTTCCAGATGATATTAAGGTATTCAGTTAGATGTGCTTGTTGTGTAAATGGTGTTTGATCCTGTGAGAAGTTTTGATTCATTTTTTATCCTGAATTATTCCTTATTTGCAAACAAACTCGAATATTGAAATACGAAACAATATTAAAATTCAAATTTTCAAAATATTATTCACTCCTAGGTAACATTGAACCAATAATGTTCATCAGAGCGCCAACCATAGCGGCTAAAATGCATTTAAGTGATCTAAAGTTTCTTTGTTCCGATATATGAAAAATCACAAGTAATTCCCGCCTGTATGACGTAAATCTGGCAGGCATTGCCACTCCTCGTAATCTGTTTTATCTTTTTCGTGGCCTTCGTGTTTTTCGTGGTAAATTCTTACGGTTAAAAAATACGTGCAGGAACCTTAATAATGTCGCCTGGTTTTACCAAATCGTCCATGTTAACATTATATTCGTGCTCCTTTTCGTCTTTGACACGAATAACTCTTGTACGCTTCTCGGCAGCCATTTGTGTAGAACCCCCTGCAAGAGAAATTGCCTGACGAATGGTTAAGCCGTTTTCCCATTTAAATTCTCCCGGTTTTCCAACCTCACCTGTTACAAAAAAATGTGGTGCGGGTGGCGCGGGGTCAACATAAATGGAATCACCACTCTTCACGAAAAATGAATCATATGTAATATCCTCTTTGTACTTACCTAGATCTACCATAATAATTGTTTCGTTTTCTTCATCTCTCTCTGGAGTCATAATCCCTGCGTTACGCCTAGGTGACTTAGACCGCACAATCTTAATTATTCGTTCTGCCCTGTCAGTAAGCCCACCGGCCTTCGATATCAATTCCATAATATGTGTTTTTCTTTTTAGGACATAACTCCCGGGATTTCTCACTTCACCAAAGAGAAAAACTTTCTGGCTTTGGTATTCTATTACATTAACTGTTACTTGAGGCGCTATTATATAACCATCAGCCAATCTCTTTTTTATTAGGTTTTCAAGATCAAAGACCGAAAGGTGGCTTGCATGCACCTTACCAATAAGAGGAAAAGCGAATGAACCTTCCTGTGAAACCTCTACAGTACGATTTAAATCATCATTATCCCATACCTTTATCTCAAGAATGTCCTC
Source organism: Anaerolineae bacterium (assembly GCA_029262755.1). Taxonomy (GTDB): domain Bacteria; phylum Chloroflexota; class Anaerolineae; order Epilineales; family Epilineaceae; genus JAJCYU01. Next base: position 1,291 of record JAJCYU010000276.1, read on the forward strand.
TGGACCTATAGTGTATTCCTTATTAGAAAGATTCTCAGAGAAAATATTCGTTGATGAACCGCCCAAAAAGGCAATAAGACAGAAGATTAATAATGTTACCTTTAAAGAATATGAACTACCCATTTTTCTTAACACCCTTTTAATAAACTACGAATTGAACTTTTTATCAAACTTCAAAATATTCTACACATTTCCAAAATTTATTATTGGTAGAATCTAATGCTCCGTCCGAGCATTCAACGAATTTTTCTTTCTTGATATAGAATGCCTTTTTCTTTTTTCAGTCCTTGTCCTATTTTCAGATATAATCCCTGGTATCTTGATATAAGGACTTTTGAAATTATGGACTAATTTTTGAAGTGTAGGTATCACATCATCAGCAGAGTTATGCGTTACACAACGTTTCAGTTTTGAAATGACTTCATTAATACGTTCTAATGAAGGGCAAGTAGTGGATGCTATCATGAGTTTTTTACGAGTAGCTGAAATTGCCTGTTCTGACTCATCAAAAAGCTCCTCGTACAATTTCTCTCCCGGCCTCAAACCTATAAATTTTATTTTAATTTCTTTATAGGGAATAAATCCTGAAAGTCTTATGAGATTTTCCGCAAGATCAACAATCTTTATCTGTTTTCCCATATCAAGCACAAATATTTCTCCACCTTCTCCCGCAGCAGCAGCCGTGACAACAAGCTGTACTGCCTCCGGTATAAGCATAAAATATCTCCTCATTTCAGGATGCGTAACCGTTAACGGTCCTCCCTTTTTCAGCATATCTTTAAAAAGAGGAACAACGCTACCATTACTCCCAAGTACATTTCCGAATCTAACCACGGTAAATTTAGTACGTGAACAGGAATTCATACTAACGGTTAGAAACTCACCTATACGTTTTGTTGCTCCCATTACACTTGTAGGGTTTACGGCCTTATCTGTTGATATTGTCACAAACTTTTCTACATTATATTTCGAAGCTATTTCAATAACGTTTTTGGAGCCAAATACATTATTCTTGATAGCCTCTAATGGGTTATCTTCCATCAAAGGAACATGCTTGTGTGCCGCGGCATGAAAAACAATATGAGGCTTGTGTTTTGAGAAAACACTTTCTAACAATGAAATATCACATATATCCCCAATTATGGTAGTAATGTTAGTTCCGGACCACTCATTATTCCAATCGGTAACAATTCTCAGTTCATTATCAATACTATACAGGCTATTTTCGTATCTATCAAGCAGTATCAAATTACATGGATTGTGCTTAACTATTTGTCTGCAGATCTCTGAGCCAATTGAACCACCAGCACCTGTTACCAGTATGGTCTTGCCCCCGATAAAGTCTTTAATCGCTTCAACATCCGTATGCACAGGCACTCTATGGAGGAGGTCTTCCAGCGAGATAGACTTCATACCCGAAATACCATTATATTTAATAAGAAAGGAGACAAGCTTTTCCTCAGTAATGTGACCGAGCTTTACGAGACGCAATCCAAGCTTTCCTCCTTTAGTTTTTTGAACTTTCAAGGCTTCACGTATTTGGTCTTGTGTTACCAGATCAGCAGCAATCAAACGCTGGCCGATTTTCGCCGAGTCGGAATCATTACCGTTAAGTATGTCGCTCAACCCTGGCACTTTTTTAATTGGTATGTTGAATGGTTTACTTAATTCAAATACTTCTCTTAAGACTTTATTACTTGACGAAGTCATGGATACCAGAATTTCATCCGGCTTCTGTTTCTCTATGATCTCAGGAATCATGGCTATTGTACCAAAGTTTGGAACACCATGTATCGTAA
>JAJCYU010000277.1 GCA_029262755.1 Anaerolineae bacterium
GATCAACCAGACGCGCAACGCGATCCAGGCCGATGTGCTCAAGCTCATCGCTACCCAAGCCCCGGTGGCCGGCGACGTCCGGCTGCTGACGACCATGCTGGAGATTTCCTCCGAGCTCGAGCGTGTCGGCGACTACGCCAAGGGCATCGCCTCGATCTCGCTCACGCTCGGCGGTTGGACCTTCGGCCCCGAGATCGTCGATCTACTTGTGCGTATGGCCGATGCCGCGCGAGACATGCTTCGCCGCAGTATCGCCGCCTTCGCCGATGGCGACGCGGACGCCACCGCCGAGATCATCGACCGCGACGACTACGTGGACGGACTCTATAAGGAGGTGTTTCGGCACGTGGTGGAGCTGGCCGGCCTGCGTCCGGATCGCGGCGCGGAGACCTTCGAGCGCGCGAACTACCTGTTGTGGGTTGCTCACAACCTGGAGCGCACCGCCGACCGCGCGACAAACATATGCATCCGCGTCGTCTTCACCGCGCGCGGCGAGCTCAAGTCCGCGCACGCATTGGTGGCGGAGTCGCGCGGGGACGATGCTGCGACGGACCGCGAATAACAGAGGGAGCGAGGACGAGCGCGGATCGGTGGTGTGCCGCCGCCCTCACTGCGCCAACGGCACCGTGAAGCGGAAGCACGCACCGTTGCGGTAGCTGCGATCCAGCCAGATGCGTCCTCCGTGTCCGTCGACTATGTGACGTGCGATGGCGAGTCCCAGTCCGCTGCCCACCGACGCACGCGAGCGGTCGCCACGGTAGAAGCGTTCGAAGATGCGCTCCGCCTCATCGGGCGCGATGCCGGGGCCCTCGTCCTGGACATAGACCTCGACGTGCTCTTGCCCGGTACCTCCGTCGTCCGGCCCCACCGGTACGTCACGCATGACGCCCACGACCACGGTGGCGTCCGCCCGTGACACGGAGATCGCGTTGTCGAGCAGGTTGGTGAGCACGCGGCGGATCTGCGGCGCGTCGACCAGGACCATCACTTCAGCCGGGATCCGCACCTGCAGCTTGATGCCCTGCTCGACCAACTGCGGCTCGATGCTGCGCTCGGCGTCGGCCACCACGTCGGCCAGCGCGCAAGGGCTGAGCTGCAGCAGCGCCCGGCCCGTCTCGATCCGGTTGAGCTGGATGAGACCGTCCGCCAAGCGTTCGAGGATGGTCGCCTGATCCTTGATCGACGCGATCTGCTTCCGCCGGCCCTCGTCTACGCTGCCTTGGTCATCCGGCCCGTCGAGCAGGGCCTCCACGAGCAGCCGGATCGAGGTCAGCGGGGTCCGCAGATCGTGGGAGATGTTGGCCACCAGGTCGCGCCGCGCTCGCGCCAGCCGCTCGATCGCCGTATCGTCGCGCAAGCTGATCACGGCCCCGCCGCCGTCCAAGCGTTGCACACGCGCGCGATACACCCGATCGCGGTAGGCGATGGTGTGTTCGGCAGCGGGCTCTGCCCCCTCGACGTGTTCCACGAGCTCGTTCAGCTCGGCCGAGCGGATGACCGTCCGTAGTTCGGGCGCTCCTTCGATCTTCATGGCAAACCATTCCTGGGCCACGGCGTTGGCATGGCGCACGCGCTGCGCGGCGTCGAGGACGAGGATCGCCTCGGTCACCACGCTTCCGACGGCTCGCGTCAGCTCCAGATCGGCCGCGTCGGTGTCCGGTACGTGCGCAGCGTCGAGCCGCGCTCGTGGGGCGCTTCGCCTGCCACCTGGCGTGCGCCGGCCGCGAACGACGGTCGTCGGTCCGCGCCCTCCGGACCGGCGCCACCGGGCGATGCCTGCAACCAGCAACGCGCCGGCCGCAGCAAGGAAGAGAATCGCTGCGCCGATGCTCGATTCCATAGGCGGTCGCCGGCCGTGCCGCGGCTAGCCGTCGAAGCGGTAGCCGACGCCGCGAACCGTCGAAATGCGAGTCGGGTTGGAGGCGTCGAGCTCGATCTTCTGCCGAAGCCAGCGCACGTGGACGTCCACCGTGCGGCTGTCCCCGGCGTAGTCATAGCCCCAGTGTTTCTCGAGCAGGAGATCTCGGCTGAGGACTACGTTTGGGTTGCCCATCAGCGCCGCGAGGAGGTTAAACTCCTTGTGGGTCAGGTCAATCTCCGCCCCGGCCAGCGTCACGCGTCGGCTGATCAGGTCGACGCACAGGTCGCCCGACTCGAGTACGGTCTGCCTGGTTGCCGGCCTCCGGCGCAGCAGTGCGCGCACGCGGGCCAGCAGCTCGCCCGTGCTGAACGGCTTGGTGACATAGTCGTCGGCTCCGGACTCCAGCCCCACGATCTTGTCCAAGTCGCCCGTGCGTGCCGAAAGCATCAGTACCGGTGTATCTACCTCCGCATTGCGCAACGCTCGGCACGCGGAGAGCCCGTCGATTCCGGGCAGCATGACGTCCAGCACGATGAGGTCCGGCGGATCGCGCCGCACGTGCTCCACCAGCCCGTTCGCGTCCGACAGCTCTTCCACGCCAAAGCCATGCGACGCCAAGCCCTGACCCAGCGTCTCCCGCAACGTACGGTCGTCCTCGACGATCAGGATACGCTGCAGGCCGGTTGCGGAGGCGTCGATCATGAGAGTCCGGTGGTGACAAGGGCGCGAGAGCCAGGTCCTGGCATGGCTCTTCGGGAGGGCGTGCGGGGACGTAGCAAGTATAGGAGGGATTGGGCACCGGGCTGACGGGGCTGTGTTAAATCATCTTCGTGTGACGTGGACGCGATTATCAAGCCACGTCGTTGAACCCGCTTCCTACTCCCATCGCACAGGCAGCCCAATGCTTTGCGTCCCCGACGCGCTTACCCCTACGGCAAGTCGAGAAAGGGCGGTCCGAACACCGGACCGGCCGGCGCTTTCGACGCCGCCGACGCCCCGGCCGCCTCTACGCCGGCGACATCCACCGCGACTTCGCCGCACGCCGCGCGGCCCAAGGGCAAGCCGAGGACCTCGATCTGGCTCGGCGGCTCGAAGCCGTCCGCGCAATGCAGGGCGCGTACGGTCGTGCTCGTAGTCAGCGCGTCGGCGGGGACAGGGTCGGCGCGCAGCTGCAGGTGGGCGAACATCGCGTCGCGGGCGTGGAGGTGTGGTCCGCGCTCTCGGACGGCCGGCAGGCGCTTGAGCGAGACCGTGCCGTAGACGTTGCCTCCGATGGCGAGGATCACGCCGGCAGGTTCATCGACGGCCACGACGATGTCGCAGTGCATGCGGGCAGCGCGGCCTTGCTGCTTGCGCCGCTGATCGACCGTCTCGTAGCCCGAACGGGTGCCGCTGCACAGAAGGTCGCCGGGGCCGGTTGCCGCCTCGCCGAGGTCGTAGGCCACGTAGGCGCTGCTGGGCGCTTGCCCGTCACGGGCCTCGATGGCTTGGTCGACGTAGGTCCGGTGGGCGATCGAGTGCCGGAACGTACTGCGCTCACCCAGGCCGGATTCGCACATGACCCAGGAGACGAAGGCCGCCGACCAAGGATCGCGCCAGCGCGCGTACTGGCCCTCGGCGCGGTTCCAGAGTTCGTCCTGCCGCTCCAGCGCCCAGTCCGCGCCGGGCGTCGCGGCCCAATAGCCTGCGATAGACGGCGCGAGGCGTTCGAAGGCCGCCACGCGCTCGGGCGTGTAGCCACGGCGCCAGCTCCGTGAGCCGGACGAGCCGCCGAAGCTTCGTCGGGCAGCAGCACGATCGATCGTGCGGTCCGTGACCGAGAAGCCGAAGAACGCCCACTCCTGCACGGCTGCATCCACGATCCGATGCCGCGCGGACGCGAGCGGAAGGGCGGGGCAGGCGGTGGACGCAACGCGAAGCGCGCCGAGCTCGCCCGCCACGCGCTCGGACGGTGCGGCAAGGTCGAGGGTCGTGCTCGGCAAGCGCTCGACGAAGGGTGTGGGGGATTGCGCGTGGGTCGTCGCGGGACCGGCCGCCAGGCCGAGCAATACGGCGAGGCACGTGAAGGCACATGTCCGGGTACGGGAACGCAGCATCGTCATCATGGGATATCCATCCGTGGCGCAGGGGCGGAGCACGGCGGGCTTCATGATAGGGACACGGGCGATCCGAAACGGTAGGGGCGCGTAAAATCTCTATGGTCGCGTGTCGACATAACGGCGGCGGTTGGGTCCACGCGACGTCCACGTGGCGGCGTGCGGTTCGAACGACGTATGGACGAGAATCGGGCACTGTCTTGCCCCTAGCTGCCAACTTCCTTCGGATCGCCCCAACACGACACCCATCCGTCTGTGCGCAGGCCGCAGCTGAAGCCCCAGCCCGAGACCACGTCTTGGAAAGTGCCGTAGGGTGGATCGGCCTCACCGCCCTCCGGCTCGATGTCGAAGACGTGGCATGCGACCGTTCGGACTTCGCGAATCGCGCATACGTGCCCCGTTCCGGTGCTGATGGCCTGATTGGCGCCAATCCCAAAACCCGGCGGAAGCACAGGACCGTTGGCCGGATTACCGCCCCAGCACAGCAGTGAACCATCGGTCCGAACGCCGCACGTGTAATCGTCTCCGGTGCGGACCGTGCGAAACGTTCCTTCCGGGGACCCGGCTTGTCTCGCGTGGTTGCTGCCCCAGCACGCGAGCCGGCCGTCCGTCGCGACTGCGCACGCATGTCCAGGGTCGACGCTACTTAGGTCCAGCGCGACGAACGTTCCGTCCGGTGGATCCAACATGTCCGCATCGCCGCGCCCCCAACATTGGATCGACTGATCTAACGTGAGCGCGCAGCTACTCATCATGCCGACCGAGACTGCGGAGAAGCGGCCTTTGGGCGGCGCAGCCGCACCGTCCGTATCGCGGCCCCAGCATGTGATCGCGCCGTCGGTTCGAACAGCGCATCCGTGGCGTGGGCCAATGCTTAGTTGAACGAATAAGCCTGCCGCCGTCGGAGGTAGATCGCGCTCGCCCCGGCCCCAGCACCGCACGCTGCCATCCGTGAGGATTCCGCAGGCATCCGTCTTCGCGACGTCGATCTGAAGAAACGCGCCTGGCGGCGGCAAGGTCCCTGTGCTCCGGTAGGTCGGCGAAGACCATCAGACCAGCTCCCCTCCAGACAGGATGGCACACGTGCTGCTTTTCCATCCGTCGCTGCGACCTCCGTGGGACAGACGCTCGATTCGACTACCGGGCGCGTGGACTTCCGCGATCCACAGCTCGTTCCAACAGAGTAGGGCGCCGTCGGAACGCAGCCCGCACGCATCGTCAACACCCATGCTGATATGCGTGAAGGTCCCCGGCGGCGGCGGCAGGTCCCCGATCACCGCCAGCTTCCAGCAGGCGAGCGTGCCGTCGTATCGAATTCCGCATGCACGGCTGGTGCCGGCCGCAATGGTGCGGAAGGCACCGGCCGGCGGCGTAGGCACGTAGAGCCCCCAACACTCTACACCGCCATCGGAACGGATCGCGCACGAGAAGGTCGTGCCCGATACGAGTCCGGAGAAACCGCTTCCGCTAGGAGCGTCAAAGGGGTCGCCCAGGAGATCCCAACACGAAATCGCGCCACCGACATGCAACGCGCACGCGTGATTGTGGCCGGCGCGCACGAGCATCATGTCTTCGCCGGGCACGGGGATCTCCATCTCGCCTTCCCCTCGCGCGCCAAGGTGCCAACAGGCCGCACTCCCCGATCGCCCGAGCGCGCACGCAAGCTCTCCGCCGACCGAGATCTGGCGGTATTCGCCGGAGGGAACGCGCGGGACGGGTCTACGTTCCACGAGGCTGAAGCACTCGACGAATCCCCCGCGTCGTAGCCCGCACGTCAGCGGTCGCTCGCTATCGCCGCCGACGCTCACGTCGATCCACGCCCCGGGGATGCCCACCGGTCGTGGGCTCGCGTCGCGCAACACCTGGGGCAGGAACGCGCAATGCCCGGTGCGCAGCAGCGTGCCGTTGGGCCCGCGTCGCACGCACGTCGCCTGCGCCGACGCCGAGCTTGTAGCCAGGGCGAGGGCAAGGACCGCAGCGAGCAGCGCCACGGGGAGGGCACCGGTGACGGCCGATCGGCGGCCGAGTGCGGGAGCGGCGCGCGTCGGGTCGGGGCGGACTTCGTTCATGGCGTGGGGCCTTGGGTGGGTGGTTGCCGGTGGCGAGGGCAGAGGTGTAGACCCGGGTGCCGCGTCTTGGACGAGCCACCTCGGACAGCAAGCGGAGTGCCGCTACTCCTGCATGCGGTCGAGCTAGTGATCGAGGACGGTCACGACGATGTCCGTTCGGCGGACCATAGCGCCGCTTCCGCGCAGCCAGTATGCCTCCGCGCTGCCATCGAGCTGCAGTGGCGCTTCCTTGGTGAAGGCGCCCTGCCCTCGGCAGACTCGTGCGTCCCGGGCGTCGATGTCGGGGTTGGAGCTTTCGAGGCGGAGAGGCCGATCTTCGTAGTTTCGCTCGTGCCGCGCCGCGCGTCGAAACGATCCGTATTGGGCGCGGGGCCCCGCGTGACGCATGATGGAACGGTGGATGGGCGTACGAGAGCCATAAACGGCGAGCTGCCGCCGCCCTGCGCGCGTGAAATTCTGCCCAGTAACCGGCCCGCGTCTTGGTGATGGCGCCGCCGGATGATTCGGTCTCAGTCCGTGAGCGACCCGGAGGGCCGCGTTGTCACCTGGAGCACGAGCATAACCGGTCGGACCCAGCAGGGGCGATCCGAGAAGCACAACGGAAAGGCATGCCTCCATGCGCAACACGCCCACGTTCACCGAATCCTACCCTATTCAAGAAGATGTCATGGCCCTGCCCGTCAAAGACCTCGACGCCACGTCGGAGTGGTACTGCGAGCACTTCAACATGACGGAGGTCGAACGGCGCAAGAAGCCGAACAAGGCCGTCATCCTCGAGCGCGATGGCGTCCGGATCGGCTTTGCGATCAACGGCGACAATCCCATCCACGATGGCGCCTCCATTCTCGTCGCCAACCTCCTCGGGCTCCGAAAGGAACTCGAGGCCAAGGGCCTCAAGAACGGCAGCTGGCGCGTCGACGAGCGCGACGGCCGCAAGTACCAGGTCCTGCTGCTCGCGGTGCCGGACGGCTTGTCCTTCTACTTCCACGAGCCGCTCTAAACTTGATGGCGGGACCAGCCTCACGATCGGCGTCGAGACTTCAACTGCATCCAACGCCGCGCTTCGACGGCGCCGCAGGACACTCTGACTGGGTACAACGCTTCGAGCTGATTCACAACGCCACTCCAAATGCGGGCTGCCGACCCAACTCACGGGAATCCAGATCTCTCACGTGACTACTCGTGTCGATGAGGATGGCCCCAGCGCCATCCCGCCGCCGATCATCAACCCCTTCGCCAATCCTCGACCCGCAGTTCGTCAAAGATCGTGAAATCGCGCACGTTGCGCGACACCAGCGTCAATTGGTTGACCGCTGCGATGGCTGCGATCTGTCCGTCCACGAAGGGGGGCGTGCGGCCGATGGCCGACAGTCTTGCGCGTTCGCGCGCATGCCACTCGGCTGCGCGGGCGTCGTACTCCAGGATGGGCAGCTCGAGGTAGATCACCCTCAAGTAGTCGGTGAGGAAGTCGCGGCGCCGTGAATCAGGCAAGCGAAAGCAGCCGCACCACAGCTCGTGCCACACGGGCGCGCCGGTGGCGATCTGACCGGCGTATGTCTCGAGGCGATCGAGGATGGCTGGGTCGGGGCGCCCGCGCACGGGCTCCGAGAGAACGTTGGTGTCGAGCAGGAAGCGCATCAGTCCTCGTACCTGAAGTCACGGCCAGGCGATGGGTCACGAGGGAAAAGCGTGTCGGGATCGCTATCGGACCCGTCGATCTTGTAGCGCGCGCGCACCTCGCGAACGGCTTGGGCAAGACTGGTGCGTGGCTGCTCCGTCAGGCGACGGAACTCGTCGGCCGAGACCAACACCACGACCGGTTGACCGCGGCGTGTCAGCTCGATGGGCTCGCCCTGCTCTGCCGCACGCACCAGCTTGGACAGGTTGTTGCGTGCCTCGGCGATGGATACCTGTTGGCGCATGCTTTACCTCCGCTGGACTCGGAGCGCCATCTAGATGGCTATCTCGATGAGTATAGGTCGCGCGGCGAGGGGGGCAAGGGTCTTCACTCCCACAGAGTCGCTGCCAGCACGAGCGGTTGAATCCCACATCCGCGGCGAGTTGTGCCTGTGGTGGCTATAGCACATCGCTCAAGGCATCCTACCCGAATGACCAACGCCTTCATCAGCTACGCCCACGCCGACGCCGCCTTCGCCAACCGCCTCGCCACCGCGCTGCCCGGGCTGGGCATCGAGCCGTGGATCGACCGCGACGGGATTCACGGCGGCGCACGCTGGAGCTCATCGATCCAGCAGGCGCTACGTTCGTCCGACGTGCTCATCCTCGTCCTGACTCCAGCAGCCATGGCCTCGTCGAATGTCGAGGACGAATGGCAGTACGCGCTCGACAAGGGCAAGCCGGTGCTGCCGGTGCTGGTCGAGCCGACCGATGTGCACTTCCAGCTCGGGCGGATTCAGTACACGGACTTCCATGGGCAGCCCTTCGAGACGGCGCTGGCGCAATTGGCCGAAAGCGTGCGACGGGCACTCGAGAGCGTGGGAGGGCCAGGTGCCCGGGGAGCCGGTGACGACCTTGGGGACGGCAGTGATCACGGTTCCCCGAGCGACCGTGCCTCCGCCGAAGGGACACGCGCCGGCCACGGCGCCGCGCGCTCCATCGGCCCGCCCTCCGGCACCGTCACCTTCCTGTTCACCGACATCGAGGGCAGCACCGAGCGCTGGGATGTGTTCCCCGACGCAATGCGCGTCGCCTTGGAGCGGCACGACGTTCTGATGCGCACGGCGGTCGCCCAGAACGGGGGGCACGTCTTCAAGACCGTGGGCGACGCGTTCTGCGCGGCCTTCGCCACCGCCGGTGCCGGGCTGGCCGCCGCGATCGACGCGCAGCGGTCCATCGTCGCCGAGGACTGGTCGGCCTACGGCGAGGGTTTCTCGCCGATCCTCGTCCGCATGGGGCTGCACACGGGCGAAGCAACCGAACGGGGTGGCGACTACTATGGGCAGCCGGTGAACCGGGTGGCGCGTCTGGAGTCGGCGGGGCACGGGGGCCAAGTGCTGTTGTCCGCGCCGACCTATCACATCGTGCGCGAGCATCTGCCTGAAGGTTGCATGCTCCTCGACCGCGGCGAGCACCGGCTGAAGGACCTGCGCCAAAGCGAGCACATCTTCCAGCTCGAGGGACCCGGTCTGCCCAATGTCTCGACCCCGCCCGTCACCGCCGAGGCGCTGCACCCGCGCGACCGCGTGCGCGTCGTCGAGCCTGAGTCGGGCGAGCGAGATCGCACGGCCGACGCCGCCGACGACGTCGACGGCACCAGCGACCCGGCCGCGGACCCCGCAAACCCCTGGTCGCGCCTCGAAGCCACCGTTCTCTCCAATGAGGGCGAGTCCGTCACCCTCACGCCGGCCGAAGCCCAGGCGCTCGCCCGCCACAAGCCGGCCGTTTGGCGCGAGTACCGCCTGGGCCGCATCGCCGAGTGGAGCCAGCCGCGCTTCCGTCTCGACGGCCGCTTCGTCGGGCTGTCGTTGCTCATCGACCAGGGCGAGGAGGCGGTGCAGGGTCGGTGGCAGGCGAAGGAGGAACAATACGATGATCTCGGCGAGCTCCTAGACGGCACGGACGACCCGGCGGTCGTGGTGCTCGGCCCGCCGGGTGGCGGCAAGAGCACGCTGCTACGGCGGCTTGAGCTGGACACGGCGATCGCCGGCCTGCGCGGCGAGGGCGACTCGGCCGATCGGGTCACCTTCTTCATCTCGCTCAATACCTATAAGCCGATCCGGCCCGGCGACCCGGTGCCAGCTCCCGGCGAGTGGCTCTCCGACCGCTGGGCCACCCGCTCCCCCGATCTCCCACCGCTCGGCGATCTGCTCGCCGAGGGCCGAGTCACGCTCCTTCTCGACGCGCTCAACGAGATGCCGTCGGCCGGCGAGTCCGACTTTCATGAGCGGGTCGGCTTATGGAAGGACTGGCTCGTGCAGCTGGCCGGCGCGCACTCGGGCAACCGGGTGGTCTTCAGCTGCCGCAGCCTCGACTACAGCCAGTCGCTCTCGACCCCGGATCTGCGCGTGCCGCAGGTTCGGATCGAGCCGCTGAGCGACGAGCAGGTCGAGGACTTTCTCGCGCTCTACAGCCCTGGCCACCATCGCGAGATCTGGCAAGACCTCGAAGGCAGCCCGCAGCTCGAAGTCCTTCGCAGCCCGTACTTCCTGGCGCTCTTGGTTGAGCAGGTCGACGCCAGCGGCGAGATGCCTGCCGGCCGGGCCGGGCTCTTCACGGGCTTCGTGCGCCAGGCTCTCAGGCGGGAGGTTGAGCGTGGCGGCGAGCAGTTCAAGCCCGGTGCGCTTCTGGCCGGCCGGGACCTAAAGCGATTGACCGCATGGAAGTGGAAGGGCCCGTACGATCTGCCGGAGCGGGGACTCCTGATCCCGAAGCTCGCCTCGTTCGCGCACGCGATGCAATCCGACCGTGCCGACGGCGAGCGGTCGCAGGTGCGGATCGACGTCGACGATGCACTCGAGCTGCTCGATGATCCGAACGACGAGGCGCTCCTGGCGGCCGGTGAGGCGCTGGCGGTGCTGGACGAGGATCATGCGGCCGATGAGCTGATGTACATCCATCAGCTGGTGCAGGAGTACTTCGCGGCACGGCTGCTTGCGCGGGAGCCGGACCCGGAGCTGGTGAGCGTGGAGTGGCGAGCCGCGAGCATCTCGCCGAGCGTCGAGGATGTGATCGATCAGCTCGATCCCGCGGATTCGCTGCCTTCCCTGCCCGGCACCGGGTGGGAGGAGACGACGATCCTGGCGGCGGCGATGAGCGACGACGCCCCGGCGCTCCTGCGCGGGGTGATGCAGACCAACCTAGCGCTTGCGGGCCGCGCGGCGGCGCAGCCGGAGCTGCTGCCGCAATTGCCGAAGGAACTGCTTGACGAGCTCCGTTGGGCGGTGGTGCATCGCAGCCGTGACGGTGCAGCGGACCTGCGCGACCGGATCGCGTGCGCGCACGTCCTCGGTGATCTCGGAGATCCGCGCCTCGAGCGCCGCACAGGGCCGCACGGTGAGTATTTGCTGCCGCCGCTGGTCGAGATCCCCGCCGGGACGTATCCGATCGGGGACGACGAGCCGATCACGACCCCAGGGGGGACGTGGACCGACCACGTGCCGCGCCACGAGGTTCAGATCGAAGCCTTCGAGATCGGCCAGTTCCCGGTCACCAACGCCGAGTGGCGATGCTTCCAGGAGGCCGGTGGCTACGAGCATGAGCGCTGGTGGGACACCGAGGCCGGCCGGGCGTGGCGGCGAGGCGAGAACACGGCGGCGGGAATCCATGCTGGGGTGAAGTGGTTCGTGTCCCGTTGTCGAGCGCGACTAGAGACGATGGACGATCTTCTCGCTGCCGGGACCTGGGATGAGGAGATGTACCAACGCGCGCAGCGGCGACTGGCGATGAGCGAGGACGAACTGGACGCGCATCTGCGTGAGCTCTACCCGGGTGGTCGTCACACGGAGCCGGCGTTCTGGCGCGATTCACGGTTCAACCAACCATCCCAGCCGGTGGTCGGCATCAGCTGGTACGAGGCGAGGGCGTACGTAAGCTGGCTCTCTGCGCAATCAGGGAGTGCCTTCCGGCTTCCGACGGAGGTCGAATGGGAGGCGGCGGCACGGGGCGGGGCCGGAAGACGCTTTGCCTACGGTGACGACTTCAATACGCTCAGCGGCAACACGGCTGAGACGCACATCCGTCAGACGACACCGATCGGCGTGTTCCCGGATGGCGACACATCCGAGGGGGTTGCAGGCCTGACCGGCAACGTCTATGAGTGGACGTCGAGCGCGTACGGGGAGGATCTGGATGCCACGGAGTTCCCATACCCCTATGATCCACTTGATGATCGAGAGGATCCTGAGGCACCGGCCGGGTGCCAGCGGGTGTCGCGCGGCGGTTCGTGGATCGGCGTTCAAACGAACGCGCTGGCTGCGTACCGTGCCGACGCTCATCCGGCCGACCGTATTCTCAACTACGGCTTCCGGGTGGTGGTGTGCCGTAGCGCCTTCCTGTCCTCCCCGGATTCTGAGTCCTGACTTTCTGATTTCTGAAGTTCTGAGCTTCTGAATCCTGCTGTTGCAGTTGTTGTGAGGCTGTAGCCTGAGCCGACGCCAGGCGGCGGCGTTAACCGCGATGCGGATTCGGAGCCATCTGTCAAAGCGCTCTGGCGCCTTGAGGGTCGAGAACAAGATGAAGACGTTCAAGAATCTCTATCCGGAACTCTGCAGCTTCGAGAACCTGTTTCTGGCCTGGCGGAGGGCGGCCCGGGCAGCATCGCGCGCAATCACGAGGATATCGATGCGGCGGTCGTTCGGTTCGTGAGCACCACCGGTCGCGACACCTGGGGTCTATCGAATGTGACCGGCGGCAAGGCCCTCTCCAAGTTCGGTTCCCCCACGGCCTGCCCGTACCATGAACCCGCTCGTCAGATCCCATGGTCTCCACGTACGGGGATTTCCCATTTCGATCGCTTGATTGAACTAAAGGCAACACCTTGAACAATCCTCTGACGCAAACGACGGCCGTGCCAGATGGCCGGCGTGATTCCGCGGCCGCCGCAAGCGCCCTCGACCGACCGGTGGACTCCCGGTTGGCGGTCGAGGTCGCTCGCCGGCGGACCTTCGCCATCATCTCCCA
>JAJCYU010000278.1 GCA_029262755.1 Anaerolineae bacterium
ACGCGATGTCGAGCACGCCCTCGGTCTGTTCCGGCTCGGGCACGTTCTGGGACAGGGTCCGCCAGACCTGGCTGATGTAGCGCAACAGGATGCCCTCGCTACGCTGGACGTTGTATCGGCGCACATAGTCGTCGAAGCTGAGGTAGCCCTCAAACATTTCGCGCGCGATGGACTTGGGGTGCACGTCGCTCTCGGAGACCCACGGGTGGGTCTCCGCGTGGAGTGCCAGGGTACCGTGGATGAAGTCGGCCAAGGGTTGAGGATGCTCGATCTGGTCCAACTGCCGCATGCGCTCGTCGTAATCGACGCGTTCGCTCTTCAGGCGGTCCATCAGCGCGCCTCTGGCTTTGTACTGCTGTGCCTTGATGATCGGCCACGGGTGCTCGAGTGTGGCCTCGACCAGCGTCAGCACGTTCAGGGCGTGGTCGTCGTCGTAGGGGTCGAGCATCTGGACGGCGTCGACCAGCCACAGCGAGAGCGCTTGGTGCAACGAGAAATCGGCCTGGAGGAGCTCGCTGACCCCCACCCGTGCATGCCCGGAATCATCGGGTTCTACCGTGACGATGCCCGCGCGGCGCAAACCCCGAAAAAGCTCGGCTGCGCGTGCCAGCTGGCGGGCTTTGCGCCGCGGCTTGTCGTGATTGCCCAGGATGAGGTCGACGAGGAAGCGGTAGCCGCCCGAGCGGTCGTCGGTGGCAACATACCCGGATGGTGCGGCCGGATCCTCGGCGCGTGCCTCGTCGTCGCGCGCCCGCTGGAGCACCTGGATCAACATGCCGTGGTTTACGTGAAATCGACTACCTAGAGGCTCGGGCGGCCGGCTGACGAGCGACTTGAAGGTCTTGTGACTCCAGGTCACGTCACCCTTGCGCGGAGCCTTGGGTTTGCCCTTGGGACCCCGTTTGCCCCTACGTTGGGCCTTCGCTTGCTTCGCCTGCCGCTTGCGGTTGTCGATGATGTGGCCCGGCGCCTGGGCAATGACGCTACCCCGGTCGTCGAAGCCCTTTCGGCCCGCACGACCCGCGATCTGGTGGAAGTCGCGCGCGCGCAGGATGCCGACCTTGCGGCCATCGTACTTGGCCAGCTTGCTGAAGAGCACCGTGCGAATCGGGATGTTGACGCCCACGCCGAGGGTGTCGGTGCCGCAGATGATCTGCAGGAGCCCATCCTGCGCCAAGCGCTCGACGAGCCGCCTGTAGCGGGGGAGCATGCCGGCGTGGTGGATGCCGATCCCCTGGCGCAGTACCCGGCTGAACTCCTTGCCGAAGGGTGTTGACAGATCCGCCGAGGCCAAGCGGCGACCGATCTCCTTGCGCTCGCTTCGGTCTGCCAGGGAGAGGCTGGTCAGCTGTTGCGCCAACTCGTTGCACTCGCGGCGCGTGAAGCTGACGATGTAGGCTGGCACGCGGCCCTCGTCGACCAGGTCGGCCACCGTCTCGTGCAGCGGCGACTCGCGCCATCCATAGTCCAGCGGTACGGGTCGGTGCACGGATTGCACCCACGCGGTCTCGCGCCCGGAGCGCTCCGCAAGGCGATCCGCGATGTCGCCCATGTCGCCGAGCGTTGCGCTCATCAACAGGAAGCGCGTGTCCTGCAGCACGATGAGGGGCACCTGCCATGCCCAGCCGCGATCGCGGTCACCGTAGTAGTGGAACTCGTCCATCACGACGTCGTTCGGGGCTCCGGCCTCCCCCCAGCGCAAGACCTGGTTGGCCAGGATCTCGGCCGTGCAGCAGATCAGCGGTGCATCGGGGTTGATCGAGGCGTCGCCGGTGAGCATCCCGACCTGCTCGGGACCAAAGTCCGCGCACAGGGCGAAGAACTTCTCGTTGACGAGGGCCTTGATCGGCGCGGTGTACCAGGCACGGCGTCCTTCGGCCATGGCTTTGAACATCAAGGCCGTCGCCACGAGCGTTTTACCCGACCCGGTCGGGGTATTCAAGATCACATGGCGCCCTGCGAACAGCTCGAGCAAGGCCTCCTCTTGATGCGCGTAGAGGACCAGCCCCAGTTCGGAGGCCACATAGTCCAAGTAGCGGTCCAGCGCTTCATCGGAGTCGAAGCGCCCCGACGGATCCGAGGGCAGGCGAGCGAGCAAGGGCGGCACAGGCGCGCCCGGCGCGGCATGCGCCTCGGGGTTGGGTCTCCGCCGCTCGACGTCCGTCAACCGTCCATGGCCATTATCAGTGTGCCGCCCGGGACTACCGCGCCTTCCGCGGTCGTTCCATCCGGCCAGCGCACGTTGACCGCGACGTCTCCGTCCGCATAGGCGCCGATGCCGACGACCTGGCGCGACGAGTCCTGGCTGCGCCATCCGCCGCCCGCCGCGACCTCGCGCTCCACAGGCGGTTGATCACCAGCGCGCACCGTCACGCGTGCCCCGACGGCCGCGGGGTTGCCCGCCGTGCCGCGCAGCTCGATGGTCACGGAGCGATGGTTCGCCACGCCCTGGTTGCGGTAGACGCGCAGCGCCCCGCCTTGTACGCCGACGATCACGTCCGCCCAGCCGTCCGTGTCGACGTCGCCGATGGCTAGGCCACGGACCTCGTCGGACAACGCGAGGCCGCTATCGCCGGCCGGAACGTAGTCGAACGCGCCCGCACCGTCGCCGCGTAGCCAGCCGCCGAGGCCGCCTATCCCGGCGTCTTCAGCAATCGAATCGTCGTTGCCGGCGAGCAGGATGTCGTCATGCCCGTCGTTGTCCAGATCCGCAACGGCCACGCCGAAGCCGACCGTGGCCTGGATCGCGTTCGGCAGCGCCTCGGCGACAAAGCGGCCGTCTTCGTTGCGCCAGAGGGTGTGGGCGAGGGTCGTGGCTTCCACGCGCGTCGCGCGCGCCTCGACCTCTGGGGAAAGCAGCGAGGAGAGCGGCGCGACCGCGTAGTCCGCCCAAGTTTCGAAGTCGCTCCAAGCGTTCGGCAACGCCTCCGAGACCGTCAAGCGGTCGCGACGGGGCCACAGGCGTCCGTCCGACCACTCCGTTTCCACGACATCGTGATCGCCGTCCTCATCCAGGTCACCGTGAAAGAGCGTGAGGGGCTGGTCGGTATCGGCCGTTCGCAGCGCCCCACCTCCAAGGTTGGCCGCCACGAGATCCAGATCACCGTCATGGTCGAAGTCGCCCGCAGCCAGCCCGCGCCAAATACCCGTGGCGGACAAGAAGCCGAATGTCTCGGTGGCATCGACCAGCACACCGCCGTCGTTGCGCAGCAGACGGATCGGGCCCCATTCCGTGGCTGCGACCAGATCGGGATCGCCGTCGTTGTCGACGTCGACAAAGCGGGCCGCGGTCACGGCGCCGAGCGTCGCGAGGACGTCAGCCGACTCTGGACGCTCCCGAAGGCCGTCGGAATCGACGTCGTAGAGGTGGGAAGGGGATGACTCCGGCCATTGACCGGGCAGCACGCGGCCGCCCACGAAGAGCTCTAGATCGCCAGCGCCGTCGACATCGGCCACGGCGATGGCGCCGAAGGATCCGCTCGCGGCGGCCGCGAGCAACTCCGCCTCGGCTCCGCTAGGACGGCCCGCGGGGTCTACAGGCGCTTCCGCGGCCTCGCCTGCCTCGGCCGCCGCGAGGATCGCTCCCGCGGGTAGCATCCGCGCCACGGGGGGGAGCCCGTCGCCACCAACTCGCTCCACGCTGCTTAGACCGTCTAACAACACACCGGCAGTGTCGCCGGGGGCCGGAGGCACGATCACGAGCCCCGCAGTCTCCAGCCCGTCGTCGGGCCACGGAATCTCCCAGTGTCGGAAGTTGCCATCCTCCGATGCCAAGAACAGCGCACTGGGCTTGCGACGTGCACCGCCAACGGCGATGTCATCGCGCCCGTCTCCGTTTACGTCGCCCACCGATACCGTAGGACCGTCTTCAGCCAGGCTCCACGGCACCAGCTTCTGAGAGATCGTCGGGTCGAAGCCGCTCTCTTCGTGACGATACTCCAGCCCCAATTCACGCGCGACATCCACAAACTGGGTGCCGACATCCTGAGGCCTGGCGGGAACGGCTTCGCCAACGGGTTCGGAGATCGTCCAGTGCGTGTTGGCCGGCAACGCACCGAGCTCCGTGACATGGCCGGAGGGCCATTCGATACGCAAGCCATCGGCTGTCTCCGCGTCGGCGAGACCAAACACCAACAGCGGCTCGTCGCTGGACTGGTAGCCCTGTGTCCAAAGTTGTCGGATCTGCTCACGCCCGTTTGCTTGCAGGGTTACGCGCGCCCCTATGCCATCGCGGTTGGACGTTTCCCCCAACAGTCGAACCGCGATTCGAGCCGCCGCCGCGCGGTTCTCGTACAGCGCCGTCGGCTCATCCCAGCGATTGACTACGACGTCGAGATCCCCGTCCGCATCGAGATCGGCCAACGCGATGCCGTGAGAGATGCCCACGTGGTCGAAGCCCCACGCTTCCGAAACGTCCTCCAGACCGTCGCCGTCCACGTTGCGCATGACCATGTCAGGCTGCCGTTGAATTGGTAGATCGCGCAAGAAGGACATTGCTTCGACAGGGTCGGGTGCTTGCGATCGGTCTGCAGAACTTGCCAAGGACTGGATCAATTCGGAGGTGTCGTGATCGAAGCCGCCATGGATCATCCCCGTCGGCAGCAAGACATCCTGGCGTCCATCTAGATCGAGATCGACCCATTTTGGCGACCACGTCCAGCCGGTGAAAGCACTTGCAGCGCTGCCGTCGACGGCGCGGAACGTGGCGTCACCCTCATTGTGCAGAAGCACGTTGCGGTCGACCTGCCGGGCTCCCCCGATCGCGCCAAGGCCGTCCGCCTGTGCGATCCAAGGACTGTAGTGAAAGGCCTGGCGCGCCGAACGCTCCGCGGGCCGTACATCCGTGGCAAACACGTCGAGGCGGCCATCGTCGTCGAGCTCACCGAGCCCGACGCCCTGGCTATGGCGCGGTACGATCGGCAACGCGGCGTTCGGCGCGAGGGTGAAGCCACCGTCGCCGCGGTTGAGCCAAAGCCGGTCGGGGCTCTCGTAGTCGTTGGCGACGTAGAGTTCGGGCCAGAGGTCGCCGTTCAGGTCTCCCCATGCAGCGCTCACCCCCCAGAGGCGGCCTGCCATGCCGGCGTCTTGCAGCGACACCCGAAACACCCCCGTGCCGTCGTTCTCGAAGAGTAGATCGCCCTCTGGTATGAAGGCCATCGCTCCGACGCCAGAATCAATGTCGTAGCGCAACTCACTGTCGTCCGCATCGGGGTTCGACATTGGCGGCCATGCCTTCGAAATCTCGAACGACCGATGCGCGACGACATAGAGGTCGAGATCGCCGTCGCGGTCGTAGTCCGCGAAGGCCGGGGTCGTGGTCGCTCCCACATAGTCGAGGTTGGCGGGGATCGTCTGGTTGGCGAAGGTGCCGTCGCCCTGATTGACGAAAAGCTCCATGCGACCCGCCATCGCCGTTGTGAGCAGATCGGGATCTCCGTCGTTGTCGATGTCACCCCAAGCCGCGCCCGTCGGGAAGCGTGTCTTCCACCGGCCGGCCGCCATGTCGCGAGTCACAGCGACGCCCGCTTCCTCAGTGACGTCTTCGAAAGACCAGCCGCCGAGGTTGCGGTACAGGCGGCTGTCGCCCATTTGCGAGACCACGTACACGTCGGTCCGGCCGTCCCCGTCGTAGTCGGCCGCAGCGACTCCTGCACCGAGGTGAAGAAAGCGCGGGGCCAACTCACGCGGCAGAAAGTTGCCGCCGTCGATTCCGGATTGCGCGGCGCTGACCGGCGCCAAGAGCGGCCCCGTAACCGGCGGGCCGACCTCCAGGGAGCGGCTCACGACCACGGACGGAGCGTCCACGCGCGGCGTCGGCAACGGGGCCCGAGTCGGGCGCGGCGCAAACCGAGTCCCGCCGGCCGCAGGTGCGACTACGGCCACGTCCGTCACGTCCGCGGCCGCGGAGTCCGCGGACGGGGTGGCGGGCGTCTCGACGCCGTCCGGCCCGCAGGCAACGAGGATGGTGAGCGTCAAGAGCGCGGTGAATTGCGAGCGCCGATGCGCCTTTTGTCCCGAACGGCTCAACGAGCCCGTCGGTGTAGGGTTGGCATTCGTCACGGGATTGGGCCTCCGGCGCGGGGCGGCGCACGAGCGGGCTAGTGTAGCAGAGGCCCAGTAGGCCACCCAGGAATGCGCCCATGTTGCCCGGCGACCGACGGCGACCGTCGGCGACCTGCGCGTTGTAGAATGTCGAAGTACTACGCGATAACCGTGTCATTGGCGTCGGCCAGGAGTTGGCGCGCCGTCTCGCGCGCCGGCTCGCCCACACCGCCGAGCATCGCGGTGAGCTCTTCCACCCGGGCGTCGTCCACCAACAAGTTCACCTCGGTGGCCGTGCGCCCCTGTGCGACCGCCTTGCGGACATGCCAGTGGCTCGAACCGAACGCGGCGACCTGTGGGAGGTGGGTGACGCATAGAACTGGGTGGCGCTCTGCGAGGCCCGCGAGCTTGGCGCCGACGACCGCCCCGACCCGGCCGCCGATACCCGCATCGATCTCGTCGAAGATCAGTGTGGGAATGCGGTCGGCGCCACTGAGGATGGACTTCAACGCCAACATGATCCGCGCGGTCTCGCCGCCGGAAGCCACTTGAACCAAGCGTCGGGGCGGCTCGCCCGGATTCGTGGACACGCGGAAGGCGACCTGGTCGATGCCGCGCTCGTCGACGGCGAAGCGGCCGTCGCCGAACGGAACGCCGGCAGGGTCCGGACGCTGTTCGATCGCCACTTCGAACGCGCTGCCCGGCATGCCAAGCGCGTCCATGACCACCACGACCTCCTGCGCGAGGCGTTCGCCCGCGGCAAAGCGTAGGCCGGAAAGACGGCCCGCCCGCGCGCCCAGCTCCAAGCGCTCTTCGTCCAGGCGTGCCTCGATCTCGGTGGCCCGCGCATCGGCCCCCTCGATCGCGCCGAGCTTGACGGCTGCGTCCTCGCCGTGCGCCAGCACCGCCGGCACGTCGGGGCCATACTTGCGTACCAGCGCGGCGTAGACGCCCAGCCGCTCTTCGATCTCTTCCAGGCGCTGCGGTTCGAAGTCGAGCCCTTCGCGGTAGACACGCACCTGTGCTGCGGCGTCGTTCGCGGCCTCCACCGCCGCCTGCAACGGCCCCAGGGCCGCGGCCCTCGAGGCGTCGAGGGCGGCCAGCTCCTCGATGGCGACGAGTGCATCGGCCAGGCCGTCGAGGCCGCCGGGCTCGTCGTCGTCGGTACCACGCAGCGCGTGATAGGCACGTTCGGCCAAGGCCAGCAGCCGCTCGGCATTGGCCAGGCGCGTGCGTTCCGCGACGAGCGCGACCTGCTCGCCGACATCGAGCTGTGCGGCGGAAATCTCCTCCACCTGGAATCGCAGCAGGTCCTGGGAGCGCAGCCGATCGGACTCTTTCGAACGCAGACCCTCCAACTCGGCCTGCATCTGGCGCAGTGCGCGCACGCTTTCGGCAAGCTGCAGGCGGTCGTCCTCGAGACCCGCGTAGCGGTCCAACAGCACCAGGTGCTCGCGCTCCCGTTGCAGGCTCGCGTTTTCGCTTTGGCCGTGGACGTCGATCAGCAGTCGACCGATTTCCGACAAGGCGCGAATCGGTACCGCGCGACCGTTGACACGGCCCACGGAACGACCGGCGGCGTGAATCTCGCGCGTGAG
Organism: Anaerolineae bacterium; assembly: GCA_029262755.1. Classification (GTDB taxonomy): domain Bacteria; phylum Chloroflexota; class Anaerolineae; order Epilineales; family Epilineaceae; genus JAJCYU01. The sequence continues at coordinate 7,641 of JAJCYU010000278.1, forward strand.
GATCAGGACGGGATCTTCATCGACCCCGTGCGCCTCCAAGATTTCGCGAATCGCGTCCGCGGCGGGCCCCGTGTCGAAGACGCCCTCGATCACGGCGCGCTCCACGCCTCCCCGCACGGTTTCACTATCCGCGCGTTCACCGAGTAGCTGGCCGACCGCGCCGACGATAATGGACTTGCCGGCGCCCGTCTCGCCCGTAAGGACGTTGAAGCCGGGCGTCAGCCGTAGGCGCAGATGCTCGATGATCGCATAGTCGCGGATCTCCAACTCGACGAGCATGTCGTGCCTCACCTTCTGAAACCAACGAGAACGTATCGAACAAACGGTCTAATTGTAGGGGGCGGGGCGGCGAGTGTGAAGTTGTCGTGCGCCGTTTCGGCGACCGCTGCGCGACGCCGTTGCGCGCTGCGCGAGCGTCGGTTCGCCCTTGGAACGAGTGCGTCGCGCGCGTTCTTGTTCCGTACCGCGGGGCTCGGCTACTTCAGCCGGCTCGTCGCCGCACGCAGGCCGGCTACCAGATATCCGATGATGCCGAACACGGGCGGCCCAACTCTTACGCCGGCCACCCACAGCCCAAAGAAAGCAAGGAGGACGCCGCCAACCAGGGATCCGGCTGCGACCCATTGGAGGCCGCGGCCCTTCTTGCGGCCACTGCCGCGCGAAACGGCTTCGGCGACGCCGTTACCGAACACGCCGCCGATCAAGAACCCGACGATCAATTCAAGGAAGCCCGACATGATCGAGGCCAACAAGATGAGCAACACCGCGGCTGCAACGCCAACCAAGCCACCGAATAGCGTCGCCCCGACCCACCCGCGACCGTCTACCTTGTAGAGCGGCGAACGGGTCTCCTTCATGCATGCTTTGCAGCGCAGACCGACCGGGTGCTGGCGCGCACAGTCCGGGCACATCGGGCGCCCGCAGCGATTGCAGCGCAGCAGGGTCTCGCGTGAGCTGTGCCAGGTGCAATGCATCATCTCGAGCTCGTCGACCGCGACGTCCTCGAGCACTCCTGCGCCGTACTTCTGCGCTAGACGCTCAAGACCGGCTGTTGCCTCCGGATCGGCGGGTCGCAGCGCAAGCACCCGGTCAAAGGCGTCGCGCTTCGCATTGGGCTCCGCACGTGCGCCCGCGAGCCACAGCCACGCGTCCGCGTCCTTCGGATCGCGGCGTACTACCTCGTCCAACATCGTCCGTGCCTCTTCTGCCTCACCGACCCGTGCCGCGGCTTGCCCGCGACGCAGGAGCTCAGCCGTCGAAAGCGCGTCGAGATCCAGGCGTTGTCTTGCCACGTTGCAAGCGCTCCATCAGGGAGGAATAGAAGATGTTGGGCGGGCCGAGCCGTAGGAATCGGGCGCGCAGCGGCGAACATTCAACGCGCAGGCGATCGCCGTCCGCCAACGAGTGACAGTGCTGACCGTCCACGGACAGAATTCCGTCGTAGTCCGTGTGAACGGTGATGTCGACGCGCGCGGTGCGGTGAAGCACGAGCGAGCTGACCGGCACGGGATGGGGCACCACAGGGGTAAGCACCATGGCGTCGACGGTCGGTGCGACGACCGGACCACCCGCCGAGAGGGAGTAGGCCGTGGAACCCGTCTGCGTCGCCACCACGAGGCCGTCGGCAAAAATGCGCGCAAGCGGTGCGCCGTCGATGGCGGTATCGAGCCGCACCGGTCGGCTCATCATGCCCCGGCCGACGAAGACATCGTTGACCGCGTCAAGGCCCTCGAGGCAGCGATCACCGATCCAGGCAGTGCAGCGCAACATGAGCCGCTCGTCGAGCTGCGCGTTGCCTTCCAGGATGCGCGGCACGATCTCGAGGGCCTGCTCCGGGTCGAGCTCCGCCAAGAAACCGAGGCGACCAAAGTTGACCCCGATCAGCGGAACACCATGCGGTGCGGCGATTCGCGCCAACCGCAACATCGTGCCATCGCCGCCGAGCGCCACCGCCCAATCGACTTCGGCAAGGTGGCGATCGATCGCATCGTCCTGCCACGCATCGAGCACGCGGGCGTCTGCACCGCGTTCGGTCAGCGTCTTCGCCAGTTCGTCGGCCAACGCGCGCGACTCGGTGATCCGCGGATGATACAAGACCGCGGCCCTACGCCAGCCGGGATGCTCCGACCGAACCGTCAACGTGTTGGCCTGGGGGGTCGTCGCCACGGGCCGCTCCCGGTCCTGAGGTGGACGGCCGCGAGGCCGAGGCTCAGCAAGCTGGTCAGGATCCCGAGCATAACCGACGGCGGGCGGTAGGTCCATTCGATGCGCCAAGAACCCGCCGGCAACCACACGGCGGGCAGCACGCCGTAGGCCGCGAAGGGCGGTGGCCGTAGCACCTGTCCATCCGCTTCCGAAGCGCGAGCGTGCCAGCCTCCGCTGGGATCCCATGCACTCGACCACACGACCCACGCGCCTTCCGGCAGCACGGCTTCGATGGCGGCTCGGCCAGGATCAAGGCCCACGAGCTGTACGCTGCCCACGACCCCGTCCATCCGCGGAGTGCACATATCGGCCTCCGGCCGATCGGTCCCGTTCGTCGATCTGCCGGACGCGCGTCCTTGTGGATCGACCACGACAACGGAAAGCGGGTCCAGATCCGCTTCCGGCAGCCAATCGGCAATCGGAGATACGCATCGTGTGGCGGGCGTAGTCCACACCGGCGGTGCGGGCAGGCCGATCTCGTAGAGTGTCCCCTCCGCGGCCACGTCGCTGAGCGGCGCAAGCAGGCCGGCTTCGGACTCGTTTGGTGGGCGCGTACGCAGAACGTAGCGCACACCGAGCAAGCGCCACCACGCGATCTCCGGGGCCTCGTCCACCAAACGCTGCACGCCGGCCAAGTGCAAGGGGCTATCGCCCGTCACGTCATAGAGCCCGTGCATCATCGCCGCGTTCGCGCCGCCGGGCAGCGCACCCTGGCTGCTCACGCGACCGTCCTTCGCGCGTTGCTCGAGCGCCGCCAGGATCGGCCCGCTTTGGGAAGTCGGGGCCGGCCACGGTCCCAGCGCGTGCCCTGTGTTGGCCGAGAGCAGGTCCAAGGCGCAGACGAGCACGAGCACCAGGCCGGTCGCGCGAACACGTGCGCCCCCGGTACGCTTCGGTCGACGCGTCACCAGCCAAGCGACGGCTATAGCGGAGAGCAGCGCCCAGAGCGCACCGTGTGCCATGGCATCGCGCATCGGCCAGTGGCCGGTGAGGGCGGCGCCTTCGAGCGGCACGAGCGTTCGCGCAGTAAGAACGCTAAGCACGACACCCACCGCTGCGAGCAGCCACGCGGGCAAGAGCTCGCCGTGCCTGCGGGCATCCTCGTCGCGCTTGTCGCGCGCCCGCAGCAGCGCCTCCGCGCTCAATCCCGCCGCCACCGCCAGTCCCAGGGCTACCAGCACGGCGGCGCGTTCCTGATGGCGGAAGGGCAACAGATCGGGGGCGACGGCAACAACCGCGGAGACGAGCGGCCCGTTGCCGCCGAGGCTCCACAACCAACCGACGCCTGCCAGCGCCGCCCAGTATCGGCTGGCCGGCGCGCGTACGAGACCCCAGGCCACAAGTCCGAGGGGCAGTAGCCCCACATAGAGCGGAGACCAGCGGCTGAGGCCGTGCGGCGCCACCATCTGCGCGACGTCGGCAATCGGAAGCCCGGCGAGTCGCTCCGCTCGGCTCAGCGCCCGCGCGGACACCTCGACAAAGCGCAAGGACGGTAGCCACTGCACGGCCGAAAGGCCGGCGGCCGCAACGAGCCACAATGCGGCGCCACGAGCCAGGGCGCCACGAGCAACGGTTGCGCGAGCAACCGTGGCGCGAGCAACCGTGGCGCGAGCCACGCCGGCTTGCGCTTTAGAGCGCGCCGGTCGGCCGCCGCGGACGAGCTCCGCGGTCAGCCACGCGGCGCCCGCCGCCATGCCGAAGGCGGTTGTCTGCGGATGTCCGGCCAAGAGCGACAGCGCCGTCGCGCCGGCGGCCGAGAGCGCGCCGCGTCGACGAAGTATCTGATCGCGGCCTCGTGTCGCGATGACAAGTCCCCACAGGATGCCCGGCAGCCATGCTGCGGAGTCGAGCACCGCGAGCTGGTCGACGGGATAGCCCGTGAGAAAGCTGGAGAGCGCAAACGTCACGCCCGCCAGCAGCGCCGCGGACCGGCGACCGCCGAGGGCGCGGGCGAGCCCGTAGGTCAGTGCGCCGGCCAACGCCAAATGAGCGACGGCCTCCGCGACGAGGGCGACGAGGGGC
>JAJCYU010000279.1 GCA_029262755.1 Anaerolineae bacterium
CCACGCAGCCACGCGGAACTCGGGCGCAGCGTAGCGCTCCGCCGCGGCGCGAATAAACGCACTCCACGCCGCCTCGGACTGCGCCACCGGCTCCTGATAACCGAAACCGCATCGGTACACCAACGCCCACGACGGATAGTCAACGACGCTGATCACCACATCCATGCCCGCGCGCGCATAGTCTGCGATGTGTTGATCCGCCTCCGCCCAGTCGTACACCGGGGGATCGTGACGCTCGGCTTCGATCTCCGACCAGTGGATATGCGTACGGATCGATCGAAGCCCCGCGCCGCGGGCCCGCGGCAGCTCGATGATCGTGTTCTCGCGGTGGCGGGTAGGATCGGCCTCCATCGCGAACTGGGTGCCCCACCAGCGCGTCGCTTCCCACGCGCCAGGCGCCCTGCGCGTTCCCCACGGCAGGAAGACGGATTCGCCGGCCGATCCGGTTGGCGTCGCCGTTCCCTCCGTGATCGCGGTGCTCGTAGCGGTCATCGTGGCCGCAGGCGTGCTGGTTTGACTGGCCGCGGTCGTCACGGTGGCGCTCGGTGCCGCGGTCATCGAGGCGACGGCCGTCACCGTCGCGCCAACGGTCGCTGTCACCGGCGCGCTCGGCGTCGTGGTGCTCAACACGCGCCCGGCCCTGTCCACGCCACCGGACGCAAGCGGGCTATCCTCGCTAGGACGCGAGCGCGCCACGAAGAGTGCCGTTCCAGCAACCAGCAGCAGCAACAAACCCCATGCGGCGGGAATCCAGGCTCGACGGGCATTCGGGTTCACGGGAACTCACCTCGGGGAGACGTCGGAGGGCTCGGCTGGTACGCGGGCGGCTGTTTCGATCGGTCGGTATCCGAGTCTCGGTGCCCATTTCCCAACAGACACGTTCGAAGCGCGACCAACGTGGCGGGCGTCGTGGCCCACAGGTCGTGGACGGAGCGAGACCGATTCCGGTTACGGTCGTGCGAATCGCGGCGCAGGGAATTCGGCGGAGGTGTAGGAAGCGTGGAGGGAGGGCGACTACGGTGCGCGGAGCGAATGCACGAACGTCACGGCCGGCTCGAGCACGACGCGGTAGCGACCATCGCGCGCCACGATGCGACGTAGCACCGGCTCCCACGGCAACGCGGGCTCAGCGCCGGGCTCGAAGTAGACCTTGTCAATGGGTTCGCTCGGATCGGCGCCGGGCGGAACCGCGAAGGAAACGTAGCCCTTGTCCCCGGTTGTCGACCACGCGATCCACGTCTCGTCGCGTACGCCTCGAAAGCGGAAGGCTTCGCTGCCGGGGCGGGATGCGATTCGGACCGACCGGTCGGCTGCGTGTTCGAGCACATGGCGCAAAGCATGCCATGCAGGCTTGGGATCCCCAGCCGCGGTGACGAGCCCCGGATCCGTCGCCCACCCTTCATCGTCTTCGTGTTCCTCCGGATCACGCCAGCCATGCCAATACATCCGGCGAAGGCCCGCGGTCGAGGCCAGACGAACGAGATCCTGGGTCACCGTATGGAATTGAGTCGCGTAGGAATCGGCGACAAAGCGCGGATCCCGCTCCGTGTACTGCCCCGTTTCGGTCAACCACAGGGGCAACTCGACCCGCGCGTTGCCCAGGATGCGCTCGATATGCCCGGCCTCCTCGACACCATCACCGGCTTGTGGCTCCCACCGGTACGCGATGGCATCGACGGCCTCCTCACCACCGTGGCCAAGGAAGGTCGCAAGAAATTGAGGGTCGTGATCCAGCGGCAGCGATTCGATGCTCATCGTGCCCGGCACGACGAGGGCCTGCGGGCTTGCAGCGCGCACTGCATGCGCGCCGAGGGTGACAAACTGCGCGTACTCCTTAGCGAGCTCTCCCCAACAACCGCGTTCGGGTTCTGTCGGCTGATCCCTTCCGCGCTCCGGCCTTCGCTCGGCGTCATCCGCTTCCACCGTGGACTCGCCATCCGGCTCGTTGCCTAGCTCCCAGATCGCTACCTGCCCGCGGTACCGTTTCGCGGCCGCGGACATCAGCCGCACCCAGGCATCATCCCCGCCTTCCAGCAGACCACCACCGCATCGATACCGGCTGGCCCACGCCGGATAGTCCACGACGACAACGTGCAACTCGTAGCCACGCCGCGCGAGCACACGCAGGCGCGCGTCGGTCGTCGCCCAGCGGAAGTCGCCCGCTTCCGGCTCGATGTCGCGCCATCGAACCGGCACCCGAAGGGACGTCACGCCGAGGGCATCGATGTGATCCAGCTCCGCCTCGAGATGCCCGTCGGACCACACGCCGTCGTTCCACGGCAGGCTGACGCCAAGGCGGGCGGATCCAAGGCGCTTGCCCGCCGGTGTGACGGCACTCGCGGCGCCGTCCCGCAGCGCCAACGGCAACTGGATCTGCGCGCGCCGTGTCCCCCACCACGCCGTGGCCGTGGCGGTCGGAGTCGAGGGATCCAGCGGAACGGGTGTGGGCAGGATGGGGGTCGGGTTTTGCGCGGCAACGCGCGACGTACCGGCCCCCAACGTGCCAGATCGAACGCCCATGATCGCGAAGGAAATCCCACCCGCCAACCCAAGTGCGACGAGCGCGGCAACGATGGTCGACGTCACCCACGAAGGGCTAGCCGGCATCATCGCTCGCCGATGACCGCCCGCACTACGAAGGCCACGTTTTCCGGCCGTTCCGCGAGGCGCCGCATGAAGTAGGGATACCATTGGTCGCCGTAGGGCACGTAGATCCGAACACGGTAGCCGTCGGCAACGAGCTGCCGCTGCAGGTCCCGCCGCACCCCAAAGAGCATCTGAAACTCGAAGGCGTCGCGCGGAATCCCTTGCGTTGCGGTGTAATCCTTGGCCCAATCGATGATCGTAGCGTCGTGCGTGCCGAGTGCGGTGTACACGCCGGCCGCGCGCGCGTCCTCGCGCAGAAGGCGCTGGGTTTGGCGCCGCATGGCCTCGTCCACGTCCGCCTTCTCCGGGTAGGCGATCTCGGAGGGCTCGAGATAGGCGCCCTTGACCAGGCGCACGCCCGCGCCGAGCGCGGCCAACCGCTCGATGTCCGCATCCGAGCGGAAGAGGTAGGTCTGGATGACGATGCCGAGATTGCGATAGCGTTCAAAGAGCCGGTAAAAGATCGAGAGCGTTGTCTCGGTGTAGGCGGAGGCTTCCATGTCGATTCGAACATAAACCGGCGGCTCTTTGGCCGCCGCATGGGCAACAACTCGCTCGAGCAGCCCCTCGGTGTCCGCCGCGTCGATATCAAGACCCAAGGCCGTGAGCTTCAACGAGACGCCCGAACGCAATCCATCCTCACGGATGCGGTCGATAGCCTCCACGTAGGCCGCCACGTTGGATTCGGCCTCGGCCGGCACGGTGACGTTTTCGCCGAGGTGATCCAAGGTCGCGCTCAGGCCTTCTTCGTTGAGGCCTTGAATCACGGCAACTGCCTCTTCGACGGTTCGGCCGGCCACGAATCGGTTGGCCGCGGACCAGGCGAAGCGATTCGTGGTCATGAAGCGGCCCAAACCACGCGAACGGGACATGGCAAGCAGCACCTGTCGCATCATCAGTCGGAGGACTCCTCGGGCATGACCATCCATTGCTCGGGAGCCTCGGCCGCTGCCGCCCGCTCCGCGCCGGCGCCCACCGTGTGGGCGATGATATGACCCACGCCGCGTAGGAGCCGACGCCCGTAATATATCGGCAGCCTCCAGCCTCCGCCAATCCCGTACCAGCCCTTCATATAGCCTTGATCCGGTAGTAGATGGGACCGTATGAACCGTGCACGCGCACCAATTCCGCGTATGCCGCGCAGGTCGCTTAGCAGCCGCGCGCCTTCTGCTCCGACGCTCGCGCGAGCACGAACGCGCGCATGCGCCGCATCAAGCTCCGGGCTCACCGGTCGCGGCGACCACGCCGCGGGAATTGGGGTAGCGAACCAATGCGCCGCGGCCCGCAACGCGTCGACCAGCGACGGCGCAAGACCCGACTCGGTCGCACGCTCGCCGAGCACGCGCCATGTCTCGTCGTCGTCGCCCATGGCGCGTCGGACCAAACGGTCGATGTCGGATACCCAAATGAGCCGCTCCGAGCGCGCGTGCTGCAATACCAGGTGTGCCGCCAGGTGCAGGAGGCCGTCCACCGGTTCCAACGCGCGCGCTCCCTCCAAGGGCGCAGGCAGCATGACCGAACGCGCGTACAGCTCGGACCAGGGAAGGCTGCGGTCGAAGGGCGGGGAAGCGAGCAAGCGCCGGTGAAGTTCCACGATGACGGGGACGCTCGCCGGGCCCACGCGGGTGAACGTCCAATGATGGATCCACTCCGGTGCTTCCTCAACGGAGCGTTGGAATCCGAGCCCCTGTAACACGCCCGATGCAACGTCCATGGATCGCGGGTCGGTGAGCAGGTCGAGGTCGCCGAAGGGGCGCTCGGACAATCCAGCGTAGACACTGCTAGCAAGCGCCGGCCCCTTCAGGACGAGCACGGGTAATCCATGCCTATCGAAGGCGCTCAGCACCTCGCGTAGCACCGCCACCTGGAGTGCCCCGTGCGCGGCCACGGCGCGCGCCCCATGGGCGGCCGCGTCGGCTACGCCAGGTGGCAGGTCCGCTCCCGCGGACGCACGCGCATGGAGGAGCCCGAGCACACCATGGGCGTCCAGCTGGACGAGCAGCGTTCGCAGCCCTTCCGCGTCAAGCGTCGGCCATGGGTCGGGCGCCACGTCTTCACCGCGCAACACGGCACGGAGGGATCGGGCGACGGCGGCATCGAAGCGCCGCCCATCTCCGCTAGACGGTTTCTTTCGCGCTATGAGCGCAGCACCAACGCGGCCTCGACAAGCTCCAAGATCAGGGCTTCGAGATCGCGCGCAAGCACATCCGGCTCGGCGTCGAACTCCGATTGCAACGTATCGACGACGGCAGCGGCGTCCGGTAGCTCAAGACAGAGGTCGAGCATGCGCGTGCCGATGGCGTCCAGTCCGAAGTACGTTCCGCTTCGCAAATCGAGCATGACGGTCTCATCGGATACATGCTCGAGAATCACATCAGACGGGATCGAGAGATACGCACCCGGCGCAGCCGTGTCATGCGCCCCGTCCGCGGGTGGCAGGGTCGCGGGTATCTTTTCACTCATGACTGGTCTCCGCGGCTGCTTGGCGGTGCTTCTCGAAACTTCGCGGCACGGCGCAGGGTGGTGAAGCGCTCCGATACGTCGTCGCTGTCCCCCAATACGTCCCCGCAGCACTCTACCCACGCGTGCGCATCAATGCCCGGTGTGATGCCACCCCCGACCCCGCTCGCGCCGGCCGGACGCACACCGATCCGAATCTCCGCGGGAAATCCGCGCGCACGTAGCAATCGCTCGAGCACGAGAGCGCGTGGCAGGCAATGAGCCTCTGGAAGCGGCCACGTGTTGCGAGCGGCAACCTCGACAGCCCAAGCCGATCGTCGTGCAACCGCGGGGTCATACGCTTCGGTCGTGGGTGGCAGACCCCACGCCAATAACGCGCGAAGACGCAGATAGGGTAGAAGCCGCAAACCTGCACGCACGGCCAACAGCCACCACGCGGCGACCCCAACACGGGCCAAAGCAACGGGTGAGGCAGTCACGGCGCGGCCTACTTTGCGGACAATGGTGCCGGGGCGAGCCGAAGGGGGGGGCGCTCCATTGGAGTCCATGAGGCCGCAAGTATACCGGCCGGAGCATTCGGACCCGAACTCCAGACGGCCGGGGCAACCGCGGCGCCATGCTATGATGGCCGCCCCTCCAGGAGGCAGCAGATGCCGAGTATTCCCCCTTGTTTGGACGCGCCTTCCCTAGCCTCCGCACTCGCCGAACTCGATGGCTGGGAGCAGCGCGACGACGCCCTGCACAGCGAGTTCGTGTTCGCCGACTTTGTGGCGGCCTTTGCGTTCATGAGCGGCGCCGCGTTGTGCGCCGAGCGCGCGAACCACCATCCGGATTGGTCGAACAGCTATCGGACGGTGCGCGTCGCGCTGCGAACACACGAGGCGGACGGCATCACGAGCAATGACGTTTCTCTTGCGCGCGAGATGAACCGGCTCGCCGGCCGCTGACGATGCGTATCGCCGTGCCGCGCGCCGGTGCGAGGCCCGAATGTAGGCGGACTGCGATCCGGTGCTCCGCGCTTTGGTTGAGGATGGGAGCTCTGGCGCTTGTCATTGCCTCCGGCGCATCGTCCGGAGCCGGTGAACTCGCACGCGGGCGAGCCGGCTTGCTGCCACCCACTGGCCCCGACGCACACGTCGTCGTCGCTGCGCACGTCGTGGTTCAGGGTACGGCCGTGGCGCAGGCCTTGCGCGAACGTCTCGGCGAAGCGGTTCAGCGGCCATTGGATGCTGCGGATTGGCGCGCGTTGGCCGATACCAACCGAGCCGCGTTGAACGACCTTGATGCGGCGGCCGCCCTTCGCATCGACCAGGTCGCGAAGGCAGCGGAGCGCCTCGGACTACGCGTCGACGCACGCTACCGGACGGTGACACTCGGGCTGCTCGTCGTGGGCGAGTCTGGAGCGGTCGAGGCCCTGCGCTCCGAAGCACTCGTGCTGGATGTGGCGCCCGCCCCACGCGTCCGGCCGGCGCTGGAAATCTCTGCGCACGAGGTCGGCGCGCGGCGTATGCAGTCGCTCGCCGATCTCGATGGCTCTGGAAGCGTCATCGCCGTGATCGATACGGGGATTGATTACACCCATGCCGAACTAGGTGGGCCAGGCGAGCTCGGCGCCTGGCAGGCGGCCACGAATTCCGTAGACGCGATCAGCGAGACATGGGGCGGGCTGCCGCTGTTTCCCACCGAGCGCGTGATCGGCGGCCATGACTTCGCCGGGTTCGACTACGCGGCTCCGATCGATTGTGCCCGCATCGAGCCGGCCGAATGCGCTCCACGACCGGACCCCGACCCGATCGAGGAGCCGCCGGAGCGGATCGTTGGCGCGACCGCCAGCGGGCACGGCACCCACGTCGCGTCGATCGCGGCCGGGACACGCGGCGTCGCGCCGGGTGCGCGGCTCGTCGCGCTCAAGATCTTCGGCGCGCCGCTTGCGGGCAGCGACCTCGTCCCGTCGGCGATGGAGTGGGTCGCACGCGCGAACCTAGGCTTGTCGGTCCCCAACGAACCGCCTGCGAGCATCGACGTGCTCAACTTGAGCCTCGGCGAGCTATATCCCGGGCCGGCACTTCGTATCTTGGACAGGTTCGTGGACGAACTCGTCGGTCTGGGCGTCACGGTGGTCGCGGCGGCGGGCAACGACGGGGGACGACCGTTCTCGATCCTCGCACCGGCGGCCAGCCCACGCGCGCTGGCGGTCGGCAGCGTGGAGAACGGCCCCCTCCGCGTCCAGGTCCAGACCCTCCAACCGTCCGGGATGGCCGACATCGTCGGCGTGGAGGCGGCATTCAGTCTTCCTCTCGCTGATCTTGGTGTTTGGTCCGCACCGCTCGTCGCGGTCGAGAGCCCTTGCGCTCCGGTCGCCTCGTTGGACAATTCGGTGGCCCTGGTATCGCGCGGGGCTTGCACGGACTCGCAGATGGCTCGGCGGCTGCAGGAGGCCGGTGCATCCGCCGTGCTGGTCGAACGGGCATCCGGGCGAGCACAGCGAATCGTGGGCGGTGACGCCGGGGTCAACGTGCCGGTTCTCGAGATCGAAGGCAGCGCCGCGCAACCGTGGCGAGATCGGATGGCACAGGGATCGCGCGTGACGATAGGCTTCGATCCCGCGTCCTCGCAGGGGTCGCGAGGGCCGTCCGACTTTGCGGCGCGCGGCCCGGCGGCGACCGGTCTGCTCAAACCCGATATTGCCGCACCCGGCAGGCGTATTCAGGCAGCACGGGCCGGCTCCGGCTCGGGAACGCGGGCGATCTCCGGCAGCTCCATGGCCGCGCCCCATGCAGCGGGCGTCGCGGCGGCCCTGCGCCAACAGGCGCGCATAGCCGGGTGGGCGCTTGCCCCGGACGACCTGGCCGCGCAGATTCAGACCACCTCCCGCCCGCCGCTCCACCGGGCTGCTGCGGATCCAGCCGGCGGCGAGCGTACGCCGGTCCGGGTCGGCGCCGGCCTGCTCGCGGCCGATCGCGCGGCGGCGGCGCGGCTCGTCATCCGGGCGGGAGGCTTGGCCGCTCTCGACTTTGGGTCGCGAGCCGTGGCGGCGCGTGACGGCGAGACCGTGACCGTTTCGCAAACCGTCCTCATTCGAAATCCATCGGATACGCCGCGCCGCGTCTACGTGGAGGCGGTCGTAGATCACGACCTCAACGGCGCCGTTCGGACCGGAACCGTGGGCGAAGCGCATTGGGTAGCCGCGCGGGGATCGTTGTCGATTCCGATTACGCTTACGCTGGATGGTGCGCGCCTGCCGGTGCCCGATGCCATCGAATCACCCCGCCTCGCACCGGGGATGCTGGCGGAACGCGAAGCCTTCGGTCGCGTGTTCGTTCGGTCGATCCCCGGCGACGACGGCCGCGCGGTCGTGGAACCGGAGCATTCGGTTCCCATCTTCATCCGACTACGACGGGCCGCGCGGATCTCGGTCGCGGAGACGGGCGGCTCCGGGGCGAACGGCGCCGAACGGACGCCAACGATTCGCCTGATCAATCAAGGTGGAGCGCCGGGGTCCGTCACGGTGATGGCACGCGCGGCGGTCGCACCGCAAGGTTGGCGGGTGGGAGCTCGTTGGAATGCGCCGGAGAACTCCACCGCGTTCCTCGAATTGGTCCTTGCGAGCGCGCACGGCCGGCCGACTCCATGGCACCACATGCCCCTGCTCTGGATCGATGTCGACGGCGACCGCAGGGCGGACCTCCACGCGACGCTCGAGGAAGCGTTCGTAAAGGTCGCGGGCGAAGCCTATGCCACCCACACGACGCTCTCCCTCCATCTGCGCGCATGGAGCGCCGTGCGCGGGCCGTTTGGGCCGGCGGCCACCGTGTCCGTCGACGTGCGTCCCGACGCACAGTGGCTGCGTTTGCGGATTCCGGTTGCCGCCTTGGGCCTGGACACGCCCGACGACGTCACGCTTTGGGTCCGGCCGACCTCCGAGACGCTCAGCCACGGTATGGATCCCACGCCAACCGGCCGCGGAGTTGCCATTGTGCGCGTCGCGGCCGGGGAGCGGGGCGCGGAGGCACGGATGGACCCGGGGGCGGAGATACGGGTCCCGCGCGGTGCCGGCCCGCGGCTCCTCCTGCTCGCCGACGATCCGCACGACCATCCGTGGGCGCAAACGCAAAGCATCGGGCACGCGCCGATCTACCTGCCATCGCTCGGTTTGTCGCTTCCTGGCGCCGTTGCGGATGGTGCGGATCGATAGGTTGACGGGTAGAGGCGAAGGCGTGTCCGGCCCGGTACCGGTGGTCTTGCGCTAGCGCAGCACGGCCAGCCAGTCCCAACCCAAGAGTCGGGCGATCGCTGCGTAGAGCAAGACGAACGTCACGACCAGGAGCAGGAAGAGATTGCGAAAACGCGTTGCGTCGGGCGCGTCGCGGAAACGTCCCGCCATATGGGTAAGCCCGAATGCAATCAGCATCGTCACGGCGTGTTCGGCGCGCTGGCCGCTGAATCCGCTCGCAAACAAGCCGAGGCCCGCGAGCAATTGCAAGCCGAACACCGCCTGAAAGATGCGCCATATCAAGGCATCGTGATCCCCAAAGGGACGAGCCGTCAGCCAGCCGTGAAGGTAGCGCAGCGCCGCGATGAGCATCACCGCGATCACGAGCCAACGGAGACCACTATGCAGCATGAGCAGGAAGGCCATGGATAGCTCCTCATGGAAAGATGGAGACGGGCGGATGGCGCGCAGCGAAGCAGCAGCCTGCATCTGCGCGTTCGCGCACGTGAGCGCGATGCGCACCCCCACTGCCTAGGATAGGCCCGCGCAAAGTCGCGTCAATTCCTTGACCCTCCTCGGGGCCGGTCCCAGAATGCGCGCTCGCCAAGGAGGCGCTGCCATGCGCATGAGCACCCAATTCGGCCGCACGTTGCGCGAAACCCCTGCTGACGTCGAAGTGGCCGGTCACGGTCTGTTGCTGCGAGCCGGCTTTATCCGTCAGCACGCCGCGGGCATCTTCAGCCTCTTGCCGTTCGGATTTCGTTCGCAGCAACGATTGGAATCCATCCTACGCGAAGAGATGGCGGCCATGGGGGGCCAGGCCTTGGAGATGCCGGTCGTGCACCCGGCGGATCTGTGGCGTCGCACGGGGCGCTACGACCAGGTGGGCCCCGAGATGGGTCGCTTCGAGGACCGTGCGGGGCGCGACATGGTCTTGGCGATGACGCACGAGGAGACGGTGGCGGAGCTGACGCGCAGTGAGGTGCAAAGCTGGCGCCAGTTGCCCCGCTTGATCTACCACATTCAGACGAAGTGGCGCGATGATGCGCGTCCGCGGGCTGGGCTGATTCGAGCGCGCGAGTTCACGATGCTCGACAGCTATAGCCTCGATGCCGATGACGAGGGCCTGGAACGCCAATATGAGGCGCATGACCGCGCCTACCGCCGCATCTTCGCCCGCTGCGGGCTGCCGGTCGTCGGCGTGGACGCCGATGTGGGCGGTATGGGTGGCTCCGCCTCCCGCGAGTACATGATGCTGACCCCGATCGGCGAGGACACCGTGTTGCAGTGCGATGCTTGCGGGCACGCCGCGAACCGCCAAGTGGCCACGACCAAGCGCCCGCCAATCGCCGAAGAGGCCGCCCTGCCGGTCGAGCGGGTAGAGACACCCGAATGCACCACGATTGCAGCCCTTGCGGCCTTCCTCGACATTCCGGCGGCGCGAACGGCAAAGGCGATCTTCCTCATGGCGGCGGTACCGGATAGCGCGCCAAACACGCGCCCTTCCGAAGCGCAGCAAGCGAACGCAGATACGAAGCCCGATAACCACCAGTCGGAACGGCTTGTGTTGGCGCTCGTGCGCGGTGACCGCGAGCTCGCGGAGACCAAGCTCGCCGGCTGGCTCGGAGCAAGCGCGCTGCGGCCCGCGCGTGAAGACGAGATTCGGGCGTCTGGCTGCGTACCGGGCTACGCGTCCCCCGTGGGCTGGAGCCCGCACGCCGATCGCTTGGTGATCGTCGATCCGTCGGTCGCGGAGGCGGCCAATTTGGTCGGCGGTGCGAACGAGCAGGGCGTACACCTGCGCAATCTGAACTTCGGCCGTGACTACGACGGGACCGTCGTCGATCTCATCGCCGCACGGGAGGGCGATGGCTGCCCGGATTGTGGTGAGCCGCTTGCCGCACGGCGCGGCGTGGAGGTCGGCAACATCTTCAAGCTCGGCACGCGCTACACCGAGGCAGTTGGTGCGCGCTTCCTCAATCGCGAGGGCGTTCCCCAACCGGTCATCATGGGCTCGTACGGAATCGGGGTCGGGCGTACGCTCCAATGCGTCGCCGAAGCGCACCACGATGAAGACGGTTTGATCTGGCCGATTAGCGTCGCCCCCTTTGACGTACACCTTGTCTCGATGCGAGGCGCAGAGGATATGGCTGCAGCCGTGTACGAGGCGTTGGAATCCGCCGGCATCGACGTCTTATGGGACGATCGAGACGAGCGCCCAGGGGTGAAGTTCGCCGATGCGGATTTGATCGGTGTACCGGTGCGCCTCACGGCCGGCAAACGAGGCGCGAAGGCGGGCGGCGTGGAGCTCAAGCTCCGGGCCGAGCCCGAATCGCGCGACGGGCTCGTGCTGCTCGAGGATGCCGCACAGAGCATCCAGCGCATCCTCGACGAACTGTACACTGGACTAGAGCCCGTCGATCCGCCGAAACGAGCCGTCGGGTAGCGCGGGGCGCTTGACTCGAGCCCCCGTAGGCTGTGGTTCGTTCACGACGGGCATGCTGGTTGGCGCACCCTCGGCAGCCTTGCGAGGGGAGCCGGGCAGCCCCGCAAGCGTCTCCGTAGTACGGAGCACCTGGTAGGCACCGGCCTATCACTTGTCCTTGTCGACGCCCAAGTCTTGGTATGTTCTCAAACGGCTTCGGCCAGCCTGTACCTATCGCCCCAAACGGCTACGGACCGCAGCGGCCGGCATCCGCCATGATCGTGCCGGCAAGCGCCCGGCCGGTGAGGCGTTCGCTGCCGACCGATGGTCGGTGAAGACGATCCGCGGCGCCGGTCAAGCGATAGAGGTGGCTGAGGTCGAGGTCCGGACTCTCGTCGAGCACCACGGCGTGGAGTATTCCGCCCTCGGCGCGCAGCCGATCGGCCTCACGCACCGTCTGTGGGCGCGAACCGCGGTTGGGATCGGCCACGACATCGGGCAGCCGGCCATGCACGAGCACCACATGCTCGCGCCTGCCGGCGGTCTCGAGGCCGTCCGACGGGCTACCGGTCGATTCCAGGAGCAGGGCGCGGGCCATTCGGACGCCGATCAAGCCCAAGTCGATGCGTGCACCGTCGCGCGGTCCACCGTGGAACGTGCTCATCGCAGGAAGGCGCCCTGCCTGCTCGTTCATACCGACCGCAAGCACGGCCGCCTGCCTGTCGAAGCGAACCAAGGATCGCAGCATGGCGCTCGGGTGATCCGGGTCGCGCAAACCACGCTCCAGCGCGTCCATGATCACCTCGATACGCGGCGCAAGGCTCAAACCGGACGCGGACGCATCGATCAGCATCGTGACGTGCGCATCACACGACTCCGGTCGGGCGGGCTTGCGCGCCGGGCGTGTTGTGGCGGCCGGCACGTAGACGGCGGGCAGGTAGCGTACGAACGTCGCGGGTTGTTCCGGCGGCCGATCCGGCCGCGGCGGCGGCGGAACGGCCGGCGACGGGGGAGCGAAGGGCGCGGGAAGGTCGTACAGTCCGGCGGCCTCGCGTGCCAGGAGCAAACGCCCCTCCAACGCGATCAGGTCGCGGGCACCGCTTGCACCACCGACGAGACCGTCAGCCAACGGTGCGGAATCTTCGGGACGCGGACGTGGGAACGCCGGTGTAGCGACGTCCCAAACTTCGAGACCCTTGCGGCTCAGCACGACGAGGCGCTCGCCGATCGCCAAGGCGGCTCCCGCGGGGAAGCTGGGATGGCGCGCCACGACCGTCGGCCGCGGCGTCGCGTCGACGTCCACGACCGCGAGCCCACCTCGCTCGCCAAGGACGAAAGCATGACGGCCGTCGAAGGCCACGCGTTCATAGGGCGCGCTGAGGATCGTGGTTGCAACGAGCCGCGGCGAACGTGGCTCGCTTAGATCGAGCACGTGAAGCCAGGCGGCCTCGGTCGCGGTCTCGAGTACCAGGAGCCTGT
>JAJCYU010000280.1 GCA_029262755.1 Anaerolineae bacterium
GTTTCGTCCGATACGGCCCGCACGCGGTGCAGCAGCTCAGCGCGTTCCAGGTCGGGCATGGCCGCGCGGCGGGCGGCCGGGACGCGCGCCCCGAAGACGAGCAGCAGCTCGTCGCCGACCGTGGACCAGACCGTGTAGGGCCCCGTGTGCAGCGAGGGGATCAGACGGAGGCGGCGGAAGCGTGCGATCCGATCGGGGCGGAAGAGGCCGCCGAGGTCACGGCCGGTGACAACGCGGATGGCCTCGAAAGCCGTCTTGCCGTGGGTGTCCACGGTGCGCAGTGCATCGACGGCGCTCGCGATCAGCGGCGCGACACGTGCCCACTCCGCGGCCAGCTGCGCGCGCCAAAGGTGACCGAAGTGCTCCACGAGCGCCGCCTGCAGTGCGGCGGGATCGACGAGCAGCGTGTGCAGCTCGGCCAGCGCGGCGCGCTCGTCGGCGTTCACGCGCGCTTCGCCTGCGCGCGCGACGGACGCCGCGATCCACGCGGCAGGATCGCGCAGCGCGGTGGCCGCTGTGGGCATCGCAACGTCGTCGATGTCCCGCAGCAGCGCAAGGCGCGGCATCGCGAGGGCGTCGGCCAGCAGTCGGTCGCGCAAGGCGGGTGCGTCGGCGGCGCTGAGCGCGGCCAGATAGGCCGGGAACTCGGCGTCGGACGCGAAGGGAACGGCGTTCGCGAGGGCGTCCAAACCAAGCCCATACACGAACATACTGTTGCGCCGCAGACGCTCCTGGCCGAGCGCGACCGCCGCCTCGTGCAGCCACGGCGAGATGCCGGGGTTCTTGTCCGTCACGGATAGGCCGCTGATGCCGGCCAGCACGTTGTGCACGGGCGCCACGTCGAGCGTCGTGCTCACCGGACCCGGCGCGAGGATCGCGCGCGGCAGCATCAGGCGCCGCCCGCGAGCGGCGGCGAGAGCGCCCACCATCCGGCCCACAGCGCGAGGAGGAGTCCGGCCGCGAGCAGCGCAACGCGCAGCCGCGACGGCGCGGGTTGGGGTTGGGGTTGGCGCGTGCGTTGATGGCGACGATCGACGCTTGCGGTAGCTGCGACGTTGACGGCCGTGCTTGCGACGTTCGCGGCCGAGTTTGCGACGACCACGGCCGTGCTTGCGACGCTCGTCGCCGAGCTCGCGACGACCACGGCCCCTGCGTCGCGACCTTGGCCGCTCCCCGAGAGCAGCGCATCTCCGCCGCCTGCCCCCGATGCGACTTGGACGCCGGTCCCTTCCCCTACCGCGTCCTCGTTCTCGTTCGCGTCCGCATCCTCGTCCCCTTCCCGCGCGAGCTCGTGGTCCGGGAGGTCGTGCTCCACGTTTCGGATCGCGGGCACGAGGTAGCCGGCCAAGGCGAAGACGGTGCTCAGCAGGCCCGACGCGACGAGGATCAGCGCGACGCCGGCGCCCGGTCCCGTACCGAGCACGGCGCCCAAAGTGGGCGCGAGCGCGCCGCCCGGCGCCATCGCGGGCTCGGCGACGCGGTCGGCGAGCGGGCCCGCGATGAGCATTGCCAGCGGCGCGGAGATCTGCGCGATGAGCCGCCGCGTCGCGAAGACGCGGCCTTGGACGTCGGGCTCGACCTTCGCCTGCCAGATGGCCTGGCTGCTTCCGTTGAGCAAGGGCATGAAGAACACCATGCCAAAGGAGCCAATCATCCACCAGGCCACCGAATCTCCCAGCCCGATCAGAACGGGTCCAAGGAGGTTGCCCAACGCCATGCCCATCAACACGCCGTGGATGCGGCGCTTGGGCCCACCCCACGTTGCAAGCAGGAAGCCGCCGACCAGACCGCCGGCGCCGGCCGCGCTCTGCACCGCGCCCAGTACGAGCTCGTCGGAGCCGGTGCGAGCCAAGACCATCGGTGCGAGCAGCACGGTGGAGCCGGAGATCAGGAAGTTGGCCTGAAAGAAGACCACCAGCAGCCCGAGCAACCCGGGGCGCTGCCCGATGTACCGGAAGCCGTAGAGCACGTCGTCGCGCAGCGAGCCACGCGCGGCGCGGCCGGCCGCGGTCTCGATCGGAGGCGGGATGCGCACGAACGCCAGCAGGCCGACGGCCACGATGAAGGTCACGATGTCGATGGTGAGCACCGCGTTCAGGCCGCCGAAGGCCAGCACCGCACCGGCCAAGGCAGGTGCGCCAATGGCGGACACAGAGCCGGCCATGCTCATCAGCCCGCTTGCTCGCGCGTAATGCCGCTTGGGAACCATGGTCGTAACGGCGGCCGAGAAGGCGGGGAATTGGAACGCATCGAAGGCTCCGCCCACGGCCCCCGCGACGTAGAGGTGCCACACCTCAAGACTGCCCGCCGCGTGCAGCGCAAGCAGCGCGATCGTCGTGAGCCCGGACACCGTGTCCGCGGCCATGATGATCGCCTTGCGGTTCCACCGATCCACGAGCGCACCGGCCACTGGACTGAGCAACACGGAAGGTCCGAAGGCAAAGACGGCCACCAACGCCAACGTCGTGGCCGAGCCGGTCTCTTGGTAGGCCCAGATCGTGATCGCAAAGCGCGTCATCGCCGTCCCGACCAAAGACACAAGCTGCCCGGCCCATACGACGAGGAAGCCGCGTAGGCCGGTCACGGTGCGGGGCGCCGGGTTGTTCTCGGGTGTGTTTGGGTCGCGGGTGGTCATTCTGGAAGGCCTCTGCGTGTCCGCTGTCCGTTCGTAATTCCGTTTTCTCGCGATTGCGGGAAAAGCATAGGCGCCGAACGATTCGGTGTCAACGCAGGGTGGTCTCGTTTGCGCCTACCCCGGACTAGTGCGCGCTTCTCTCTTGGCGTGTTCTTCGACCCAGCACGCCGCCCCCGTTCCTCGCGACGCCCCTTGCTCCACTGCCCCCCTACGCCCCCCGCAGCCCGCGCAGTCGCTCCGCCGCGGCCTCGAGTGTGGGCATGCGCTTGCAGAACGCGAAGCGGGCAAGCGAGCGGCCTGCTTCGGGGTTGGCGTGGTAGAAGACGCTCGGGGGGATGCAGGCCACGCCGTGTTCGGCCGCCAGGAAGCGGGCGAAGGCGCGGTCGTCGCCGTCGTAGAGTGCGGAGAAGTCGGCCAGCGCGAAGTAGGTGCCGCGCGGGGCGGAGACGGCGAAGCCGGCTTCGCGTAGGGCGCTCACCAGGAAGTCGCGACGAGCCTGATAGTCGGCGCGCAGGGTCGTCAGGTATGCGCCGGCGTGGTGGCGCAGGGCGTGGGCGACGGCCAGCTGGAGGGCGGCCGGCGTGCAGAAGGTCAGGAATTGGTGAGCCGATTGCGCTGCGGAGACCAGATTTGCCGGGCCGTAGGCCCACCCGACCTTCCAGCCGGTGAACGACCAGGTCTTGCCTGCGGACGAGAGCGTGAGGGTGCGCTCGCGCATGCCGGGTAGGCCGGCGAAGGGCACGTAGCGGGCGTCGTCGTAGGTGAGGTGCTCGTAGACGGTATCGGCCAGGACGATGACGTCGTGTTCCGAGCACAAGCGGGCGATGATCGCGAGCTCGTCGGCGTCGAAGACCTTGCCCGTCGGGTTGTGTGGGTCGTTCAGGACGAGCAGCTTCGTGCGCGGGCCGAAGCAGGCCGCCAGCGCCGCCTCGTCGAGCGCGAAGTCCGGGAAGCGCAGGGTGCAGTAGCGTGCGGTGCCGCCCGCCATGGCCACGGCGGCAGGGTAGCTGTCGTAGAAGGGCTCGAAGAGCACGACTTCGTCGCCCGGGTTCACGAGGCCGAGGATGGCGGCGCTGATGCCCTCCGTTGCGCCGCAGGTGACCGTGACCTCGCGCAGGGGGTCGTAGGACAGACCGTAGTGTGCCTCGACGTGCGCGGCGACCGCGTGAACGAGGTCAGGGTGGCCCATCGAGCGGATGTACTGGTTGTTCCCCGGTGTGCGCAGCGCCGCGACGGCCGCGTCGATGATATCGGCCGGTCCCTCGAAGTCGGGGAAGCCCTGCCCCAGGTTGATCG
>JAJCYU010000281.1 GCA_029262755.1 Anaerolineae bacterium
CGCGCACGACGCTCCGTAAGGCCAGGAGGAGAGTTCGGACATGCAGCCATTCCTGGAACAAATTTCGATCCTGTCGTTGATCACCTTCCTTCCCCTCGTGGGAATGGTATGGGTGCTCTTCCTGCGCGACGACGACAGAATCAAGAAGTTCGCTACGTGGTTCAGCGTGATTCCCTTGATCTTGTCCGTGCTCCTGTGGTTTGGATATGACAAGGACGCTGGCGGCTTCCAGTACGAGGCGTTCTTCAGCTGGATTCCGAACGTGGGTATCAACTACCACGTGGGCGTCGACGGCTTCAGCGTTCCGCTGATCTTCCTCACGACGCTGCTGACCACCATCAGCCTTTGGTATTCAGCGGGCGTCATCCAGACGCGGGTGAAGGAGTACTACGCCTTCTTCCTGCTCTTGGCCACGGGCATGCTCGGCGTGTTCATCAGCCTCGATCTCTTCCTCTTCTATGTGTTCTTCGAGATCGGCCTCGTTCCGATGTACTTCCTCATCGGCATCTGGGGCGGCCCGCGGCGGGAGTACGCCGCGATCAAGTTCTTCCTCTACACCTTGGCCGGCAGCGTCCTGATGCTGCTCGGCTTGATCGCCGTGGCCTTCAACACACCCGGCGACAATCCCTTCACGCTCGTGCGCGGCGGCATGACTTCGGATTGGCTGACCGCCGCACCGATACCCTTCGCAAGCGATCCGACCGGAGCGCTTGCGGTCGCAGCCTTCCTCGGGTTCTTGATCGCGATGTTGATCAAGGTGCCGAGCTTCCCCTTCCACACGTGGCTGCCCGACGCGCACGTCGAGGCGCCGACAGCCGGTTCGGTCATCCTGGCCGGTGTGTTGCTGAAGCTGGGCACCTACGGTCTCGTCCGTGTGGCCATGCCTCTGTTCCCCGAAGCGTTCCAGATGCTCGCGGTGCCGATCGGCTTCCTGGCATTCACGAGCATCGTGTACGGCGCGCTGGTTGCCATGGCGCAGTGGGACTTCAAGAAGTTGATTGCCTACTCGTCGGTCAACCATATGGGCTACGTCACCCTGGGCATCGTGGCGACGGTTGCTGCGGTCAACGGCGTCACGCCCGAGGCTCTCGCCGCGGATCCGATGCTTGCGGAGAACCTGGAGGCGGCTCGCGTCGCAGCGTTGGACGGTGCGGCCCTTCAGATGTTCACCCACGGTGTGATCACCGGAGCGCTCTTCCTCTTGGTGGGTCTGATCTACGACACGCGGACCCACGAGCGAGACTTCCGTGAGCTCGGCAGCGGGCTGTGGCGCACCGTGCCCAAGTACGGCACGATGCTGATGATCGCGGCCTTCGCCTCCCTCGGCTTGCCGGGTCTGGCCGGGTTCGTGAGCGAGTTCCTCGTGTTCAACGGCGCATTCCGTGTCGGCCTGGCCGGGAACCAACCGCTGCTGATTCTTACGGCGCTCTCCGTTCTCGGCATCTTGTTCACGGCTGCGTTCATCCTCTGGAAAGTCATCCAGATGCTGCTGCTCGGTCCGCAGAACGAGCGCTGGATCGGTACGCCGGACCTCACCAACAACGAGCTTGCCATGCTCGCGCCGCTCATGTTCTTCATCATTGCCTTCGGCGTGTACCCGTGGCCGATTCTGGAATTCATTCACGGTGCGTCGCAGTCGCTGGTCGCGCACATGAACGTCGACGCGAACCTCATCGAGGTGGCTCGCGCCGCCTCCGCCGCGCTGACGTCCCTGCGCTAGCCCCGCCCGCCGAGGGAGGCCTTTCGTGCTCGACCTGAGCCCCGACTGGGGCGTCATACTCACCCATTTTGCGCCGGAGCTGATCCTTGTGATCGGTGCATTGGGCCTGTTGTCATACGATCTGTATGTCCGTGGCAAGGACGGTTTGCAGCCATGGATCACCTTAGGCGTGCTGCTCGCGGCGGCCTTGGCCACCGGCTGGTTGTATACGATGGACCCGGCCGAGGTCTTCGAAGGCCGTAGTGCCGGCGAGGTCTTCCGATCCGGCGCATTCCTTAGCGACTCCTTCACGCACTTCTTCCGCTTGATGAGCGTCCTGACGGCGGGACTCGTGACTCTGTCCGGCATCGCCTACATGCGCGGCAAGACGGCGTTCAAGGGCGAGTTCTATGCGTTCGTGTTGTTCGCGGCCCTCGCCATGAACCTTATGGCGGGCGCGAACGATCTGATCGTGATTGCGCTCGGCATCGAGTTCCTCTCGTTGGTCAGCTACATTCTTACCGGGTACATCCGTGAAGACCGCCTCTCGATTGAGGGTGGCTTGAAGTACTTCTTGTACGGGTCCATCACGAGCGCCGCGATGCTCTTCGGTCTGACCTATCTGTACGGAATCGCCGGATCCACCTCGTTGCCCGTGATTGCCGAGGCCGTGCGGCAGCCGGAGAACCTGGTCGTCACGCATCTATCCACGTTCATCGTGCCGGCGGCGCTGTTCCTGGTCTTGGCGGGCATCGGCTTCAAGGTGGCCATCGCACCGTTCCACCAGTGGTCGCCGGACGCCTATCAAGGTGCCCCAACACCGGTCACGGCCTTCCTCAGCGTGGGACCGAAGGCAGCCGGATTCGCGGTCATGATGCGCTTGTTCATCACCGTGTTCGGCACGCCGGAATTGTCCGCCACGTGGTTGGGCGTTCTCGGCGCCTTAGCCGGTCTCACCATGATCCTGGGCAACGTGGCCGCACTCACGCAGAGCGATGTGAAGCGGATGATGGCCTATTCTTCCATCGCCCAGGCCGGCTATATGCTGGTGGGAATCGCCGCGTTCGGGGGCACGGCCTTGATGGGCACCACGCCGCTGGGCGCGGTGCTGTTCTTCATCCTCGCGTACCTGTTCACGAACCTCGGCGCGTTCGCGGTCATCATCGCGGTCGATCGTCTTACCGGCTCGTCCAGCGTCAGCGCCTTTGCGGGCCTGTCCAAGCGTTCGCCGTTCCTGGCGATTGCGCTCACCATCTTCTTCCTCAGCCTGATCGGGATCCCGCCGCTTTCCGGCTTCTTCGGAAAGTTTGCGGTCTTCGGTGCCGCTGTCGCTAGCGACATGTTCGGTCTTGCGGTAGTCGGCGTGCTGACGGGCGTTGTGTCGGCCGTGTACTACTTCCAGATCGTCAAGACGATGTACTTTGGGGACCCTGCGGAGGGCGGCGCGCTCCGTCCCTCCCCGGGCGTGGTGTTCGTCGTCGCTACCGCGCTGGTCATGACGCTGATCATCGGTCTGGTACCGCAGCCCTTCATCGAGATCGCCAACCAGGCGGTAACCGCGCTCGAGCCGATCGCCGGTTCGATGGTGGCGCGCTAGCGAGGCTACTTCTCGCCGCACGTCAGATCGGACCTATCGTAGAACCTAAGAACGGGGCGCCCACGTGGGCGCCCCGTTCTCTTTCTCTTGATAGATAGCGCCGCAGTACATCCGGTCGTTCGTTCGCGGGGCACCCATGACCGAGCGCAGGCGCGGCACCGTCAACGCGGCACGTGTCGGTGCGCACCGATCGGCTGAGCACCGATCGGCTGTGCAGGCGAAGGAACAATAGCAATGGACGGCGGTGGCCAATGGACGCCGAAGGGGCAACCTCCACCGTGTCCCAAAATGACGCGCGTCGTTTCGGGACAGGCGCTCGGGCAATGGTGCGAACCCTTTCGCGCCGAACCGATTCCGGCCGCCTTGCGTCTCGGGTGCCTACGCGCGCCTGCGTGCCCTCGGCTGCGGCCCGGCGATCGCGGAGTCGCTCACCCGACGACCGGCATCAGTCGTAGATGCCGTCGTCCTCAACGTTGACGCGCACCGTCAGCTCCGGCACCAAGGACGTGAACACCACGAGCCGCTTGTCGTACGTGCTGTTCGAACGGTCCCAGTTGCCCTGGCAGGTGATGAGGTTGAGATCATTCGTGGGAGAATCGCCGAAGATCAAGTCGATAACCTCGCCTTCTGCGTTGTACGAATACTCACCCGATTCCTGCACGATAAAGGTATAGCGGTCCCCGTTGGAATAGGTGACGTTTACCTCGTCGCCGGGCAGCAATTGGTCCAGATCCCAGAACACGGCAGGGCCGCCAGACGTCGTGTCCAAGTGGCCCGCGATCACAGCATTGCCTTGCTCCCCGGGGCGGTATCCCTTGTCATACCATCCAACGTTCTGCCACTCCTTGGGCACGTCCATCGCGCGATCAGGCGTCAGCCCGACTTGCTCGATGTAGGTATCAATGCCGAGGGAGGGCACCTCGAGTCGGGTCGGTACGCCCGCCAGCGTGAACGGATCGATCGTTGGGCTCGGCGGCGCGGTCGGAGACGGTACCGTGGTTTGCGTCGGCGTTGGGGTGGGAGGGACCGGAGTTCGCGTCGGTACCGGGCTTGGCGGGATGACGGTCGGCAACGGCTGGGCCGATCGGAAGGCCGCGACCGTGGCCTCCACAGCCGCCTGCCCGTCCAACCGGTTCTCGGCCGCCGTATCACTATTCGAGGTCTGTCCACGACCGGCTTCCGACGTCCAGTCTTCGTTGCGCGATCCGGTACCGCCATCGCCGTCGTCGGTACCGTTTCGTTCATCGGAGCGGGCGGCCTGTGCGGCTTGATCCATGGCGCCAGCGCCCATCTCCAATACGATACAACCGCCCAAACCAGGGGCAGCGAGGAGGGCGATCAGCGGCACGATCCAGCGCCGGATTCTCATTCGTGGGGGGGATGTTTCGAGCATGGCGGGCAAAGCCTCCGCAGCGGGTTACGGCCATGTTAATGTACCTGTAGGAACTCGCCTCGTCAAGTACTGGGGCGTTGTTTTCTGCCTCTACGCCCCACGCCGTCCCCACGTTCAACCGACGCTGGCGGCGTGCCTGCTACAATGCCCGCCTCCAAGGTCCCCGTAGGGAGGAATCGTGCACGTCGCGATCGACGGCCGCGTGATCAACGACCACTTTCCGGGCATCGGTCGTTATGTCTACCATCTAGCAGAGGCCCTGGGGCGCCGGACGGACGATCATCGCTTCAGCCTCATTGCCGGATCCGAGCGCACGGCTTCCTCTCGATTCGACGTCGGTTCGCTTGCGTCCGAAGATGGCCTCGCAATAGCCACGATCGATGCCCCCGTCTTCAGCCTCCGTTCGCAATGGCGGGTGCCCCGTGCGCTGCGCCAACTGCAAGCGAACGTGTTTCATGCAACCTATTGGGTAACGGCGTACCGGCCGGGCGTGCCAACCATACTTTCCGTGTACGACACGATTGGCTTGGACGAAGCGAACGCCGTGCCTCCTGCGCGGCGCGCGGCACTGCGCTTTACCTTACAAATGGCGCTGCGTTCGGCTGCGGGCGTAATCACCCTTTCCGAAGCCGCGCGGCAAGACATCGTCCGCGTGTTCGGCATCGCGCCGGAGCGCATCAGCGTAACCCCCCTCGCGGCCGACCAGCGCTTTCGTCCGCAGCCTGAGGACGCGGTGCGGGCACTACGTGCGCGACTTGGCCTCCCCGACGCATTCGTCCTGTACGTTGGATCGAACAAGCCCCACAAGAATCTCGCGCTGCTTCAGGAGGCTTGGCGTTCGTCGGCCCTTCAGGGAGACGGGGACGGGGACGGGGCAACCATCCCGCTCATCTTGGCGGGTTCCCGCGACCCACGCTATGCACCTTTCGGATCTCGACCACAACCAGGCGTGCGCGATCTCGGCCCCATCGAAGAGCGGGATCTGCCGACGCTCTATGCCGCTGCAACGCTCTTTGTTTTCCCCTCTGTACGGGAGGGCTTCGGCCTACCCGCGCTCGAAGCAATGGCATCCGGCACGCCGGTACTGGCCAGTCACGCTTCCAGTTTGCCGGAGGTGGTTGGTAACGCCGGTGTACTTCTGCCCCCCGACGATGCCGCGGCGTGGGCTCACGCGATCCGCGGACTCTGGAACGAACCGGCGCGCCGCCACGAGCTCGCCGGCATGGGCATTGCGCGAGCGTCGGAGTTCCATTGGGACCGCACCGCCGATCTCACGCTGGCCGCCTACAAGAAGGCCGCTTCGAGCGCGAAGGCTGCGTCCTAGCCCGGCGCGTTCAACCTGGCGCAGAACACGCAGATTGCACGGAGTGTGCTAGCGTTGTGGGTTGACTATCGGTTTGGATGTAGCCGACACGCGCCATGCTCCCCCGCTCTTTTGATCGCATCCGGATGGCCAACACGCGCCGTTCGCCCGCTACGGAGTGAGCTGCACTATGCAGGACGTCTCGTTGGCCGGGATCCACGCGCGGCTGATGCTCGACCCTGCCGTCGCGGCGTTCGCGCTCCGCGTGTCCGGCGCGTTACCGGGTGAGGCCATTGGACCCGTTTGGATTCCCGAGGCCGTGCAACCGGCCGTCGTGGCGGCAGCACTTCAGGCGGCGTCGGGCCGCAACGTGCCCGTGCTGTGGCTCACCGTCGAACCCGACGAAGCGCGCACTCTGGCCGAGATGCTGCGGACCTATGTCCGACGTTCGGACCGAGTCCTGCTATTCCCTGCGCCCGATCCGATGCCCCACGAGCGCATTGCCTGGGATCCTGCCACCCGTGAAGCACGCATGACGGCGCTGGCCGCATTGTGGCGCTGGCGAGCCGAGGGCCAGAAGCCCATGGCGCCGTGGATCGTCGCACCGCTTCGCGGCGCCATGACCTGCACGCTGCCTTTCGGGGCGTACAGCGACGCCGTGCGCCTCGTGCGCAAGGACGAGCGGGTACCGATCACGGCGCTGATCGGGCAGCTCGAGCGCTTGGGCTACGAGCGCGTAAGTCAGGTCAGCGAACCCGGCCACATGGCGCAACGGGGTGGCATCGTCGACTTCTTCGCGCCTGCCCTACCGGATCCAGTGCGGCTGGAATGGTTCGACGACGAGATCGAGTCGCTGCGAGCCTTCGATCCGAACACCCAACGTTCCCTGTACGCGTTGGAGGCCTGCGCGATCACGCCGGCTTCCGAGTTGCTGCCCTCCTTTGGACCGCGCATCGCAGAGCAAGTCGGATCGCAAGACGACACGAACATGCACCCCCTCGCGCAGATGGAATGGCGACGGCATCGGGAACACCTGGCGGCTGGAGAACGATTCGCGGGGATCGAGCTGTTCGCATCCTTGCTGCATCCGGAACGCACGTCATTGTTGGATCACTTCCCCCCCGATGGCCTGCTCGTGCTCGACGACCCTGAGCGCTTGGAGATTGCGGCCGAGCATTTGCATGCCCAAGCGGCCGTGGTGTTTCGTGAGCAGGTGGAAGCGGGCGAGTTGCCTTCGGATTGGTCGGCGCAGCCACTGGCGGACTGGTCGCAGCTTGCGGAATCGTTCCGTACGCACGCGCGCATCGAGCTAGGACAGGACAGCAGCGCCCTTGCGTTCGACACGAAGGCAGTTACGCAGGGAGCTCCGTCCATCGCTTCCGCGTTCGGAACGCCCGCGCGCTTCGGCGGTCGTGTCGAGGAGATGGTGCTCGACGCGATGGCGCTCATGGAGCAGGGCGAGGCCGTCGTGGTGGTTTCGCGTCAGGCGCCACGCATCGCGGAACTCTTCGGAGAGGCCGGGATGAGCGTTCAGGCTCTGCCCGCCCTGGCACGCGCGCCCGGGCCGGGCGGTCTCGCCGTCATCCACGGTGCGCTCGGTGCGGGTTGGACGCAGCGCGCCGAGGGCGAGGCGCCGGCGCTCACCGTGTGGAGCGACGGCGAGATCTTTGGCTGGCGTATGCCCCATAGGCGGCGCAAAGCACGCGAGCGCAGCGCGGTGAGCAACGATGAGTTCAGCGAGCTTCACGACGGCGACTTCGTGGTGCATATCGAGCATGGCATCGGGTTGTTTCGCGGACTGCACCGCATGGCGGTCGGCGACGTCGAGCGCGACTATCTGCACCTGGAATATGCCTCTGGTGATGTTCTCTATGTCCCGACGCACCAGGCCGACCGGGTCGCCCGCTACGTAGGCGCCGGCGATGTCTCGCCTTCGGTGACCCGACTGGGCACGGCGGATTGGGAACGCGCGAAGGCCAAGGCCAAGCGCGAGGTCGAGGACATTGCGGAAGACCTGCTCGCCCTCTATGCGCGGCGGGAGACGAGCCGTCGGGCGGCCTTTGCGTCCGATACGCCGTGGCAGGCCGAGATGGAGGCGTCGTTCCCGTATGTGGAGACCGACGACCAACTGCGCGCCATCGAAGCGGTGAAGGCCGACATGGAGAGCCCGCGCCCCATGGACCGGCTCGTCGTCGGCGACGTCGGCTTCGGCAAGACGGAGGTCGCGTTGCGCGCTGCATTCAAGGCCGTGATGGACGGGCGGCAGGTCGCGGTGCTCGCGCCGACGACCGTGCTCGCGCAACAGCATTACGAGACGTTCCGCCAACGGATGGCGGCCTTTCCGGTCAAAGTGGACGTCCTAAGTCGCTTCCGAAAGAAGAAAGACCAACAGGCCGTGCTGGATGCGCTGCAACGCGGCGAGGTCGACGTACTCATCGGGACCCATCGTCTGCTCAGCGGCGACGTCGTGTTCAGCCGCCTGGGCTTGCTGATCGTCGATGAGGAGCATCGATTTGGCGTCAAGCACAAGGAAACCCTTCGCCAAATGGCCGAGGGTGTCGATACCTTGACGCTCACGGCCACACCGATTCCGCGCACGATGCACTTGGCACTCACGGGTCTGCGTGATCTGACCAAGATCGACACGCCGCCCTCCGAGCGGCTTCCGGTCGTCACCCACGTTGGTCCCTACGATGAGACCTTGATCCGCCAGGCCATCCGACGTGAGATCGGCCGCAGGGGCCAAACGTTCTTCGTGAGCCATCGCGTGCGCGGCATTGCGATGATCGAACAGCGGGTACGTCGCCTCGTGCCGGAGGCGCGCACCGCGATCGCGCATGGACAGCTGGCCGAGGCCGAGCTGGCCACCGCGATGCTGAGCTTCGTGAGCGGCCAAGTCGATGTGTTGATCTGCACGAGCATCATCGAAAGCGGCCTCGATATTCCCAACGCCAACACGTTGATCGTCGAGCGGGCCGATCGGTTCGGGCTAGCCCAGCTCCACCAGTTGCGTGGCCGCGTGGGTCGCAGCGCGCAGCGGGCCTACGCCTACCTCCTGCATCCCGCAGGCTGGGACCTGCAACCCGAGGCGCGCAGGCGGCTGCTTGCGC
Organism: Anaerolineae bacterium; assembly: GCA_029262755.1. Classification (GTDB taxonomy): domain Bacteria; phylum Chloroflexota; class Anaerolineae; order Epilineales; family Epilineaceae; genus JAJCYU01. The sequence continues at coordinate 9,103 of JAJCYU010000281.1, forward strand.
TTGCCGAACACGACGATCTCGGCGCGGGCTTTCGGCTTGCCATGCGCGACCTCGAGATTCGCGGCGCCGGCGAGATTCTCGGAGCGCGGCAGCACGGGCAGGTTGCGGCGATCGGGCTGGATCTCTATACGAAGCTATTGGCGGAGGCCATCAAGAAAGTGCGCGCGGACCGCGACCGGGATTCGGGCGAGCCCTCAGCGGTGTCCGAGACGGTCCAGCGCGAGCTGGAGTCCATCGATCCGGGCACCCTGCCTACGGTCGACCTGCCGCTCGATGCTTTCCTGCCCGAAACCTACGTCAGCGAGACGCGCGAGCGAACACGCCTGTACCGCCGCATGGCCTCCGCCCACACGCTCGACCAGGTGGACGAGATCGAGACCGAGTTGTTGGATCGCTTCGGTCCCGCTCCGCGGCCGGTGCTCAACCTGCTTCAGGTCTTGCGCCTGCGGGTGTTGGCCCACATGGCGGGAGCGCTCAGCATTGCGCTGGAAGGTGACGTCGTAGCTGTTCGGTGGGGCGAGGACAATCCAATTCACCGTACGGCGCTCAAGAAGGCGCTCGATCCGACGGCGCGCATCGGCCGGCACCGGGTGGGCTTGCCCGTGCAACGTAACCAGAAACCGGAGGCCTGGCTGACCATGTGCACCGAGCTTCTGAACGCGATCGTAATGATCGAGCAGGTGACGCCGTCCGAAGACTAGCGGTGACGGTAACCCGCGTGCGTCCATAGTCTCGAACACCGACCACATACCGGCCTGGGGGAGATGACGTTGAGCCATCAGCCCGAAGCGAGCGAGGACGATGTCAAGTTGGTTGAGCGTGCGCGTGCAGGCGATCGCGCCGCATGGCTCACGCTCTACCGTCGCTACGTGGGCGAACTCTTCGGATTTTGTTTCAACGAGTTGGGTGCGGCCCAGGACGCGGAAGACGTCGTGGCCGAGACCTTCCTTCGGGTCGTCAACGGTCTTCACAGCTTCGATGGGCGCAGCAGTTTCCGAACCTGGCTCTACTCCATCGCCCGCAACCAGCTGCGAGATCGGTGGCGCCGCAGCGGCCGGCGGCCCCAGACGATCGCGTTGACGGATGCCGCTCCGCTACACCTTCGGGTCGCAGCCTCCGCCGACCATGAACAAGAATCCGACCCACATCCCCAGAGTACGGCGTTCGGACGCGCCGTCTTGGATGCGCTGCCTCCTCACTACCGGCGCGTGCTCACCCTGCGCATCATGGATGGGCGCTCCATCCGCGATACGGCCGAAGAAATGGGCATCCAGCCCGGCAACGTCAAGGTAATGCAGCACCGCGCGCTCAAGCGCGCTCGCATCGTTGCGCAGGAGATGGAGGCACCGGCCCGAGTCGGCGCGGTGGCGCCGACTCCGGTGCCATCGACCGGTGGCGCGTCATGATCCAACGCAATGTTGCGTTTCGAAGTGCCGCGGATGCCACGAGCGCCGCGTTGAGCGCGCTTGCGCACGGGGATGAGGCGCGTGCACACGGCACACAAGCAGCCAGCCTGGCCTACCTCGCTGCCCGCATGCGCCGACGCGGCCTGCGCCCGACGCCGACCGTCCGCGCAGACTTCGTGGAAGACCTGGAACTCCGTTTGCTCGATGCGTTGCCGGCGCCTGCACACGCTCTGAGCACCTCCCCCACCACCGCGCCATTGATGCCATTCACGCGGGGAACCGAATTCCTCGGCTCGTGGCTGCTCGCCGCATCGCTCGCACTCGCGTTCGGAACCGCCGGTTGGCCGGCCGCACGGGACGGAATATTCGTTCCGGCAACGCACACACCGACGGTGCACGCCGCCCCGCGCACACCATCGCCGGAACCGCCACCGGTGTCGGGCCGGCCGAAGCCGCCGAAGCACCTCGCCTCCTCGGTCGTCGCGCTCGATCTCGCGGCACCGGAGCCGGCTCCGGTGCCGCGCAGCACGCCGCGGGCATCCGGTCGCAGCGGCTAGCGGCCATACGGGATGCGCCGGGGTGTGGATCAATCGCTTCGGCGTAAGGATGATCTCTCGGGACCCTGCGAAGCGGCACCTAGCGCCTAGCGCTCCGCGTTGGGCGTCGGTGGATCGCTAGCAGGAACGGGCATCCCGCCGCGCGCAGCCCAAGCTTCCCGCACATCGCCTGCCAAGAAGATCGATCCCGTGGCTACGATGACGGCGCCTACCGGTGCACGATCCAGCGCATGGTCCAGCGCGGCCGCGGGTGATGCCGCCACCCGAACGAATCGACTTACATGCTGCGCTGCCGTGTGATCGCGCACCGCGTGCTCGATATCGCGGGCGGGAAAGGCCTTCGGGTGATCGGCGCGGGCCGCGATTACCTTCACCGCTCCGGGCAGAAGTGCGTCCAGCACGCCGGCGAGATCTTTGCCCCTCCCGGCACCCAGAATCAGCCAGCGGGGCGCGTCGGGAACGTGCACGTCAAGTGCCTCGACGAGGGCCCTAGCGGCGTGTGGATTATGCGCCCCATCAATCACGAGTAGGCCGTCGCGCGGACCACCGGCACTCCCGCCGGTCACGAAGGTCTCGAAGCGAGCGGGCCATCGCGCAGCGGCGAGGCCGGCGAAGAGATCTCGCTCGCCCACCGACCAACCCAAACGCGCAAGCGTGGCGATCACAGCCGTCGCGGTAGCAGCGTTCTCACGTTGATACAGGCCGACCATTCCCAAATTGGGCCGAATCTCCCGTGACCAACCGGAGGGCGTAGTGTCGCCCAAGTCGATGACGGTACGCCGAGCGCCCCCGCCCGCATCCTCGTCTCGCCAACGCACATCACGTCCCACGACCGTGAGAGGGCATGCGAGACGTCCGGCCTCCGCTTCGATGACCGTGGCGGCCTCTTCGACCTGCGAGGAGCTCACGACGGGAACGCCGGGCCGAAAAATACCGACCTTGTCCGAGCTGATCTGACGAATCGTATCGCCGAGGATCGCACGGTGGTCCAACCCGATCGGCGTCAACACAGAGACGACCGGCCGCACGATGCGCGTCGTATCGAGACGTCCGCCGAGACCGACCTCGATGACCGCAATGTCGACCGCGGATTCCGCGAAATGATCGCATGCCAAGGCAGTGAGGGCCTCGAAGGTCGTGAGCTCCGGCTCTGCATCGAGTATGGGTGCTCTATGCTGCAACCAGGCGATCACCTCATCCTCGCCGATCGGGACTCCGTTCACCTGAACGCGTTCGCGCACCGTATGTACATGCGGCGACGTGAACAGCCCGACACGCAGCCCCGCTTCCCGCAAGCACGCGGCCACCATCGCGCAGGTTGAGCCCTTCCCGTTGGTTCCGCCAACGTGGACGGCAGGCCACCGGTCCTGCGGGCGCCCCATGTGCTCGAGGACGCGCTCGATTCGCGCCAACTCGAATGTGAACGGGGTTCCCGGTGGACGGGTCTCCCAGTTCGCAAATCCGTAGAGGCGGTCGAGCGCCCATTGCCATTGGCTCATGATCGCGCGATTGTAGCAGCGCAGGGGCAGCCTCCTAGCGACGGCGGCCCCCTTTGTTGTCCAAGAACGTAGGAGCCTCCGCAATTCTCTTTGCCGCGTGCGGCCCACCGAGGATCGCCCGTGGGTGGCCGCTTTGCTACCATCCCCCGCCATGAGCCTATTTCGCTGCGCGCCCTCGATTGCAACGCCCGCCTCATCACGAGTCGCGCGCTCTGGTCCTATTGGCATTCCAATTCCGCTACGGCTTGGTCTCGTAAGCGCGCTCGTTGTCGGGCTCGCTGCGTGCGCGTCCGCGCCCTTGCTTTGGGGGCTGGACGTCTCGCCAAGCGCGATTACGCCGAACCGCGACGGTGACCGTGATGTCGCCCGCATCCGCTACCACATCGGCCGTCCTGCACGGGTCCAGGTGGAGCTCGAAGCTTCCGACGGCACGGTGTTCGTCGTGCGCGAGGACAAGCCGCGCGCACCAGACGACGAGTCCTATGAGATTCTGTTCGGCGGCGTGTTGGGCGAGCGCATGCTCCCCGACGGCGACTATGAGCTACGCATTCGCGCCTCCCCGCTCGATGGCGGACCTGACGAAACGGAGCGCGCGACGCTGCAAATCCACGACGGTGATGCGGAGCCGCCCTCGCTCGGTGGATTCAGCGTACAACCGTCTCGATTTACACCGAATCAGGACGGGCTGGACGACCGGGTAGCCATCAGCTACCGACTCGACGAACCAGCCGAGATGAGCCTGCGTTTGCTCACCGAAGACGGGGAATGGGTTGCGGACATCCTCGAGAGCCTCAAATCAGCCAGCGAGCCCGGAGAGCCGGGCCCCCACGTCTACGACTACGACGCGGGCGTCGATGCCGACGCACCCCCACCGCCGGATGGGCGATACCTTGTGGAAGCGGTGGCGCGCGACAGCTCCGGCAATGTCGCGCGCGCGTCCCGGCCGCTTGAGATCGCGAACGGAGGACGGCCGCGCGCGGCTCTCATGGGCGACGTACAGTGGAGCGCTCGGCGTCTCGTGATCGGGGAGACGTTGCGCTTCACGGCAACGGTAAAAAACGTCGGCGGGACTCCGATTCGAACCCGGGGCCCGGAGCCGGGTTTCGTGTATTCGGAGTCCGCGACCTTCAACCAATCGGCGCCACCCGGATTCTTGCTCTTGACGCGAACCGAGGACGGCCGCGTGGCCAGCCTGCTCGTTCCGCCCGATGCGGGATCCGTGCGCTTGGAGGTGGCGAAACCGGATGGTGCTCCCGTGCCCTCGCCGCGTTGGCCCAACCAAGACGCGGAAACGTCCGATCCGATCACGAGGACGGGCCGGACGGTATCGCTATGCGGGGTCGTGGTCGACGCGGTCGACCAGCGCCCGATTGAAGGCGTGACCGTTCACGCGTTCCAGTCCGACGGCGACAAGGGCCAGGCCGAGGTGACGGACGAGCACGGTGCGTTTTGCTACGACGCCCTGTCCTTGGCGGAGCCGCACGCGCTCAACTACGCCCGGAGCCCCGGCGCTTTGCGCATCGGCGTTGAACACGACGCACGTCGCGGCGACGTCGATCATCCGTGGCGATGGCAGGTGGGCCCCACCACCGCGCTGCATGCCTGCGAGGCGGAGCGAGAAACGTATCTGTGCTTGCCACCCGGAACGACCGTCACGGTCGGGGGCGGTATTCGCTTTGATGAGCCCATCTTCGGCACCACGTTTCAGATGTGGCTCACCCTCATGCATGAAGACGTGCGCCGGATGCACGGTCCCTATCAGCCCGAACAGCTCTTTCTGGACTATGGACCCAGCGACCTGACGCCGTGACCGTGGACGAGGCCTACGCCGCCGCTGCGCCCGAATTGGGTGTCGTCATCGTCAGCTTCAATACGCGCGACGTGCTCGCCGAGTGCCTTGACGCGCTGCACGTCGCGCTGTCGCAGGCCGATTTCGTGGCCAGCGACGACCGCGACCCAAACCCGTCCAGCCAATCGAGTTCCGCAAGCCCGCATGCTCCCCTTGCCTGCACCTGGGTTGTAGACAATGGCTCCAAGGACGGCAGCGCCGACATGGTCGAGCGCGCGCATCCCTGGGTGCGGCTCGTGCAGGCGGGAGCCAACCTAGGCTTCACCGCTGCCAACAACAGGATCCTGGAACCATGGATCCGGCGCGGGGATTGTCCGCGATACGTGTTGCTGCTCAATCCAGACGCCGTGCTCGATGCGAACGCAATCACAATCCTGCGTGCCGCGATGGACGCGCTGCCCAGGGCCGCCGCCGTGGGACCGAGTCTGCGCTACGCGGACGGGCGCTTCCAACATGCCGCGTTCCGGTTTCCCGGTCTCGTCCAGACGGCGTTGGATTTGTGGCCGATTCCCCGACTGCAAGACTCGCGGTGGAACGGACGATATTCCATGCAGATGTACGAGGGCGGCGAGCCATTCCGCGTCGATACGATCCTCGGAGCGTGTATGTTCATTCGAGGCGCGGCCCTAGAGGAGATCGGCCGCTTGGACGAAGGCTACTTTATGTACTGCGAGGAGCTCGACTGGTGTCGCAGAGCCGAGCGCGCAGGCTGGGACGTCTACTGCGCTCCGCTCGCGGGCGCTGTCCACTACGCCGGCGCCAGCAGCGGACAGTTTCGCGAGCATAGCTTCCTGCACCTTTGGCGCAGCCGGCTACGCTACGCGGAACGTCATCTGCCCCCGTGGCGACGACGCGCCGTACGCGCGATGTTGCAGCTTGGACTCACGCAGCGCGCGCGGCTGGAGCGGGCAGAGGTGGAGGCCGGGGCGCTGAGCGAGCCGGACCGCATTCGAAGGGCGGCCGCATACCGTTCGTTACTCCGTGATTCTGTCCCGCCCCGCAGCGCACCGTGACCCGCGTGGGCCCGACGGAGCTCGGGCAGGCTGCGCGCTTCGGTCGTCCAGCCGCGACATCGGCGCGTTCCTTGAGCGTAATCGTGCTGACGCTCAACGAAGAACGCCATCTGCCCGCGTGTCTTGCCAGCCTACGCTGGGCGGAACACGTGCTGGTCTTCGACTCTGGTAGCACGGACCGAACGGCTGAGATCGCCCTCTCTGCAGGCGCCATGATGCAGGTGCATCCGTTCGAGAACTATTCGCGTCAACGCCAGGCCGCGTTGGAAGCGGTCGCCAGCGAGTGGGTGTTGTTCATCGACGCGGACGAGCGTGTGCCACTTTCGCTTGCAGCCGAGATCCAGGCGGCACTGCGCGACCCGCAACACAATGCCTATTGGATTCCGCGGCGCAATGTGTTTTGGGGTCATGCGATGCGCGGAGGCGGCTGGTGGCCCGATCGGCAGCTGCGCCTGCTGCGGCGCGACGCGAGCCGCTACGACCCGACCCGCGCCGTTCACGAGCTGGCGGAAGTCACCGGCAGCTGCGGCGCATTGACCGTTGCCATGGATCACATCAACTACGAGTCCCCGAAAGAGTTTCGGGCAAAGCAGCGCTCCTACCTCGCGTTGGAGTCCGATCGGCGCATTGCAGCAGGCCGGCGGCCAAAAACCCGCGCGTTCGTGCTGCAACCGGCCCGCGAGTTTCTTCGCCGCTACGTACATCTGGGCGGCTGGCGGGACGGGACGGTCGGCGCGTACGTATGCGCCCTCATGGCATGGTACGAGCTACGGACCTTGCTGGCTCAACGTGCCGCTTTGCGCAAAGGGCTCATCAAACAATAGCAGGCGCTATTGGGCCACCGCTAGACTGCCCCAGCGCCCCGCTGCTCCTCAGCAATGGCGCTGCCATTACCTCGTCACCGCGAACCACTGGAACAGCCAAGCCGCGCCCTCGGTAGTTGCCTCTTATTGCTTGACGAGCCCTAAGGGCTCAGGATCTCCCATCCCTCGTCGATGAGCCGGGCCAACTCATCGCGTGTCGCGCGATAGTCCGAGAGGCTGCCGCCGACCGGATCCGCAATATCCCAACGGCCGCCCGCCAGACTGCTCATCTGACATAGGATTCCGGCCGCCCACGGGAATTCGGCGGCGAGCGCCTCCACGTGCCCCGCGGTCATGGCGAGGACGAGGTCTGCGGCGCGCATGTGGGCCTCGTCCACCAGCTCGGACTGGAAGGCTGGAAGGCTCAACCCAATCTCTGCAAGCGCCGTGGTTGCGTGCGGCGTCGGGGGCTGGCCTGTCACGGCCCACGTCCCCGCGGACCGAACCTCGAGCGTCTGGTGCCCGTTGGCGAGTGCTCGGTCTCGAACGATCGCCTCGGCCATCGGGGAACGGCAGCGGTTGGCCGTGCACACGACCAACACCGTGCGGCTCAAGCGTTGATGGGCTCGATCAGGCCAAGCCCGCCGTCCTGCCGACGGTAGAGCAGGCGAACCGCGCCGTCGTCCGGATCGCGATAGAGAAAGAAATCGTGGCCGAGCAAATCGATCTGCTCGACGGCCTCCTCTTCGTCCATCGCATAGACTTCGAATCGCTTGCGACGCACAACGCGGGGCGCCTCTTCCTCGTCCGCCTCGAGCTCCGGCTCGTCAAAGATCGGCACGGGTTTGCCGTGATCGTGCCACCGATCGACCCGCCGATCCTTATAGCGCTTGATCTGACGATGAAGCTTGTCCGCGGCCAAGTCGATTGCCGCGAGCAGATCGGGGTGCATCTCCTCCGAACGCAGGATCTTTCGATCGACGAACGCGGTCATCTGCGCCGTGTAAACCTCACCCTGACTGCGGGTGCTTCCGTGCCGTAAATCTACTCTTGTGGCGTGAATGTCCTTCAGATAGCGCTCAAGCTTGCCGATTTTCTTTTCGACATGCTCGCGTACTCGTGGTGTCAGCTCGACGTTTCGTCCTTGAAGTTCTACGTCCATGCCGGATTCACGCTCCGCTCT
>JAJCYU010000282.1 GCA_029262755.1 Anaerolineae bacterium
TGATGGTCGCGCGGGGACCGCTGGAACTCACGGAGGCTCTATTTCGATGACTATTGATCCGCAGACCCAGGACTCCGAATTCGAGGAACTGACAGCCGCACGCGACGGAGCGATCCTCCTGCTCGGGACGGTAGTAGATGCGGTCGGCCGCGCGGAGACCTTCGACCAGATGGCCGACTTGCTCGAGCATGTGCTGTCCGACGACCAGGACGGGCTCGCAATGGCGCGAGAGTTCCAGGCAATGCGCGATGCCGACGCGATCTCGAGGAAGCTCGTCGGGTACATCGACAAGTGCTCGATGTACGGGCCCGTCGATCAGCTGCAGGAGTTCCGCCGCAAGCTGGGGAAGATGCATGACGAGATCGACCAGCACAGGAAAGGAAGCTGAAATGAAGAAGACGAGTCATCAGCCCCACCTCACCCCAGCGGCCATCGGAGCGCTGGCCACAGGCGACTTCGCCAATGCAGTAGTCGCCGCTACCCCTGGAGGTATCGAAGCCCAAGAGGCTGCGGGCCAGGTCGAGTTCCTAACCGGCGACACCCTACCGCAGGAAATCCTCAGACCGGAAACACGCTCGGATCTAGAACGATTCGGGATCGTCTTCGGCGACGAAGTTGACGATCTGTTTATTGAGGCAAAGCTTCCCGAGGGGTGGTCGAGAAAGGGGACCGACCATTCGATGTGGTCGGAGATTCGCGACGAAGAAGGACGATGCCGAATGTCCGTTTTCTACAAAGCGGCATTCTACGACCGCAAGGCGCATGTATCGGTATCGCCTCGCTACATCGTCGCCCAGCTCCGATGGTCATCGGACGGCGAGGCGATACCCATGAGTGAGTACGACCGCTGGCGGGCAGCCAAGACCGGACGGTTCGTTGTGCGCGACGAGATGACAGCCGAGATCATCTACGAGGGCCCTGAGTTCACGGTCGATGAAGTGAATTACCCCTCCAGTGAAGAGGCAGACCGCTGGATCGGGGCCCAGCGCCCCGGCAGCACCGTAGACCATTGGTTGCAGAAGTGAGCAATCACCCGAAACGTCCCGCGTCCGAGCTTCGGCCGATCGCTGAGCACATCGTCGAGGAGTTGCGCCCATACTGCGAGCGCATCGAGATCGCCGGATCCCTGCGGCGGCGATGTGAGACGGTCTCGGACATCGAGATCGTCTGCGTTCCAAAGATCACGACAGGCACACTTCGGGACCTTTTCGGGAACGTCGATCAAGCCCACCGTGACAACGCCCTCGACGCCTTCGTGATCGATCGACTGACGCGCGGACTCTTGCAGCATCGTCTCGACAAGAACGGGCGGAAGTCATTTGGGGAGAAGTACAAGCGGCTCCTTGTCGGCGACATCGCCCTCGACCTGTTCTCAGTCATCGAACCGGCGAGCTGGGGCGTGATCATGGCGATTAGGACCGGGCCGGCAGAGTTCTCGCGCAAGCTCGTCACGCAGCGGTGCGACGGCGGCTACCTACCGAACAAGTACCGCGTCCGCGACGGCGCCCTGTGGCGATTCGGCGAGGAACGGATCGAGGTGCTGGAAGAGCGGGATCTCTTCGAGTTGATCGAGCTCGACTACATCGAACCGGAGGACCGATGGCGACACTGATAGAGCGGATCCTGGCCAAGGTCGCGCCGCCCGACGCCCACGGATGCCGAGAGTGGCTCGGGTACATCACGAAGAACGGGACGTGCCGAATTGAGTTCGGGCCCGGTATTCAAGTCAACGCTCGCCGCACCCTGTACGAACACCGCAACGGACGTCTCGGCAAACACGACTGGCTCAAGCGGTGCCCCCTGATCGAAGCGTGTGTCGAGCCTGACCATCAATCTCGCCGAGTGGAGGGCGACTCCGGACGCCCGTCCCGTCGACTGTCACGGCCGCTCACCGGTTGGGAACACCTACACGGTGGTTCGGCTCGGCATGGAATGCGGCCGGAGGCTGCGTGGACGTATGAGAGGAGAACCGCATGAAACTAGGACAGATCCTGGCGAGCTGGCGTTGGGCGAACAAGCTCACCCTTCGGGCTGCTGGCGAACAAATCGGGGTGTCCCCGGCGACGCTGCAGCGACTGGAGAAGGGCGAGGTCGTCCAGGGGGATTCCTTGGTGAAGGTGCTGCAGTTTCTCTTGGAAACCGACGACTCTCCAGCGCCGGAAGAGGAGCAGTCGTGAAACTGTGCTCGGGGAGTCACGGCGACAAGCACGCTGAGGTTGCCTTCGAGCGTGGGGATAGCTGCCCGCTTGTGAACTTCTGGACCGCCTACAGGTCCAGCGGGAAGAGGCAGCGGAGGAGAGGGGGTCGCTCGAAGCCGAGCGCGACCGGCTTCGTGACCAAGAGATCGGAACGCTGGGGCAAATCCTGCTCACCGAGTTTGAGCCATACCTCAACGAAGGCTCGGCCTGCGAGAACGCGGCACGTTTGCTGCGGGAGATGCGGCCCGAACACGACCGATTGCGCGAGGTGGTGGACGAAGCGATATCGGTCGTGGCGAGGTGCAACCGGCCCGAGAGCACTGTCGATGCGAGCGAACTCGAAGCGGCGCTATGTCGAGCCCTCGACGCCACCCCTAGCGAACCACCAGAGCAGGCAACGTGGTGCTACGAGTGCGACGTGGAACTACCCCGGTGTAAGTGCGTACGGCCGGTCGTATCCCCGCCCGCGAGCGACGAGAAAGACGGTGGGTGATGGCGAAGCCACTCGGATTTATCGTGATGGAGTCGTGCGACGACTACGAGCAGGGACTTGCCCTCGAACAATCGGACAATCTGCCACCTGGAGGCATACTGAACTGGCGCGAGAGCGGACGGGTTGCGGTGTTCCCTTCAAGGCGAGATGCGCGCAAAGCGATCCAGCGTACTGAGCACTACCGGCTCGCGTTTGATTCGGGACATCCGATCAAGGAGTCCTGCATCGTCGTGCCGCTGGCTTTGGTTGAGGGCAGCGCTCAATGATCGTCGCAATCCTGTACTTCTCGCCGCTGCTTATCATCCCCGCCGCCCTCATCGCCGCGCTTTGGTACTGGCCGATGTACACACTCTGCGCCCTGGCGATCCTCGGCGTGTATCTGCTCGGCACCGACGGCGGCTACAATCGCGGTCGCGCATCGGCGGGGCAGCACCCACGCGGGGTCGAGCAGTGGGGCGAGCATACGTACGCGGCTTTCCTTGCAAAGTGGCGGAGGAGGAAGTGATGTGGCAGCGGGCTCGAATCCTACCCCGCGACGATTGCGCTGCGGAAACGCACGGGCTCGAGGTCTGGGTCCAGGTCGGACCGCCGACACTGTCCAAGATAGCGAAGATCGGGACTGATGGAGCGTGGTGCGGAGGGGCCAGCAATCTTGTGGTGTTCGATACACACGTGACCGTGCCTGGTTTTGCTCAAGCTCTGGCCGTTGCAGCGGACGGCGTGGAACTTCTCCCGGAGTTCTCCGACAACGTGCAGCCGGTCGAGTACGGAGATTGGGTGGGTGGTGGCGCCCATGGCTGACCCACTTCCGCCGGCGAAAGTCCCGGCCCCGAGCGTCGGGACTCTGGTGAACCGGAAAGACTCGGACGGAGGTTCTTCAACATGAAAGACCCAATGGGGCGAGAAGTGATCGAAGTCGGCGGGGTGATGTCCGAATCGTGCGTATCGCACCGGACAGGGCACCCGCGCGTCAACGTCGTACTGGAGAGGGTCGGGGCCAACGAAGTGTTCCAGCTCGGCGTTGCCGAGGCCAAGAGCGTGGCCGCGCAACTGCTTGAAGCAGCGGAAGCTGCCGAGTCTGACGCTTTCCTATTCGACTTCGCCATCAAGGAACTTGGATTGTGTCGCGAAGAAGGGGCGGGTCTCATCGCCCGGTTTCGCGACTTCCGAACGGAGAGGAACAGCAGCAAATGAATATTCTGGCAATCGATCCGGCGACGAAATGCGGGTGGGCTCACTCATGCGGCGAGTCCGGGACCTGGGACCTCTCGGTACGCCGGGACGAGAGCGCAGGCATGCGCCTCATTCGGTTCCGTGGAAAGCTCCAGGAGATCGTCAGCAACGTCGGTGTCGACCTGGTCGTCTACGAAGCGGCCCGTCACGCGGCACCAAACATGCAGGGTGCCCTGACCGTCCAGGCGATGATCCAGGGCGTGCTCGTCACCTGGTGCGAAGACAACCACGCCGAGTACCGCGGGGTGAGCCCGTCCGAGGTGAAGAAGCACGCCACCGGTAAGGGGAACGCGAACAAGGATCTGATGATCGCGGCCGCGAGGGAGCGGTGGCCGGAGGTTCGGATCCAGGACGACAACCAAGCGGACGCGCTGTGGATCCTCGACCTCGCCGAGCAGCTATACGCACTGGGCCTCGACGAAGGGGCTAAGCAGACGGGATAACATCAGAGGCTGCGGTTCGCCTCGGCGGCCGGGTTCAATCAATCGGCGCGAGTCTGGATTGACTCGCCTGCCTACCATCGGATTGGATGCTGATATGGCCAACCCGAAGCACGTTGAGGTTGTGTTGCAGGGGGCAGTTGCGATTCGTGAGTGGCGCGCCAAGCACCCCGCGAAGACCCTCCATCTGCGCGGCGCGGACCTGGCCGGCGCGGACCTGAGCGGTGCGACCCTGACCGGCGCGGACCTGAGCGACGCGAACCTGCACCACGCGGACCTGCACCACGCGGACCTGCACCACGCGGACCTGAGCCGCGCGAACCTGACCGGCGCGAACCTGAGCGGCGTGGACCTGAATGGCGCGGTCCTGAGCGGCGTGACCGTGGACAGCGCGGACCTGAGCGGCGCGAACCTGAATGGCGCGGTCCTGAGCCGCGCGGTCCTGAATAGCGCGGTCCTGCGCCGCGCGGCCCTGAACGGCGCGAACCTGACCGGCGCGAACCTGACCGGCGCGGATCTGAGCGGCGCGAGTCTCAACCGCTGTATACTTCGCTCGGCCACTTTGACAAGCGCGAGCTTTACCGGCGCTCGATTCGCTGACACCACCCTTGTCGATTGTGATCTGATGGAGGCCTTTGGTCTCGCAGAAGTGCGCCACGAAGGACCGAGTGATTTGGGGACTAGATCTCTGGTGCGGTCGAAGGGGAGGATTCCACCGGAATTTCTGCGCGGCTGCGGCCTCGACGACTGGGAGGTCGAGGCGGTCAAGCTCTACGATCCGTCACTGTCGGACAAGGATCGGGTCGACGTGCTCTACGAGATAGATCGCCTTCGCGGGAGCAACCCGATCCGCTTCGACTCCTGTTTCATCAGCTACTCCCACAGCAACAAGGAGTTTGCGAAGCGGCTCCACCACGACCTCCAAGAAGCCGGCGTGCGTTGCTGGCTCGACGACGAAGACCTCAGAATCGGAGACAAACTCCGAACGACCATCGACGTCGCGATCGAGTCACACAAGAAGCTTCTGTTGATTCTGTCCGAGCCGGCGATCGCAAGCGCGTGGGTCGAGAACGAAGTTGAGAAAGCGCTGGAGGAAGAGAAGCGTCGCAAAGACTCGGTCCTCTTCCCGGTCCGGATCGACGACATGATCCTCGACGAGGAGGAAGTCCGTCACGGATGGGCGCGGACGCTGAGGAGTCGCCACATCGGGGACTTCACGAAGGCGGAGCTCTACGAGAGCAGCTTCGAAAGGCTTCTCCGCGACCTCCGCGCGAAGCCAGGGGAACACAGCTAAGTGAGATCAGATCTGCGATTGGAAGACCTCGGGAAGTCCAAGCGCGTCGACGCGAAGCTGATGAACGTGAAGATCCCAACCGAGCTGAGTGACAAGATCGACCGTGTCGCGCGCGAGCTTGGGTGCTCGAAGACCGCGCTGATCATCGCGTTGTTCAACGAGGGGCTGGATGCAGCGGCCGAGCAACTCCGGGGAATGAAAAAGCCGAAGGCCCCCGTCGTGCCTGCGGGGAAGCGGTGTTCCGTTTCCGGATGCGAGCGGCAGCGTACCGCCAAGGGGCTCTGCCAAAACCACTACCAGGCGGCGAGGCGGCGGAAGTAAGCCAGTGGTTCGAGGAGGTGCGAAACTCCTCAAACCGCTCGTATGGGTCGCTTGTCGGGCCCAACCGTCCAGCGATAGATCCCTGCGAAGGAAAGGATCGCTGTACATGCGAGACTGAGCACGAGGGCTGCCTCGGGGACAATGCTTCTTGGCGCTAGCTGCTGCGGCTCACGAAAATTCTCTAACAGGAATTTCCCTATTTCGTGCAGCGCAATGAAGACGAGAAACAGCTGGCCCGGATACTGAGCGCGGGCGCGGAACCGGTACAACAGTCCGCCGACCACGAGCGGGAGCACCATCAGGTACAAAGGTAACGGGTGGACCGGCATGCTCCAATCAAACATCCCAACCATGCCGCGACTCCAATGCAGGTGCGCTGCGGGACTCTCCGGGGGATAAGAGATCGCCCATGGGAGCTCGCAAACCACGCCATGGCAGCACCCAACAGCTACGCATTGAAGCCGTACCGCCGCGAGAGCCCAGACTAGCGTGAAGGCCAGACAGTCTGCGACGTGACCGATCGCAGCGAACCCGCACCACAACGGAACCCAGAATATCAGCCCGACCGCGAGCCCAAGCACGCCCCCCGGCGCACGCATCCCCGAGTCCATTAGGCTCGACAACGAGCTTGGGTTCCCGAGCTCGAACGCCGCCCATAAGCCTGCCCCAAGGAACGCGAGCAAACTAAAGCCGAGTTGCAACACCCCGATCGTATACAGGGAAATTCCCCGGGCGCGAGCCTCGGTCACGAACACAACCGTGCCAACCATGGCCGCAAACGCGATGCTGGTGGGGCCAACGATCGCCGCCAGGTGCGGAAACAACGGAGCTGACCCGACGCGCGTTTCTAGTTAAAGCAGGCGGCCTCGGTGAGTACCACGTCGCTATTGGGATCACCGTCGACGCTGCACGATGCACCGCACGAAGTCGTCGCACATATCTTGTTCTTCGGTGTAGCACTGCCCGACGCACTCACTCGAATGTCATCATTGTCCGCACAAGTGAGAGTCGATGTCCGGACCTCGTTCCCCGCCGGGATATTGGTTCCCTGTTGGTTGAAACGCACGCAAACGTCCGGCGCATCGACAGTGGAGGTCTTGAGGATGTTTCTTCCGCCAGCGCCCGCGCTACCAACGAAGCGAACCGGAGCTCCGCGAAAGGTACCGTCGCGTACTTCGACACCATCGGAATCTTCGATATTAACGCTCACCTTCTTGCCCGACAGTGGCACATTCTCAACGCAACCGTTGTCGTAGTGGGCCACTATGTGCTCAACATCATTGTCGTCGGCCTCGAGGATGTAAATGTTCTCGCGGCCACTGCACCAGACCTGGCTCGCCAGCGGGGAGCATCCGGATATCGGCAAGTTCGTGATGGTGTTGTTATTGCTGCCGTCGGAGATGTGAATTCCCTCGTCTCCGTTGTTGCCCACCTGTACGCCCAGGAGTGTGTTGTTGTCGGAATCCTCGGTGAGCTCGATGCCGTAGCCACAGGCGGCACTGTTGCAACCGACGTTGTTGGTCCCGTTCCCGATGGCGTTGACACCTTCAAGGGTATTGTTATCCGCGTTCCTCAGCTCGATGCCGTCGTAAAAGCCCATGAGCTTGATCGACTTGATCGTAACCCCGCTCGCAGTTAGCCGGATCCCCACAATCGAATTTCCCGGAACCGAACCACACTGGTTCAAGGGGCTCGGCATCGATGCGAAGGGGCCGCCACTACAGGTACCCCCGATACACATGCCGTCCTTCCCGCATCCTCGCCCCTTTAAGGACTTCCCTGCTCCATCGATAATGATGGTACCGGCCGGCGACGGGCCGGTGATCGTGAGGCCCGTCCCGCTACCACAGTACAAGTCTTGGTCCAGGGTATAAGTCCCGGGAGCACTAATTGTCTGCCCGCACGATATCGACGCAGCGACTGCCGGCCCGCCGCAGGTAAGGATCGCAACGACACAACTACCAACGATCTGAAAGTAACGGGAGATACAACGGGTCTTCATTACAGTCCCCTTTCGCCGGCCCGCCCATCGGGGCTCGATCACTCAGCTATCGTATGCTGGAGCAGGGACTGTCAAGGAATTTGGCGGCGCCGAGAGGTCATCCGCGGGTCCGAGGTTCACTCCCCCAGCGCCCCTCCCCCACCGCAGCGCCCAGTAGTCGCACTGGTTGGCCGGCTCGGTGAACTCCGGCAGCCCGAGCGCCGCTTCCAACTCGACCACTCGCGCGATGAGGACGTCTCTGTAGACCGCCTCTCGGCGTTCGCAGGCGCTGTGGTCGTCGGTGCTTGGCAAACGGTCCCCAGGGTTCAGGTCCGCAACCATACCCTGACGGAGTCGTAGGCGATCGTCACGACCGCCGCAGCGACCGCCGTCAGTCCGCGGAACATCCAGGCGAGCTTCATCTCGAGCCGGTTGATCTGGACGTCGGTGCGAAAGAGTACGTACAATCCTCTATTGACGCCGACCCCTTCGGCGGCAAACCCTGCTCCCAAATGCCGCCACCCTCGCTTGAACCACACGTAGCAATCGTTCGCCCGTCCGGTATCTGGGACTCTCGCGCACCGTTTCACGATTACTTGAGCCAGCATCGTTTCGCATCCCAGAACTTCCACACCATGTCCCTGTCGCTAGCGTACCTGCGGGGAGAAGCAGCACGTATTGACGCGACTCGGTCGGCTAAGACGTTCTTCCGCGTCAAACAGAGAGAGGAGCTTGCAGGTCGCGCATGGGTGTCTCTAAAGCGGTCCTTTCAGCGCAGACCCGGCGAACAAGCATACTCGCCGGTGGTCGGCGACGTACAACGCATATTCCCCCGCATCCATGCGGGTTTTGTGGAGCATGCCTTGATCTCTTACACAGGCCTATTCGAAACGTACGCACTGTGCTGGGCTTTGAACTACCTCTTGGCCCTACTTGAAACGGGGCCTGGCTGGTCCCCGCGACAACGCCGGCTCGGACTGGCCCTCAACCCTCTAGCTCGACAGGGCCGCCACAGGCTCCCAGGCACGCCTGAGGTTTTCAAGGCGTTCGAGTGGCTAACTGAAAGTTTGTCAACTTTACCGCACATAGGCGCCGGTAATGATGGGAGAGAGTCGGCGGCACCGATATCCGCTATTATGCACGCGCACTCGGTGGTTCTATTTTGGCGGGACTACCGAAATTTGCTAGTCCACCGCTCCGGCATTGTGTCGAACCGCTTCCTGAACGAGCACGGGTCTCTGGTAGAAGAGATACGGAGTACTTTTCCGTACATTGCGCCGCTCGCACTGGGTAAGCGCGTTGAGCTAAAGGACTCTGCGTTTCGCGCAGTCGCGTCTACGCACTACCGTGTCGCGCTGTTCATGAACGAGCGACTGAGAGAGACGTCCACCGGTCGACGCGGACATCCCTTCGCTCCCGATCCACACGTGCCAGACCGCCTCGTGCCTGACGGCCATCGGAGCGCACCGCTTCTCGTTGAAGGCGACCATCCACCTTCTTTCGAGTGGCAGCAGTCGACCGTCCACCCGTAACAGCTCTCTAACCGCCGTCTACAATTGAAGCCATCAGTTAGAGATGCGCAACGGCATTCGGTTTGTCCTGGTAGGAAGGGCACCCTCGCGACGCCGGCAACCAAAAACGAGGTATCCGATCATGCCCCCTGGGCCGTCGACCGCTTCGCCATTGGCGAATCCAGCTGCGCCCAGATTAGGACACACATGTAGCCGAAAAACTTCAGCCCGTGGGCAAGCGTTGACGGCCCGTCGAACACCTGAAGAGACCAGCACATGGACGAGGCGGACGCAGTCTCGATTGCGAGGGCGACGCTGAGTATCCGGTTGCGCCTGTACAGCCACCAGATCCCGCCGAACGCCAGACCCATCGCCGCGGCTGCCGGTTGATGCGGCCAACCCTCGAAATACGGGTCCGGCAGCTCGGACGTGAGGATCGACACCAGCGCGAAGCCCGCCAGCGCGATCTCGCCGACGACCGCGACCCGCAAGGGGATCGCATACCGGACCCCTCGCAACGCCAAACCGCTGCGGAAGAACCCGACCGCAAGCCAGAAACTCGACAGCGACCAGGTCCACGGGATGAGATGGTCGGGCGGCGCCGCCACCGGTGCAATCGCTGTCCCGATCAGCCCGTGGGTGAAGTCGATCAGGCCGGCGACCAGCAGCGAGAGCCCGAGGGCGAACGCCCACCGGTGCTCCCAATTCCGAGCAGAGCGCATCGCCGTGCCGAGCCCGGCAGCAAATGCTGCCGTGCCGCACGCAATCTCGATCGCTTGGTGATCGACCTGGTCGATCACTGCTCGGGCGGCTTCTCGTCTCCGCCACCGGCCGCCTCGCTGCGCTCTGCGAGTTGAGCCTGGATGGTCCTGAGACGGTCATCGAGCCGGGACACCTGATGATGGCTCGAAAGCGGGCCAGCAAGTCCGGACGATGGAGAAAGGGCGACGAGGATTCCGAGCACTCCAAACGCGACCAGTGCGATGAGTATCAACAGCTCAAACATTTACGGCGCTCCGGCTGCCCGCAACTGCTCGATCAGGGCTGGCAACACCTCGAGAAAGGCCGCCCCGAGTAAGGACAGCGCGCCGATGAGGGCCGAGGCGATCGCCCCGACCCTCGCGGCTGACGCCCTGGGGGTGGCCCTTGGCAGCTCCCCGCGGACCGCGTCGATCGCGCTGTGGATGTGCCCGTACAGGTCGCGGATCGACTCTCGGAGTTCCCGCGTCTGGGCCTCGTGGTCTGCGCGTAGCTGCCGCAGATCCGCACGCAATTCTGGGTCGGTCACGGTTCACTGCCGAGTGGGGCCGTCAGTCCTGCTCGGCCGACATCTCGACGAGCGACTCTCCAACCTTCGCGATGGCGTCCTTCGCCCGCTGTCGGCCGGCCCGAACTTGTTCGATCGTCAGGTCGCCGTCTTCGGATGCAGCTGCTTCCTCCATGTCGGAGACGTAGCTGCTCAGGGCTTCGTTGATGTTGGTGGACAGCGCGATCCCGCGACGAAATAGCGAGAGCCCCTCCGCCAGATCCTTGGCTTCGATCTTGCTCATTTCAAATCCTTTCCGATGAGTGTGGGATGTGGGGGGCAGTCAGGAGCGGAGGCTAGCCAGCCGCGCGCCGACCAGGTGGCATCCGTGCCGGGAGCGCGCGTTGCCGGATGCCCCAGGGGTGTGGTGGAGCGGCCGCCTCCCGATCGTCCGCGAGACCCTCGAGCAGCTTCTCGAGTCCTTCGAGCAGCTTCTCCGCAGAGGCTTGCAGCCGCTCGTAAGTGTCCAGGTCGCCGTCGCCGAGCGCGGCCACCGCCGCGTCCTGGACCAGATCGATACCAGTGAGAGCGCTGTGGAGATCGTTACCGAGCTCCTGGTCAATGTCGCCGTGGCGGATCAGGTCGTCGATCGTCGTCGCCACGATCTCAAGCCCGGCATCCACGGTGCGTACCGTCTTGTGCGGCGTGTCTGGGGTCAGGATACCCGGGTCGACGCCCGGGCAACCGGTGAGGGTCGCCAGGCCAAGCAGGGCAGCTGTTAGAGTTCTGAATTTCATTTCGAGACTCCTCTTTTCGTTGGTGGAGGGTCTCGTAGGGTCGAAGGGAATAGTGAAGTTCGCGCGTAAGCGTGAATCGGGTCGGTCTGGGGCGAACTATCCCGTGCCGCCCATCAGGGAGAAGATCAGCAGGATCGTTTCAATATCGATTCCAGGGAAAGCAGCCGCGAGTGCCGCCGCACGCGCTTGCAAGTCGTCGGCCGGGTCCGGTGCCTCAGGCCGAGTACAAACCTCGAGCTCGGCTGCAGGCGCGAAGGCCCCGTCCGGACCACCAAAGATCCACTGCAGGATCGCGTTCTCCGGATACGCCTTGGTCTCCACTGAGACACTGATCGAGGACTCCTGACCCGAGAACATCGATACGTCCGTCAGGGGCACGGTCGTGACCCTGGTGGCTGGAAACGGAGCCGTCGCCGCAACTTGGCCGTTGACGGCGACGACAACAGGGTTGGCGACCCTCGCTTCCGCGTCGCAAAGGACGCCTCCGATCTTACAGTAGGATCCTCCTCGCGAGTTGAAGGTCAGGGTTGCCGATTCGACCACACCCTCCACCGCGGGAAAGACGAGCGCCCCTGAGATGAACAGGTCGAGCGTCGAGAAGTCGGCCCGCACGACATGGATCCCAGTATCCTTCGCCGCGTTGGTGGTTGCGGGAGCCAGGTTGTCGGGGTCTGGACCGACGGCCATCGTCACCGACGCAGACGTCGGTTTCACGACCTGGCACTCCGATTGAGCCACTGCCGGCGACAA
>JAJCYU010000283.1 GCA_029262755.1 Anaerolineae bacterium
ACACGACCGACTATCGTGCCGCTGCCGTCCACATGGGTAAGGACTGGGAGCCGGGCCGCAACCTTGTCATAGACGGGCGGCCAGCAACCGGATCCACGGACTCTGGTGAGCCCGGGGACGGGAACGCAACCATCGTCGGCCGCTCCACTACCGGGATGCGGATTCGCGTCACCGCTAGCCGACCAGGATGGCTTCTCGTCGGATCGAACTACGACCCAGGTTGGACAGCGAGCATCGACGGCGAACCGACGCCGATCCACCACGCCAACATCGCCTTCATGTCAATCCGCCTGACAGCCGGCGAGCACGCGGTCGTGCTGCGATATCGACCGTACGGTCTTACTCTCGGTTGGGCTGTGACTGCGGTCGGAGTTGTGCTCACGTCGCTTCTCGCGCTGCGCCGACCGAGCCGACTGCGCGTTGTTCCTGAGTGAGCCCGGTTGAGCGTGTCGTCCATGCACAGGTGCACCCGACCGTGCCAGCCTCGGCGAAGGCCCCGCTCCGCGGCCGCCGCCAGAGCCCGCGCTGCGTCACCTCAGTCCCACCGCAGCGCTGTGAGTTCCGGAATGTCTGACCGGTGGGTGTCCGGAACTCACAACGAACGAGTCCGGCACCGATGTCAGCGGCGAACTGATGTCAGCGGCGAACTGGACACGACCCCCCTGTGTCAGCGTAGCTGCCGCCTCTCTTTGGGGGCCGTGGGGCCCCTGCCAAGGCGCAGCCTTGGTAGGGCACGGTTCCCTTCTTCCTGCCCGCAGGGCAGGCCCCCCATGGGGGGCGATTTCTGAGACACGATCTCCGGGGGCGTCGGAGACGATCGATGACGACGTACACTGCAGGCTTCAAGGGCCGGATGGTCCAGCGCATGGCAGGCCGAGAAGCGATCAGCGCGAACGCACTGGCACAGGAGGTAGGCGTGTCGCAGAACACGCTCTCGCGCTGGCTGCGTGAGGCGTCGGCGGCGGCGCCTACCGTGGCCGCCATGAAGAAGAAGCACAACGCCCGCAAGAATCCCGCCCGCCGCACCGCCGAAGAGAAGCTCGAGGTCGTGATGAAGGCGGCCGCCCTCTCGGACGACGAGCTGGGCGCCTTCCTGCGCCGCGAGGGGCTCCACGAGGCCCAGCTCGAGGAGTGGCGCAGCAAGGCCATGGAGGCTGCCACAGGCGCGCTCAAAGCGCCGCACGGCAAGCGCAGCGAACAGACGCCCGAGCGCCGCAAGATCCGGGAGCTCGAGCGCGAGCTGCGCCGCAAGAATGACGCCCTGGCCGAGGCCGGCGCGTTGCTGCTGCTAAAAAAAAGGTTCGAGGAAATGTGGGGGGACGCGGACGGCGAGTCGACCACGAGGAAAGGGACATGATCCTCGGGCTGATCGACGAGGCCGTCGCCGGTGGTGCCCGCCAATCTCGGGCGTGCGACGTGATCGGCCTGGATCCGCGGACGCTACAGCGCTGGCGCGCGCAGGACATCGGCGACGATGGCCGCGCGGGCCCCAGGCACCCGCCGCAGAACAAGCTCTCGGCCAAGGAGCGCGCCAGGGTCCTCGAGATCGCCAACGCCCCGCGGTACCGGGATCTGAGCCCCAAGCAGATCGTTCCCATCCTCGCCGACGAGGGGATCTACATCGCCTCGGAGTCCACGTTCTACCGCATCCTGCGCGAGGAGAAGCAGCTCGTGCATCGCGCGCCGTCGCGGCTGGCGACCAAGCGCCACCGGCCCGAGGAGTACATCGCCACGGGCCCCAACCAGGTCTGGAGCTGGGACATCACGTACATGCGCGGACCCGTGCGCGGCGCGTTCTTCTATCTGTATGTCGCGGTCGACGTCTGGAGTCGCAAGCTCGTGGCGTGGACGCTCGAGGAGTCGGAGTCCGCCGAGCATGCCCAGGCCATGCTGGCCGCGGCCTGCGAGCGCGAGGGCGTCCGCCGGGACCAACTCGTCATCCACTCCGACAACGGTGCGCCGATGAAGGCCGCCACGCTGCTCGCGTTCCTGCAGAGCCTGGGCATCGTGCCGTCCTTCAGCCGGCCGAGCGTGAGCAACGACAACCCGTATTCCGAGGCGCTCTTCCGCACCGCGAAGTATCGAGCTCAGTATCCGCGGACGAACTTCGAGTCCATCGAGGCGGCCAGGCGCTGGGCGTGGTGGTTCGTGGGTTGGTACAACACCGAGCACCGCCACAGCGCCATCAAGTTCGTGACCCCGCAGGAGCGACACGCCGGCGAAGACGTCGCGATCCTCGCCGCGCGAGCAGCGCTCTACCGAGCCGCCAGGGCCAAGAACCCGAAGCGGTGGACGAAGGGCGCGCGGGACTGGAGCCCCGTCGAGGCCGTCGTCCTCAACCCCGCACTCAACACCGAGAAGATCGCCGCTGACGCGGCGTAGAAGCATGGCCAGAGGCGACAACTACGTTGACACCCACCGATCGGCTTCGCACGGGGGCACTCCCCATGGCCTGCGGACTTCGGGCCGCCAGAGTTGGACCAAGTGGTTCTCTGCACGCACGCCTCCGACGCAGATGGCGAACCAGCCCCAGCGACCCTTCGGCTGGACCTGGAGGCCGGCACTGGGGGAGGGGGGACCATGGATCTGATGATCTGGCTTCACGGCGGAGCCCCTGTCGGCTCGGAATGGGATTACGTCTAACCCGCCGCTTCAGCTGCCGAGCGGCGGCATCCTCTCCCGCGAGTCCGGTACCATGTCGGCACCGCTCGCAGCTGAGCGGCAGCGTTACACACAGCGGAAGGCGACATGTGGCCGTTTCGAAAGACCGCGACTCCAAC
>JAJCYU010000284.1 GCA_029262755.1 Anaerolineae bacterium
GCCGCATGATCGAGGATCGCTACGGCAACCTCTTCGACATGTACGCCAATATCACTGGCGAGGACCCCTACGCGGCGCCGATGCGAATCTATCCCGCCTCACATTACACGATGGGCGGCCTGTGGGTCGACTACAACCTTCAGAGCACCGTGGCGGGCTTGTTCGTGATCGGGGAGGCCAACTTCTCCGACCACGGGGCCAACCGCCTCGGCGCGAGCGCGCTCATGCAAGGACTGGCCGACGGCTACTTCGTGCTGCCGTTCACGATCGGCAACTACCTGGCAGGCATGCCGCGAGACCGGCAGGACGGCGAGGCGGCCAAGGCGGCGTTCGACGAAGCGAAGGCGGAGGTCGAGGCCCGCATCACGCGTCTGATGGGCATCGGCGGCACGCGCAGCGCGACGGACTTTCATCGTGAGCTTGGACGAATCATCTGGGAGGGCTGCGGCATGGCCCGCACGGCAGAGACTCTCAAGACCGCGTTGGCGAAGATCCCAGCCTTGCGGGAAGAGTTCTGGAGCGATTTACGTATCCCTGGGGACGCCGCCGATCTCAACCAGAATCTGGAGCTTGCCGGTCGCGTTGCGGACTTCCTTGAGTTGGGCGAGCTCATGTGTATCGACGCCCTCGATCGGGAGGAGTCGTGCGGCGCGCACTACCGGGAGGAGTACCAGACGGCGGAGGGCGAAGCGCTGCGGCGCGACGACGAGTTCGCCTACGTCGCGGCGTGGGAATCCACCGGTGATCCGGCCGCCCCGCGCCTGCACAAGGAGCAGCTCGAGTTCGAGTATGTTCCCCTCTCCACCCGTAGCTACAAGTAGATGAATCCCGGCCCGTCGATGCCTTCTGCTTCCCACGGAGCAAGCGCACCATGAACCTTACGCTGAAAATCTGGCGCCAATCCGCCGCGGACACCGCCGGTCGGCTCGTGAAGTACGGAATCGAAGGCGTAAGCCCCGACTCTTCCTTCCTCGAGATGCTCGATTTGCTCAACGAGCAGCTGCTGCAGGAAGGCGACGAGCCCGTTGCCTTCGATCACGATTGTCGCGAGGGGATATGCGGCTCGTGCGGCATGATGATCGATGGCTTCGCGCACGGACCACGTCGCGCCATCACCGCGTGTCAGCTGCATATGCGCTCCTTCTCCGACGGCGACACGATCACGATCGAGCCCTGGCGCGCCACTGCATTTCCGATCATCAAGGACCTCGTCGTAGACCGGAGTTCCTTCGATCGAATCATCCAGGTCGGTGGCTACGTGTCGGTCGGGACGGGCAGCGCGCAGGATGCCGACAACGTGCTGATCCCCAAGCCGGCCGCGGACAGAGCGATGGACGCCGCCGCGTGCATCGGGTGCGGCGCGTGCGTGGCCGCCTGCCCGAACGGTTCGGCCATGCTGTTCACGGCATCGAAGCTCGGCCACCTGGCTGCGCTGCCGCAGGGTCAGGAAGAACGCTACGAACGCGCCGTGCTCATGGTCGGCCAGATGGACGCCGAAGGCTTCGGCGGCTGCACGAACATCCGAGAGTGCGGCGCCGCTTGCCCGAAGGAGATCTCGGTCGATCTCATCGGCCAGATGAACCGCGACTTGTTAGTCGGCGCGATCAAAGGCGCGGCCGGCGGTCGTTGAACGGCACTCGGTAGCGGCACTCGGTAGCGGCAGCTACGGCGCCAGCGACGGACACGCGGGCCACGCCCCGCCGCAGGCCGGTAGGCTGCCCGCAATCGGTGATCCGATGCGTGACGCGCTGCGGTCGCCGGGCACATGCTCGCCGAGCGCTCCGCCCGCATGCGCCAGGACGACGGCAGCCAAACCGAGGGGCGAAGGTGCTGCATCGGGAGCACCTTCGGCCTTGCCGTGGCGCCAGGCGACCGCGCTGATCACGGCGCTGCCGACAAATCCGGGCTCAAGGAACGCGTAGCGATCCAGGTCGAGCGCGCTGGACTGCCGTTCTGGTAGCCGCTGACAGAGTACGTCGATCGGACCGTTCTCGTCGAAGAGATAGATAGCGAAATCGGTGACGCCCGGCGTCGAAACCACGTTGACCACGACCAGCTCGACCTGCGTGCCGACATCGCCCGGCTTGCGAACGTGCGGCGCCGCGATGAGCCCGATGCAACCCGGTCCGGGGCAAATCGCTTCGGGCAACATGGCGATGTCCGGATCAAAGGTCGCCCTGCCGTCGAGTAGGTGGTAGCTATGCGCCTGGACAGGGTGGCTGCGCGCAATGTCCGCATACCGAACGCTGCGCGCTACGGCGATGATCTCCGCGGCGGGCTGGCTGGGTGCGGCCGGCAACCCGACCGGCTCGCTTTCGACCCGCACCGCACCGCGCCAGCCAAGCGGTAGGTCGGCCACCATAGGCAAGAAGAAGGAGCGGCTGCCGCGGGGACAGATCCAATCGACGAGCGAAGCCCGTGCGCGGCCGCTTGGGTCGAGGAAGGTCAGGCGGACTCTGGCGTTGCGATTGGCCGACCGATTGCGCACCTGGATGCCGGTCGACCACCCGCCGTCCTCGCTGTGGGCCACGGGTGCGTGAAGAACGGTGGTCCGCTGTGCGATCTCCTCGCCTTCGACGACGTAGCGCAACCCGGAAGCCTCGGCCCGATAGCTCATGAGCAGGGCGGGACCGATCGTGTCCACGACGACCGCGAGGGGCTGCGTCGAGCGCAGCCAACCCGAGCCGGTCCATCCTCCGCCGATGCAATCCGAGAGTTCGACGGCCGCGGCCTCCCCAGGAGCAAGGGTATCCACCGTACAGATGCGGGCGCGCCCGCATTGATCTGCGCGGGTCAGCCACAAGCTCACCGACGTGCATTCCGCGCCCGCGTTGAGCATATGTACGCGGCTGGTCATGCCATCTGCATCGACCTGTAGTAGGGCCAGATCGTGTGCATGGCCGCCGAAGACCGCATCGTGCACACCAAGATCGGCCACCGCGATGCCGGAGTACGCCGCCACGACCTCGACCTCCGACGGCGGTGGTGCTGTGCAGCTACGCCGAAGCTCAACGGCGATCGGCGCGGATGCCGCCGAAGCGAGATCGACGCCCGACCACCGCCGACCGTCGTCAATCGCCTGCTTGAAGCGCCGGTAGCCATGGCAGTTGCCGACTACGGAAAAGAACAGGACCTGGCATACGTAGTCGGCCGTGACCGCGTCTGCCAGGACCGGATCGGGCGCAACATCGAGCGCAAAGAGCCTGCGGGCACTCAAGCCGAACACGGTGCCGGTTTGAGCCGCTGGGGGAATCTCGTGGACCGGAAAGCGCCAGGTTGCGCCCGGCTTGAGTAGCCCCGAGCACACGACACGCAACGGTCCCGCACAGTCGGGTGGACAGGCCCCTGGCTCACCCCAAAGCAGGAGCAACGCCTTGCTCGGCTCACACCCCAAGCTTTGAACCTCAATGTCGGCTATGCAGGGTGCCGTTGGTCCGGGGCCCGCATCATGGATGACCGGCAGATGCACCACGGCGGGTCCGTCGGCCGACTGCGCGGCTGCAGGCAGGGCGCCCAGAAGGCATGTGGCCACGGCTGCTGTGGCCACCAGACCCAGTCGAACCACCCTCGACCCGAACGGCATCTTCCCCCCTTGACGTCGCCTACGCGATCCGGTCGCTACCGTAGTGCCCGCTGCTTGGCCCGCTTTCGGCGCACCGATCTTTGCGCGCATTCAGCCGTTCCGTAGCACGGTATCGCGGCACCAACAACACGGCTTCGCCCTGGACGCAGCACACGGGCGTAGACCCACCAACCGTAGCAAACGCCTGCACAGTCCCGGTTTGTTAACATGAAGATAACCGCAGGCGTTCACGATTGCAAGCCGGTCAAAGTGGGATGGCCCCCTGCTATACTCGCTCCATGCGCGCATGCACCCGCTCGGCGGGCCCCAACCTTACCGCGACCTCCATGCGACGAACCGCGATCTTCGTGGCCGTCGTCGTGCTCGTCATGGGTATTCACGATGGCACGCGACCTTTGTTCGCGCAGCCTACGGGCTTCGCCCCGCAACGCAACGAAACGACGATTCGGTTCGCCGACTCCATGGATTTCGCGCTCGACGCCGAAGCCGAACCCGGGCGACGGTTCGAAGACATCGTGCTGCGCTTCGAGATTGACGACGAAGACGTACGGAATCGGCGGATTCCGGAGTTTCAGCCCGGATCTCGCGTGCAGGCGCGTCATACCGAGCCTCTGCCTCGTGGCTCGCTGCACCCGACTGCGGAGATCACTTGGTGGTGGACCCTCGTCGATGATCTCGGCGCGACCATCGAGACCCAGAGGCGCACGGCGCGCTATATGGATGAGCAGCTGCCGTGGCAGTCCTTGGACGGTCAGGGCCTGCGTCTGTGGTACCACGACATGGACCTGGATGAGGCCCGCGACGTGTTGGACATGTCGGAGCGGTCGTTTCGCGCCGTCGATGCGCTTGTTGATCTGCGTGAAGAGCGCACGATCGAGGTCGTCGCCTACCAACGGCAGGCGGACCTGCGGCGAGCGCTCGCCGACCGCGGCGCCACCTACGAGTCGCGCTTGTCGACGCTCGGTGCCCGTGTTGCGGCAGACACCGTCGTGTTGGATGTCGGCTCGAGTGCGGATGACCTGGAGGAGGTCATCCGACATGAGCTGAGCCATATCGTCCTGCACCTGCATTTGGGGCGGGAATGGGTACAGGTGCCTGCGTGGCTGGATGAAGGCTTGGCCATGTATGCGGAGGGCCCGCTTGGACGCGACGAGCAGGGCTTGCTCGACCGTGCGCTAGCGCGCGACGAGCTACTGTCCGCACGTTCGCTTACCGCATTTCCCGGCGACGCCGGCCAGGTCTCGCTGGCCTATGCCGAAAGCCGCGATCTCGTGGCGTTCCTAGTAGAAGAGCATGAGTCCGGCGCGTTCCGGCGCATGCTCGACAACCTGGTGGAAGGCGAGACCGGCTTTGACGAAGCGCTCGCTCTTGAGTTTGGCTATGATCCATTGTCCTTGTATCAAGCGTACCGGGCTGCGCGGGACCTGCCACCGGCCGTCGTGCCGAGCGGCCTCGATGATGGGGACGGTTCGCGAACCGGATCGACAGGTGCTGCGGCTGACCGCACTGCGGCAGGGGCCGACGACGACGGGACGCCGGCGTGCAACGGCATCGGCGGGCTTCTCGGATTCGTTTTGATGGCGTGGGTCGGCGCTAGTCCGCGTCGCAGGGCATGGTACAGGGCACACCAGAGTCCCGATCGGTCGTAGCCGCAACGAGCCTGTACTCGTCTTGAACCCTGGATTGAGACGGCATGCAGCGGGACGAACGGAGGCTTCACGAGCCTCGAGCTGAACACGGAGAGCCACCTATGGATGGCAACGGCCAACGCACCGCGCCACGAACGAGCATGAATCGCACGCGGCCACGCCGACGTCGACAGCGCGGCGCATCGGGTATGCGCTTGTTCTTGTTGACCACGTTGGCTGTCGTGTTGAGCGGACCCACGGTGCGCGCGACATCGCCCGATTCGAATGCCGCGTCACCCGGGATCACGGCGCTCCCCGAGGCTTCCCTGCAGCGATGGATCGCCGCTCCTGCCGTCGCCGAGGGTGCCATCGGCATGCTCCCCGTAGACTCCTCCACCAACCGCGTGTTGGCGCGGGGTGCGGATGCGCCCTTCTGGACCGCGCTGCCGCAGGCCGGCCGCCAGCTCATCGACGACTTTGATGCCGCCGATTGGCCCGATCGTGCCCGTTGGCCGCTGGTGGCCGATCTCAACGCGCCGTTTGTGGCACGCGCAGGCTATCCCTGGGCCGCGAGCGGATGTGAGAGCCCGCCCGGTACGCGGAGCCTGCGCGCGGTGGGCGGCGGCGACGGCGCGACGTTGGATTGTGACGCGGCTTATCCCGCCGCGGTGGCCAGCTCCGCGCTACTCTCGCTTGACCTGAGCCGTATGACCGGCGCTCACGGCTTGTCGCTGCGCTTCGATCTGTGGGTGGAGGCGGATCCCGAGGAAGGCTTGCTGGTGAACCTCCTACGCTTCACCGACGGCGGTGAGGTTGCCGAACGGAGGATCGTGTACTCGGCCACCGGGCGTCTCGGCGCATGGGCGCGTGACCAAGCGATCGACCTGACGATGCTCCAGGATGCGCTCGACGGACGGTGGCAAGGCGACCTGCGCGGCGAACGTGCCTATCTCGAGTTCCTGTTCGTCAGCGCGGACGGAGGTGAAGGAGGTGCTCGCGGTGTATTGATGGATGA
This sequence comes from Anaerolineae bacterium, assembly GCA_029262755.1. Taxonomy (GTDB): domain Bacteria; phylum Chloroflexota; class Anaerolineae; order Epilineales; family Epilineaceae; genus JAJCYU01. The sequence goes on from JAJCYU010000284.1 coordinate 6,227, forward strand.
TCTGACCATCGAAGCCGTCTACCGCGCCCCCACCGCTACACCTTCGCCGGCCGCCACCGCGCAGCCGACGCAACTTCCGGGCCCCAGCCCCACCCCGCCTCCGCCCGGCGCCACCGCGACACCGGAGATCGTCGATCGCACCACCTTGTGCACCTCGATCCGCGATTGCACGACCCTTTCGGTCCGGGCGTGGATCGACCGGGGGTGTGACGGCCGCTTCCAGACCGGCCTGGATGCCCCCCTACGCACGGAGTCGCGAGTGGACGGCTCGGCAGGCGGGGAAGCGCTGGGAACAGCGCTTGGACGAACCGGCCGGACGACGTTCTCCTATCCAGGCGGGCGCGATGCGGAGTTCCGTCTTGCCCTGCCCGATGGCTACGCGATGTGCGACGGTTCCGCGAATCCCGCCGTAATCAACGCGGACGATGTGAACCGCTACGGGCGGGCAACGGTCAACTTCCGGCTGCAACGCACGCCGTAGCGGACCGAGTCCGTCTCCGCCATCGTCTACGTCGTCTGCCGTGTCGGTGCTTGAAGCGAGTTCCGCCAGCGGTCACGGTCACGGTCACCGCGGGCTGAGCAGCTTCACGTAGCTCGCGTACCGTTCCGCAGCGATCGCGCCGTCGGTCACCGCCTCCCGGACCGCGCAACCGGGCTCATGTACGTGGGAGCAATCCGCGAAGCGGCAGCGGTTCAGATAGCCGCGGAACTCGACGAAACCCCATTCGAGTGAAGCAGGATCGACGTCCCAAAGACCGATTTCCCGCAGGCCGGGTGTGTCGGCCACCCGCCCTCCGGCAACGCCGGGCAGCGAGTGAAGCTCCCCGACGCGTGTGGTGTGCCTGCCTTTGTCCACCGCATCGCTCACCCGTCCGACGGTAATCGCGAGCCCGGGCGCAACGGCGTTGAGCAGGCTGGACTTGCCAACGCCGCTCGGACCTACGATGGCGCTGATCCGGCCCGCCAATGTGGCACGCAGCGCCTCGATGCCGGCGGGCTCGATGGTCGAAGTGCGCAGCACGGTGTAGCCGATGCGCTCGTACTCCGCGATCCGCTCCGCCAATTCCGGATCGATGCCCAACTCGATCTTGTTGAACACGATCACGCTCTCGATCTCGTCGATCTCGGCGAGCGCGAGGAAGCGGTCGAGCATGCCGAGGCTCGGCTCGGGGCGACGGACCGAGAATGTGGGCAGCAGCAGGCCGACGTTGGCAACCACGACGTCCTGCGCCCAAGCCCCTTTGGCGCCGGGCGCTCGACGAATGAGGGCTCGCTCACGCGGCAGGCGTTCGACGATTACCGCGTCGACATCCCCCTCTTGCTCGATCGGCGTAAAGCGCACCCGATCGCCAAGCGCGATCAAGCCCCCGCGTTGCTTGCGCTCGCGCTTGAGACGACCGCGCAAGACGGCGGTCCATGCGCCCTGTCGCTGCGTCTCGACCCGATAGAATCCACTTTGGGAGCGCACCACGAGGCCCTCGAGCACCGTTGTACTCGCCCGGGCGCCGGCACCGATGTCGTCTGCGCTCATAGGCGGGCACGCCCGACAGCGCGCCGTAGGTCGGTCATGAGCAGTACAGCCAGACCTGTTGCGAGCAAACCAAGCGCGATCGGTGCGGCCGGAAGATTCTGGGGCGCCCCACCGGCGTCGACGCGGAACACGTCGACGCTGAGCTCACCGCCTGCTCGCCACGGCCCGATGCGCAGCTCGTGATCGGCCAGGTCGAGTCCGTCCGCAAGTACGACCTCCTCCCAGCCCTGACCCTCCTTCAACGAAATGCTGGCCAGCTCCCTGCCATCGACGTGCACGCGTAGCCCGCCGGCCTGCGGCCCTTGAAGCGCACGAACACTTACGCTACGCCCATGAAAGCGCATTGTGAGGGAGGCGTCCGGCGATCGGGCGACCAGCGCGTGCTCGTCGCTCGCTCCGTCGGCACGTTGCCATGCCCAGTCGTCCAACGATTCGGGCTGAACGGGCGCGCTTCGTTCTTGCCAGTACCCCGGGGTCGCGACCAAGAGTTCGTCGCTGAAGGCAACCTCGCGTACGGCGTCGTAGACGCGCTTCGCTACGAAATCCACGCTGACCATCTGGAAGTAGCTGTCGGCGAACTCGCCGAGGAAGCGTTCGCGCCGAAAATACCAGATGCCGAACACGCCGGCCCACGGCCACTGCGCTTGTGCGTAGCTCACCCCGTCCACGGTCCACGTGGCCTGAACGCTCTCGTCCACCCGACCCCAAATGTTGTCCTCGACCCACTCCGGCGCCGCGGTCCACCCGTACTCGCTAAACCAGATTGCCTTCCGCTCGTCGTCGAACTCCTCCATGATGGTGCGCTGCAACTCCGTGCGCCGAACGTTGAGCACATCGGGCGCCGGCGCATCGTCCGGTGGACGTTCTTTGCCGAACGCGTTGGCCGCCAGCACATCGAAGTGCTCGCGTGCGCCGGCCTCGTACATGCCCCGAAGGTAATCCAAGTCGTTGAGGTTGCCCGCGAGGCTGACGTCCTCGTTGTTGATCGCCAGCGGTGCGGCCAGGATCACGACGTCCGGATCGGCGGCCCGCGCGGTGGCGGCGGATCGAGCGAGCAGATCGACATAGGCGGCCGGATCCGCAGGCAACCAACCCCATTCGCTGCTCAGATTCGGTTCGTTCCACACTTGAAAGAAGCGCACCCGACCCTGAAAGTGCGCCACGGCTTCGCCCAGAAAGCGCGCGTAGTCATCGGGGTCCTTGGGAAGTCCATTGGCACCGGCGTCGAACTCACCCGTGGCCCATTGGGGTGGCCAATCGACCCGGAAGATCACTTCGATTCCAGCCTCGCGGTACAGGCTGACGATCGCGTCATACTTGGCCCAATCGAACACGCCCTGCTCGCGCTCCACCTCGCTCCAAAGCAGATGCTGCTTCGCGAAGCGCAGGCCGGCATCGCGTGCCATGTCCACCGTCAACTCGCGCTTCCACGCCTCGACCTCGCGCTCGAGGAAGAAGTTGGCGCCCCAAGGATGAACATCCGCAAGGGGAATCGGGTTGAGCCGCCGCGACTGGGGTGGCGAAAGGCCCAGCGCGGAGTCGGGGCTACGGCCCAGGAACCACCAGCCAAGCGCGCCGAGGCAAAGCACAAGCGCGATGCTCGTCAGCCGCATGCGACGCAGCAAGGGAGGCGGGATCATGCGCGGCGTCGTGGCGCCACGACGCCCGGTCGCGAGGGACCGGGCGTGCGGCGGTTCAGCCCGCGTGTCAGCCGTCGGACGGCGACGAGGCTCAGCGGGTACGGCCCATCGGCAGCAGCGCCTCGGGGGCAAGTCTTTCGATACGGGGTGATCCTTGCATCGAGGTTGGCCGGCCCACGATCTCGACGGGTGCGCTCCGGGACGGATCGAAATCATCGCGATCCCAACCACGGACCGTGGCCAGGTCGGCTGCGTTCGGCGCGACCGCGCGCATGGGCACCACGTGCATTCCCTCCGGCGTGCACAACTCGAGCACGACGTTGTCGACACGGAAGTTGGTCAGCAACTCGTTGGCGTTGAGGATGCCGACCAACAACAGATGCGCTTCGTCGAAGCCCTCACCTTGCACGAATCCGGACGTGATGTCTGCTTGCAACGGCCACCATCTATCGCTGGGGAACGGCGTCGTCGTGTTGGGAGCAAAGCTGTCCTCGCTGACGGCCACCAACGAACGACCATCGTCGTTGGTGTTGCCACGGGTTCCGATGCCGAATCGATCCGCGTTGTCACCGTTGCTTCGATCTTCCTGACTCACGACATTGAGCCACCATCGGACCGTGGCCGACTCCAACTCGCCTTCCGGTAGGGTGGTCACCGGCTCGAGTGCCATGACCGCTTCTTGAGCACCGGGGTAGAGTCCGAAGATCACGCCGAAGTTGCTCTGGAGAGCGCCATCCGCCCTGATGCTTGCTTGGTTGTTGGCGGACTGTTGCTGCCAGCCGACATTGGGACCCTGCTCGAAGTCGCCGTTGACCAACGGGTTCGTGCAGTTGGCCGGCAACGTCGGCTTGGGCGTAGCTTCGCCGGGCGGCGTCGGGCTCGCGGTCGGGGGGTTGGCGCCGGGCGTTGCCGTCGGTCCCGGGCTACCGGGCACGATCTCTGCGGTGCGCGACGCGGCGGCCACGTCAGAGCCACGCAGGTAAATGGATGTGCGATAGCGTCCGTTCGGCACCGGGATCGCGTTACCGGAGGCATCCACGAAGCCGACGCACTGGAATGCGAAGCTCGCCTCGGCCGGCGCGTCAAACGTGTCGTTCACACCCGTGACATTGCCCGGGTCCAACTCCTCGAACACGCCGCCTCGTTCGACAAACCATTGCACGCGCATGGGGGTCCCCACCACCATGTCACGCCATTGCTCCCGCGCGCACAGCTGCTGAATACCATTGGTGAAGCGCGTGCCTTCATTGGCCAACGCGCCGGTCTCGCGGTTGATGTCCGTTCCAAAGTCCACGGAGATCGACCCCGTCTGCGGTGTGGGGAATTCGCTGGGCAGGTTCGCCTTGTCGAAGTTGTTGAACACGAAGGGAAGGAAGGCGCGGTTTGGATCCGGTGCCGGTCCTGGGCCCGGACCGGGTCCCGGCTGCGGCGTCGAGCTGGCGGTGGGCACCGGGCTTGGGCCCGGGCCTGGATCGCTGATCGTCTTGCCGACGATCTCGACGTTGTCGATGATGACGCCCATATGGGTTCCTTCGGGCGTCAAATCGCGGTGGATGAAGTAGACGAATACCTCATCGAGACCTCCGGCCAGCGCAAACTCAAGCGGCTCTCCCCAACCCACCCATTGCTTGCGTGGCCCATCTTCGCTCGCGAGCGTCCGGCAGTCCAAATTGGTCGTGCTGTCACGCCGGTCGGTGCATACGAGGAAGGCCTTCGCCTCCGCCGCATTGTTTGGTTCGCCGGTACGGACGGGGAGGTCGGGGTAGAACTGGTGTTGGACGGTCAGCCCGTCTGGAAACGCCGTGAGATCCATGGGCCCGTAGGCTAACACGCTGGCAACCGGGTCCGCGTACACGCCGCCAAATCCGAGCGTGCCACCAATGGTCCCGCCACCAATGGACCAAGCCGCCTGAACGCCGCCGTCCCGCGGGACCTCGATATCTTCCATGGCCCATATGAAGTTCGGGTCTACACCCTCGGGAGCAAGGTCATCGAAGGTGCGCCACCCTGTGGGCGGAAACTCCGTGCCTTCGAAATCTTGACTCTCCAAGACCTCATCCATCGTGTCGAAGGAAGACCGGTTCGCGCTGGGGCGAATGCCGGCCGGCACGACCGGAACGGTGTCGTTGATCTCGAGCACCCGTCCTCGGAGCAGGTCGTCGGGCGCATGCGCAGCCGCAAGGCCGGAGCCGGAAGCCAACAAACGCGCCTCCAAGTCCTCACCAACGTCCTGCGCATGGGATGGACCGCCGGAAGACGCAAGGACGCCCACCGCGACGGCGATAGGCATGAGCACGACGAGGCCCGTGCGCGCGAACTGTCCGAACATAGTGCTTCCTCCCTACAGAGATCGAGGCGCCGCCATGGGCGCACGTAGTGGTCACGAATGAGGGCGATACGGGGCTGCGAGGAGCCCGGTTCGACGGTGCGACAGTCTATCACGCGTCCTAGTGGGCCGCGAAGTCCTTCCCTGGTTGGCAGGGTGGCACGGCAGGCGCGTTGCCGGAGTCGTTCCGCCACGGACACGCCGCCACGTTATGTTCAGCGCCCGTCGATGCCTGCCCCGTCCGAGGCGCATACACGCACTTACTCCGCGCTGCGGGGAACGACCGCGAAGGGCAGATAGACGATGTCGAAGGGCACCTCGCTCGTCGGACCCGCGGTGGGCGGGTCGGCGGGCGTGGAGGTCACCTCCGTGGTACTCGTCGCCGTAACCGGTGCATCGGGCGTTGTTGTGGTCGCGGCGGGCTGCGTGGGTGTACCTACCGGCGGAACCAATGTGGCGACGGTGGTCTCCGTCGGCGTAGTACGGCTTGGCGTCGCGCTCGGCGTCCTTCCCGGAATCGGGGTCAGCGTCGCGGTTGCGCTCGCGCGCGGAGTAATCGACGGCGGTACGTCGCTCGGCGTAGACGACGGCGTTAGCGTCGCCGAATTCGTTGGCACGCCTGTCGGGGGCGTCGTGGTCGTTGGTGACGGGGTGACGCTCGGCGTCGCTTCCTGCGTTCCCGTGGGCCGCGGCGTCAACGTCGGAGGGCGCGTTGGGCCTGCGGTGGCGGATGGGAAGCGAGTCGGCGTCGGGCCGCCTGATCCACCGCGGCCGCGAATCACGACCTCGTCGATCAACGCACCGTAGTCGCCACCCTGCGCGAGGATGTCAGAATAGCGGATCTCCACCCATACGGACTGCCGGTTGCCCGCGTCCGTGAAGACCATGCCCGGATCCGGAAAGGTGGCCCAGTCCGTCTCATCGATGCCCGTGCCAAAGCAACCATACTCTTCGCCAACGCCCTCCCCGACGACGCAAACGGTGAAGGACTGCACGCTCGGCGCCTGGAGCTTGAACAGGAAGTTGACCTCGAGCCCGCCGGGATAGCTCTGCGTGTCGATCGGACCGAAGCGAAGGATCGTAAACACACTGCTCAGATACGGATCTAGACAGCCGAGCATGGCACCCGCTTCGCCGTCGCGCACGGACCATGCGACCGCGTCACCACCGCCCGGAGCCGGGTCGCAGGTCTCTCGTCCCCACGTGTACTGCGGGTTGGTTCCTCCTTGGCTGGCGAATACGTCGACCGACTCCCATCCGGGCGGCGGAAAACTCGGGTCCTCGAAGGACTGCTCCTCCAGCACGGTCGACTGCGCCGTCGGCGCGGCCGAGAGCGGCGAACGCAACGTGTCCATCATCGCCCATCCGAAGCTGCACGTCGTGGCGGCTAGCAGGCCTACAAACGCGAAACGCCGGAAATGGCGCCTGGCAACGTGTCGAGCGTGGTGACTCATGCCGATTCTCCTCGTCGCCGTAGCGGCGACTTGTTCGGGACCCAAGATCGGCCGCTCGGCGGCTCGCGCAACGGTCCTCAACGGAATTCCAAGGTACGGAACGTCTCATAGCGATATGCGTCTTGCGATAGCCCGGTTCCCGCGCCTGTCGTACCGCCGGCCAAGAACAAAGTCCGGCCAAGCAACGCCATCCCGGCGCCGCGGCGCGGCGTGGGTCCCGGCACCCGCGCGAAGGGCACCCAACCGGCATCGATGTCTTCCAACGTCAATCCAATCGTGCCCGCATCGTTCTCAAGCGCGGCGTCCCAGCCGCCTCCGACGACGTAGAGTCGGTTGACCGGATTGTCCAACGCGACCATCGCGTGCCCGGCTCGGCCGCGAGGCAGCGCCAACGCATCGGGATCCCAAGCGGGTTTGGCGAAGGGCCGATACACCCAATGGTCCGTTTCGAGATCGCCGTCGCGATCGCGACCGCCCACCAAATGGATTTCGTCCCGATCGGCGATCGCCGCCGCCGCGAGATCGGCCCTGGGCGCCGGTAGGCGGTCGACGACGGCCCATGCGTTCAGTTCGGGATCGAAGCGCAGGACCTCGTCCAACGCGCTGTCCGCTTCGTCCGTCGTGCGCCCGCCGAAGAGATAGGCCTGGCCGTCGAGCACCGCGAGCGCATACGCGCATCGAGGTGAGGGCAGCGATGCGGATGTCTGCCATCGATCTTGGGCAGGATCGTAGATTTCCACGTCGGCGATCGCATTCCCGCGTGCGTCACAACCGCCAGGCACGAGCAGGCGCCCGCGCAGCTCTGCAACCTGCACGTCGCGCACTGCGAGCGGCTTGGCGCGCAGCGCGAGCCACGCGACTTCCCGAGGCTCGAACACGAGCAACTCCGAGAGCACGCGCGCCCCGTCGAAACCGCCGACGGCAAACACGCGCCCCCCCACGACGCCCAACGCGAGACCCGTGCGCGGCTCGGGCAACGGTCGAATGGGCACCCACAACGGGAGCCCACGCGGCTGCGCCTGCGGCGTTGCCGTAGCGAGGGCCCGGCCCGGACCAATCGACGAAGCATCCCGCACGATCACGGCCAATAGTGCCAGCGTTAGAACCACCACGACGCCACCGAGTCTGCGGACGTTGCGGCCATGACGACCCTGGGCGCGTTCGAGCTCGGCGGCGCGTTGCCGTTCCCGCTCCAAGGCCTCCGCGAGCTCGCGTGTGGCATGAGCGCGCGCTTCTTCATCCTCGTCGTCCGGAGTATCGATTGCGACGAGGCCGAACTCGAAGGCATGCAAGGCCATCTCCACCCGATTGGAGGTGCCGAGCTTGCCGTTGATGTTGGTGACGTGCTTCTTGACCGTCGCCTCGGAAACCCCGCGCTGGTGTGCGATCTCGCGGTTCGACGCGCCGGTCGCAACGAGGCGAATCACCTCGAGCTCGGTCTCGCTCAGTCGTGCGACGGGCGAGGGCTCAGCCTCGTCGGCGCCGCTCGCGCCGCGCGCGCTGGCGCCTTCGAGTGGGTCGGTCATGGGCCGGGATTATACCACGCGGCGCCCGATCCAAAGGGGAAAGACGGCCGGCGGCCTTCGCCGTCGCACATGGGCCTTGAGCGGGCGCATTGCCATGCGCCAGCCGAGCCACGGACGCGAGCGGCGCCACCGCACCATGCCGCCGACCTCCCCGTCCACGAGGTCGCGCGCCACCAGAAACTCGCGGCTGCCCAAGGCGTCGGAGGCGAAACCGTAGCGTTGTAGGTAGGCTTCGCGCCGCTCGGCGACCATCCGTCGGCCATGGCTCGAGTGTGCGTAGAACGGTGAGTCGACGACTACGAGCCTGCCACCGGGTCGTACGACTCCGCTCGCACGGGTAAGGGTGCGCGCGGGGTCCGGGCTGTAATGCAGCGCCGCGTTGAAGATCACCACATCCGCACTTCCAGCGGCGAGCGGCAGGTCGTCGAAATCCGCCTCCAAGCGCGCATACCGTGCTGGAGGAGCCGCGGCAGCCGCCGCGTGCAATCCATCGTGCGGATCGACCGTCACGTCGACCGCGAGCACGCGGTGACCCGCAAGCGCAAGACGGCGGCTTAGCCATCCATTGCCTGCCCCGATGTCGAGGATGCGACTACCGGCGGGCAGCTGTTGCAGCAACCGTCGGTCCAGATGTCGATAAGAACGAGCGCGGACAGCCCAGGCCGCGGCCATGGGATCGCCCGTACGGGCAAACGGAAGTCGCTGCACGGCGGCGCGCCCCCCTTCGCCGCGTCCCTCCGCATGGCGCACTTGCGCGTATTCCTCGACGAACTGTTCCAGGCGCTCGCCTAACGAACCGGCCGGTCCGCGCCATACGCCCGCGTCCAAGCGCAGGCGCCACCCATCGGTGGCGCACGTCGGACCCGTACCCGGCTCCGATGCGGCGCCATCCAACGGCAGGTGCCCGAGCGCACGCTTACAGCGCGGACAACGGATCGGCCAACCCGATGCCGCGATCGCCTCCTGCTCGCCCTGGCCGGCTGGTGCTGTTCGTCGCCGTGTTCGCGTTGCGTTCAGCGTGGAAACCTCATACCTCGGGCGTGCCCGTGCCCGTGCCTGTGCCCGAGTCTCCACCGCGCTCGCGCCGGGCGTACCACGCTTCCCGGCCGCGCATCTGAACGCGGGCGATCCGCTCGCCGGCGGCCGCCGCCACCCAGGCGCCGGGATGCGCGCTCCCGGACGCCGGATCCTGGAGCCGCGCCAGCTGAACGGCATGCCGTAGCCGTTTCGTCGCGAGCGCATAGTATCGCGGCGAGGGACGACCCGCGACGGTGCGCAAGCGGTCACTTCCTTCACGCCACGAGGCGAGCGGCACGACCCGTTCGGCAACCTCGGCGTGGTAGGGCGTTCCTTCGATCGGATAGGCGACAGTGGTCAGGTACGTATCCGGATCGACCCGCGCAACGTGGCGGATCGTCGCGTCGATGTCCGCGGGCTCTTCGCCTTCGTAGCCCCACATCAGGAACAGGCCCACCTGAATGCCCGCGGCGCGCAGCACCTGCGTCGCCTCCTCGACCTGCGCGGTCGTCACTCCGCGCTCCATGGCGTCCAAGATCCGCTGCGACCCGCTCTCGGAGCCGATCCACACCCGGAAGCAGCCCAAGCGCGCGAGGTTCTCTGCAACCTCGGCGTCCACCCGATCGGCGCGCGTGATGCACTCGAAGGGCAGGCCGATTCCGCGCGCGGTCACGATGTCGGCGTAGCGAGCCAGCCAGCGAGGGCTGATCGAAAAAACGTCGTCGGCGTACCACACCATGTCTGGTGACCATCGTTCGCGCAGATGCGCGAGTTCCGCCGCGACGTCCTCGGGGGAACGACGTGCGTGGTGATAGCCGAAGACCGCGTGGCTGCACCACCGGCACCGATACGGGCAGCCACGCGCGGTGATGAGGTTTAGCGCGCCGCGGCCATGTGCGCTGCGCCAACACGCCAGGTATGCAGGCACATCGATGGCCTCTCGGTCGGGCCAAGGCAAGGCATCCAGATCGCGGATCGTCGGGCGGGCGGGCGTGGTCACGACGAGCCCGTCTTGGTCTCGGAAGCTCAACCCGGCAATGTGATCCAACCGGTGAGGGCCTCCGGAAGCAAGCGCGGGCAGCAGAGCCTGCATCGTCCGCTCGCCTTCGCCGTGGACGATCACATCGGCGCCGGCCTCAAGGTATCGGGCCGCGTGGTTGGCCGGCTCCGGGCCGCCCAGGACGATGGTCCAGCCCAGCGCTCGCGCCCGTTCGATGAGGGCGAGCGCCGGCCCCCGGGTCGTTAGGTTGACGTAGACACCCAAGACGTCTGCCTCACGACGGGCCAAGCGGGCCTCGACGAGCTGACGTGTATCGAAGGTTGGATCGTGCAACCCGACGTGGAAGCCGACCCGCTCCAAGTAGGCCTTGAGATACAGGAGGCCCAACGCGGGATAGGGCTTCATCACGCGCTGTTCTCCCGCGTCCTCCGCGATGCGGTGAGCATGCGTCAACAGCAGATCCACACGAGCTCCCATGCGAGACTCGAACGCAACAGCGCTCGGTTCGGCGTGACCAAGGACATCCTGGTGCCGGCGGCAATCAAGGGTGGCAGCGGCGTTGCACCGGGTCAACGACTCCGTTGGGTACGCGACGTACCTCCACGGCTGGACCCAGCGTCTCAACCTTTGGCATGATCGCACGGACGTATTGTGACGCGACGTCACCCGAGCGCCATGTTGCACTCGATACCATGTTCCGATGGCGGCGCATCGCCCGATGGGCGGCATACCAAGCGCCGTATTCCTAGGAGGCTCCCATGGCCCCATTATTGAATCGCTTGTGGCGCACCGGCCTTCCGGTCCTGCTGCCGGCCCTCTTCCTTCTCATCGCGCTCGGCGCCCCGCCCGCCCATGCGGGCTCACCGAGCCAGGACGATCCACCGACGACGTGCGAGGATCGATGCGAAGAAACGGCGCGTGTAGCGCTCGCTGATTGCTTGGATAGTGGCCGCGCGGAGCCCGCGTGCCGAGCACAGGCCCGCAAGGTTCTCGAAGACTGCCTCGATCGATGCGAGGGCGACGATCCCCCTTCGTGCCCCGACCGTTGCGAGCAGGTCTTCGTCGAAGCCAAGCAGCGCTGCGAGGGTGCGGATAACCCTGAGCGCTGCGTCGCTGATGCACGTCAGGCCTTCGAAGACTGCCTCGAAGAGTGTCCCAAAGACGAGCCGGAGCCGACGACCTGCGCCGGCCGCTGTGAGCAAGCGTACAAGGCTGAACTCAAGCGCTGCGAGCAAGCCGACAATCCGGAGGCGTGTCAGCGAGAGGCCCATCAGGCCTTCGAGGATTGCCTGGAAGAGTGCCCCAAGGACGAGCCCGAACCCGGTTGCGAGGACCGCTGCGAGATCGCCTTCAAGGCCGCCAAGGCCCGTTGCGAGGGTTCGGAGAACCCGGATCGCTGCGTCGCCGAGGCACGTCAGGCCTTCGAGGACTGCCTCGAGAACTGCCCCAAGGACGAGCCCGAGCCCGGCTGCGAAGACCGCTGCGAGATCGCCTTCAAGGCCGCCAAGGCTCGCTGCGAGGGCGCCGACAACCCCGAGCGCTGCGTCGCCGAGGCACGTCAGGCTTTCGAGCATTGCCTCGCCGAATGCCCGAAAGACACGCCGTTGCCTAGCACCTGCGAGGGCAAGTGCGAGCTGGCCTACAAGCAGGAGCTCAATCGCTGCGAGCGCGCCGACGACCCCGAGGCCTGTAAGCGTGATGCCCGGCAAGCCTACGAGCATTGCCTCGAAGAGTGTCCCAAGGACGCGCCGGAGCCACCCGCCCACTGCGAAGCGGACTGCGCGCGCAAGGCGGTTGCCGTGTTCCTGGAATGCTTCACGGACACGGGTGATGCCGAGGCGTGTCGACATCGCATGGATCGGTTCCTGGAAGAATGTTTGTTGACGTGCCGGCGCGACGGCGGATTGAGCAACCCTGTCGCCTTGGCGAAGCGCTGCTCCGTGCAGTGTTCGCAAGCCGCGGACCGTGCCCAGGCGGCCTGTATGAAGGCCGGTGGCAGCGGCGATAGTTGCGACGCTGCGGCCGATGCTGCGCGTGCGGATTGCGCGTCGAAATGCGCAGAAGGGCGGCGCGGTGCCTCAGGTTGTGAAGGCCACTGCGCTCGTAGTGCCCAATTGGGACGCAAGCGCTGCTTGGCGGATGGCGGCACAGAGGCGGACTGTCAAGCCGCTGCGACTCAAGCGCGAGCGACGTGTCTGGAACAGTGTTCCCAAAGCCCGCGCACCATCACCAGCAAGCCATAGACGGTTAGGCGCGATACCGTTTCCCAGTCAACAATAGGTTCACCGGATGCCCGGCCTACGCGGCCGGGCATCCGTGCTTGACGGGATGCCGGGCCTCCGCCAGAGTCTTTCGCCCCCCGTGACCATGCAACGATCCTCACGGATCGTGACCGAATTGTTGGAGGCCACCATGTCGCAGCCGCTACCGACCCGCGCCGAACTGCCTATCGAGCGTACGTGGAACCTCGACGCCATCTTCCCCAGTCTGGCAGCATGGGAAGCAGCGATTGTCGCCTCGGAGCAACGAATCGACGCCATTCCTGCGTTTGCCGGCACCCTCCACGCAGGCGCGGCGGCATGGGCGGACTTCCTTGCCGCCAAGGAAGAGCTTTGGACGGATCTCATGAAGGCGCTGGTCTGGGCGAGCCTGCAATCCGCCACGGACGCACTGGATTCCACGGCGCAGGCCCAGACCGGCAGAGCGCGTGGCCTCGCTACGCGCGCCGCCGCAGCGATGGCGTTCGAAGAGCCGGAGCTACTCGCGATCGGCATCGACACCCTGCGAGAATGGGTTCGTGAGGAGCCACGCCTCCACGAGATGGGCCATGTCGTCGAGCAGCTTGCGCGCCGTGCCGCGCATGTGCGCAGCGCGGAAGTCGAAGAAGTCTTGGGGCTGGCCGGCGATGCGCTTGGAGCAGCCGGCGAAGCGTATGGGATGCTGACGAACGCCGAGATGGATTTCGACCCGGCCGCGGATTCAGAGGGCGACGAGCACGAGGTGGCGCAGTCGAGCATCAACCGTCTCTTGGCGAGTCCGGACCGGGTGCTTCGGCAAAGCGCGTGGCGCGCCTATGCCGACGGATACCTGGGTAAGCGCCGTACGCTCGGAGCCTGCCTAGGCGGCGCGATCAAACGCGATGTCCTCCACGTTCGCGCACGGGGTTATGGCTCCTCTCTGGAGGCCGCGACGGAGCCGGGATTCATACCGCCTGACGTGTGTCGTGGCATGCTCGACGTGTTCGCCGAGAACTTGCCCACGTGGCACCGCTACTGGGCGATCCGACGCCGAGCCCTCGGCGTGGACGGCTTGCGTCCATGGGACGTGAAGGCGCCGTTGTCCACCGCGCCCGTCCACGTCGGCTACGAGCAGGGCGTCGAATGGATCGTGAGTGGGGTCGCGCCCTTAGGCGAGGAGTATGCGCGGACAGTGCGAGCGGGAGCGCTCGAAGAGCGGTGGGTGGACGTCCTGCCCAATCGTGGAAAGCGCCAGGGCGCCTTTTCCTCCGGCGTGCCGGGCACCCCGCCCTACATCTTGATGAGTTGGACGGACGATGTGTTCAGCCTGAGCACGTTGGCGCACGAACTCGGCCATTCCATGCACAGCTGGCTGACGTGGCGCGCGCAGCCGCTGCAATATGGCCGCTACGGGATGTTCGTGGCGGAGGTGGCATCCAACCTCACGCAAGCCCTCGTACGTGGCTGGCTGCTGGAAGAAACGCGGGACGATCCCGCAATGCAGCTGGCGTTGCTTGAAGAAGCGATGGCCAACTTCTATCGCTACTTCTTCGTGATGCCTTCGCTGGCCCGATTCGAGCTGGCCATGCACGAGCGGGTCGAGCGCGGCCAGGCCGTGAACGCCGACATCATGGGCGGGCTCATGGCCGATCTGTTGGCGGAAGGCTACGGGGACCAGATGCCCTTCGGAGAGGATCGGGAGCGCATGGGCGTCACGTGGGCACAGTTCCCCCATCTCTTTGCCAACTTCTACGTGTACCAATATGCGACGGGCATCAGCGCGGCCCACGCACTCGCCGCCCGCCTCTTGTCCGGCGAATCCGGCGCGCGCGAGGATGTGCTCGGCTTCCTTTCGGCCGGATCGTCCCGCTTCCCGTTGGACGCGCTAGCCTCCGCGGGCGTCGATATGACCAGCAGGGCGCCTGTTGACGCGGCGTTTGCTGCCCTCGGAGACGTCGTCGATCGCCTAGAAGCGTGGGAACGCGATCAAGCCGTGTAGGAAGGCCTGGCAGCGGGGGCCTGCTCGCCGGGCGGCACGTTGGCGGCCATCACGTAGCACGGTCGATGCGGATGGATCGCTGGCTCCGCGCGACCTCGCGCTACCGTCGCCGCACATGGTATCGACGATCCAATGCCGCCGTGTCGGATTGCGAGTCGCGCTCGGTGCGCGGCTCGTGATCCGCTGAACCGTTGGCCGGGTCCGACGGTGCTATCGGTTGCTTCGGCGCCGCCAACGCCGCTTCGATCACCCGCCAAACCGCGCGTTCCCCGCGCTTCTTGGCGGCGGTCGTGACGAGCACTTCGGTGTCGAGACCCCGATTGTCCAGCGCGCGCCGCGTGGCTTTTCGATTGTGCTCGAGCACGCGCTGCTTCGGCTTGTCCGACTTGGTAAGCACGACGACATAGCGCGCCGGGGAAACGGCCATGACATCCATTGCTTGCAGGTCGAGCTCCGTCGGCTCGTGTCGGCTATCGATCAGGTGCACGACCAGCCGCAGCGCCTCACGCTCCAACAAGTACTCCGTCAGCACGCGCGCCCACCGGGCGCGTTCCGCCCTCGGCACGCGGGCGTAGCCGTAGCCCGGCAGGTCGACAAGATAGAAACGCTCGTCGATCAAGTAGTAGTTGAGTTGGCGGGTCTTGCCGGGCTTGTTGCTCGTTCGTGCCAGCTCGCGGCGGCCGAGCAACAAGTTTACCAAGGAGCTCTTGCCCACGTTGGAACGACCGAGGAACGCGATCTCACCGCGCCCGTCATCCGGCATCCCTCGCGCATCGACGGCGCCGGTCACAAACTCCGCTCTGCGATTGGTTGCCATGCCGCTCTCCCGTCAGATTCCGTCTGCGTATGCCGCGACCGAAGTGGGTCCGGCAGATGGGCCTGCAGTTTCCCAAGAAACGGGGGATTCTTCGTCACTTAAGGCTAGAGTAGTCCTTGATTGCGTCCAATGGCCACAGATCTTGTCATTTTGCGAGCATTCACTCATCATTCGCCCGCGTTTCGCGGAGGTGAATCCATGACGTCTTTCCTACCGGTGGGCGACGCAGCATTGTCCGGGCGGTCTCCCGCGGCAACGAGCATCCTGCGCGTCGGCGCGATCCTCGTTCCGCTCTTTCTCGTGATGGTCATCGTGGCAGCCGTCGCCTATGCCTGGGCTGCCGCCAGCCTGCCCGATGTCGGCGATCTCCAGGAGCGCGCGAACGCGTTCCGTTCTACCCGAATCTATGATCGCGACGGAGCGCTGCTCAACGAAGCCTTCGACCCCGACGCCGGCCGCCGCATCCCGATCGCGTTGGACGACGTTTCGGCCGACATCGTGGCGGCGACCGTGTCTACCGAAGACGCCAACTTCTATGAGCACACGGGCGTTGACCCCATCGCGATCGTTCGCGCCGTGTGGTATGCCCTGCGCGAACGCCGCGTGGTATCCGGTGCTTCGACGATCCCGCAACAGCTCGCGAAGCGTCTGTTTCTTTCTCCCGAGCGCACGCTACGCCGCAAGCTGAAGGAAGTGGTGCTGGCAACGGAGATATCACGACGTTATGACAAGGACGAGATTCTCGAGCTCTACCTCAACGAGATCTACTACGGCAATCTCGCCTATGGCGTGCGGGCCGCGGCCGATACCTACTTCGAGAAAGAACCCTCCGAGCTGACCCTCGCCGAATCCGCCCTGCTGGCCGGATTGCCGCAGGCGCCCGCCTACTACGACCCATACTCGCGGCCGGAAAGGGCGAAGGGCCGCCAAGAGGTCGTGCTCGGTCTCATGGTCGAGCAAGGGCACATCAACGAAGCGCAGGCACGCGCGGCGTTGGCGGAGCAACTGGCCTACGTTCCCGTCCACTTCGACCTGGAAGCGCCGCATTTCACCCTATTTGTCCGCGAGCAACTCGAGGCACGCTACGGCCCCGAGGCCCTGACGAGCCTCGGGCTCGAGGTGACCACCACCTTGGACCGCGGTTTGCAGGATGAAGCGGAGCGCTCCGTGTCGGAGCACGTCGCGAGTTTGCGCGATCGATCGCTCGAAGCCACCAACGGCGCCCTTGTCGCCATCGTGCCGGAGTCGGGCGAGATCCTGGCTCTGGTCGGAAGCGCCGACTTCAACGACGCGGAGATCGACGGACAGGTCAACATGGCGCTCGCGCCACGGCAGCCCGGCAGCACGATGAAGCCGTTTGCCTATCTTGCGGCGTTGGAAGGTCGCGGCATCGTGCCCTGGACGCCGGGCACCTTGCTCGCCGACATCGAAATCCCGTTCGACGACGGCGCCAACCCGCCCTATGTACCGCGCAACTACGACGAGCGCGAACACGGGCTTGTGACGATGCGCACCGCGCTCGGCAACAGCTACAACATCCCGGCCGTGCATGCGCTGGACCACATCGGGGTTGACCAGCTCGTTCGCACGGCGCAGCGGCTCGGCATTACGACGCTCACGCGTGCAGACTACGGCCTCAGCCTCGTCCTCGGTGCAGGCGAAGTTCCGCTGGTTGAGATGACGAGCGCGTTCGGCGTGCTCGCCAACGAGGGCCTGCGCGTGCAGCCGACCGCCATCGTTCGCGTGCTCGATGCGGAAGGCAACGTATTGTGCGGGGCCGGGGACGACGAAGAGGCCTGCGTGGATGTCGATCCGGACGGGTTGGCCCCACGCGAACGAGCCATCGAGGCCAAAGACGCCTTCTTGATCAGCGCCATGCTCTCCGATGCCCAAGCCCGTCTCCCGGCTTTCGCGGGTGTGCTGGACTCGCTGAGCCTGGCAGACGGGCGTCCTGCCGCGGTCAAGACCGGCACGACCAACGATTATCGGGACAGCCTCACGATCGGCTACACGCCGCAGCTCGTGACCGGCGTGTGGATCGGCAACGCGGACCGAACGCCGATGGGCACCGTGCCCGGCTCCATCGGCGCCGCGCCCATCTGGAGCCGGTTTATGAGCGCCGCCCATATCAACACGCCAGTGCAGGAGTTCCGACCGCCCGAGGGTGTTGCGCTCTTCGAGATTTGCGACGACACGGGCACGCTGCCTTCCGAGGCATGTCCAGCGACGCGTTCCGCCTATTTCGATGTGGACCGGCCGCCGCTCTCTGCGGAGCACGATCTCTGGCAACGCGTGAAGGTAATCGGCGACGAGCGTGCGCCCGAAGGCGCTCCGGACTGCCTGGCGGAAGAGCGTGACTTCAAAGTCTACCCCGAGGAACACCGCGCCTGGGCGCTCGCCAACGGTATCGCCCAGCCGCCGGAGTCGGTGGCGGCCTTGCGCGTTGCCGACCCGGTCGTGCGGATTGCGCGCCCGCGCGACGGCGCGCTGGTCTCCGGCATCGTGACGGTAACGGGCAGTGCGGATCTGCCGGCCTTCGAATCGTGGAGCCTCTGGTACGGCGAGGGCGTCGATCCATCGACCTTTTTCGGCCCGCTCCTTGGTCCCGACGACGATCCGGCCGACGACGAGCGTCTTGGGCGCATCGATTTGCGGGGCTTTGCGGACGGTCCCTACGTGCTGCGGCTCATTGCTCGCGATCGCTGCGGCGAAGAACGCGAGGTGCGCCGGTCCGTGATCGTCGCGAACCCGACGGCAACCGCAACGCCGAGCCCGTCTCCGAGCCCCTCCGCGACCGCCGCCATCACGGTCGTCGCGACGGTCATGCTGCCCAGCAGTACACCCACACTCGAACCGCCGAAGCCGACAGCTACCGGCGCGCCGCCGACGTTGGCTCCGCGTCCCACGGTCGAGCCCATCACGGCCGTACCCCCTCCGACCCCAACAGACGTGGCGGACGTCCCGGTCGAACCCGTTCCTGGTGTGACCGCCATCTTGCCGGCCCCACCGACCCAGGAGCCGTAGCGACAGCCTCTGTGGCAAGAAGCCGATCCCCGAACCCACCTATGCCCGATCCGCGGCATCCGCTGGGAGCACAGCAGGTGCAGCGCTTCGGCACCCGACCAGATCCGGTTCTTGTTGGAAGCCCCTTTTTGGCCGCGACATTGACCGCACCGGAACGCCCCCCCAGAATTCCGGCATGGACTCGCCTGTCGTCAAGCCAACTGCGTCTCGACTCAACGGCACGTCGGATGCGTAGACCCGGAGCCCGCGGGCGAGCGCTGCTCGGCGCGACGTGTCTCGTCGCCTTGGCATGGCTGCCATGGTGGGCGCCCATGGCATCGCTGCCACAGCACCCTCCTGTGGTACTTGCCAACGATGATACCAAGGCCCGCACCGCCCTGCCGCAGGGGCACGAGCCGGCTCGTGGCGCGGACGACTCTCCTCGCCGCGCATCCAGCCGGCCATCCGCGTCAGGCGAGGTATCCGCTGCCGCCGCTGCAGGAACCAACCAAGGCGCCGTGCTCCCGGAGCGCTACGAGCTCGATGCGGTCGGGTCCTCGCGCAGTCCGGAGTCCGACCGCCCGCTTTTCGAGTCCCCGATCGACGTCGCGGTCGACGGCGATCGGATCTGGGTGCTCGACGTGGGCGTGCCTGGCGTGGCCCAACTCGATGCGAGCGGCGATCTGCTCGCGTGGATGCCCCTCGCGGTCGCCGCGACACAGCCCGTCGCGCTCGACGCCCGCGATGCGCGCATCGCCATCGTCTGGCCGGATCGTGGTGAGATTCGCACACCCGACGGCGCCGTGCTTGCGCGATGGACGCAAGGGGCCACGGAAGGCAAGGCCGTCGGGGTAGCCCTGCAGGCCGACGGAGGATTGGTCGTTGCGGAGGCGGTTGCCGGCCCAACCGGCGGCGTTGCGCTGGCGCATCGCCGGCCGGACGCAACGCTTCGCGAGCGCTGGAGGGACGATGCGATTGCCGTACGCTCGCCGCGTGGGGTCGACGTCGCGGACGACGGGCTCGTCGTGCTCGCGGCCGACGGGGCGGTCTACCTATGGCGTAGCGGTGCCATCGTGGGCCTCGCCCGTGCAACCGGACGCGAGGGGCCGCCAATGATCGATGCCGCGTTCGATGGGATGGGGGTGCTCCTCGGGATGCTCGGACCCCGCTTGGCGCCCGATGGCCCCACGGAAGTATTGCGCTGGCAGATCGATGACCCACAGCGCCCAACGCTAGCCGAAGGGCTGGTGGCGCCCGCGGCGATCGCGCTGGCGCTGGGACCCGGATCCGGGTGGCTGGCCCTCGTCGACGAAGGCGACGGCGACTTCGACCGCGTCGGGCTCTTCCGCGGTTCGAACGCCGCCGATCTGCGTGCGGGTCTCGTTCCATGGTCCCGGCCTCCCCCGGCGGTCGGCGTTCTGCGCGGCCCCCGTTTCGTCGCGGTCGGCGATGACGGCGATGTGTTCCTTGGCGATGACGCGGACCGCGTCCATCGCTGGTCGCCCGACGGCGTGCCTCTCGACGCCTGGGCGATTGCAGGCGTCCGCGATGTCGCGGCCGGCCTTGCGGATGCAGACGGGCCCTGCGTGCTCGCCATTGCCGGCGCGACATGCATGGACTCAGCCGGTCGCGTCGGCACTGCACCCACGGTCTCACCAGGAGGCTGGCCGTCCGCGATCTCGGTACGGGACGGGCGCCTGCTTCTGATCGACCTCGGCCATCAACGCGCGAGCGTGCACGACGCTTCGGGCGCGGAAGTGGCCCGATGGGATCTGCCCGCAGGTGACGGCTACGCGGCGATCGTGGACGCGGACATGGGCCCACGGGGCGCCTCGCCGGCACGAGTTGCGCTGGCCGAGAGCGGTGAGCCCGACGTCGGGATTCACCTCGCGCTTGATGGAGGCTTGCTTGCGCGCGCGGCCTTGCCGGCCGGCACGGAGCGAGTGGCCCAGGTTGAGGACAACGTGTTCAGCCTTGCCACGGACGGCCGGATTTGGAAACACGACAGAGACGGCGAGCCCTTGTCCGCATGGCTGCCGGGTCCCAACGCCGCCGGCACACCGGGCGACCTCGCGGTGGGACCGGCCGACCACGTGTTCGTGACGGACCCGGCGGGCGACCGGGTCCTGCGCTACCGCCCCGCGGAGGGAGAGTCCTTGGCACCACCGCCATCAGACGGCGAGGTATGCGAAGTGCATGTCGACAAGCGCGCCGCACCGGCGGAAGTCGGCATCGGCGATGCCGTCACCGTTACATTGTCCGTGCGGGGTGCGTGCCCACGCGGCGACGGCGCGCTCGACGTGGTGGTGGCGCTCGACACCTCGGCCTCGATGGCCGGGCCGCCGCTCGCCGCCGCACAACGCGCCGTCGCGGCATTCTTGGGCGAGCTGGATGCCGGTCGTTCACGCGTCGGGCTGGTTGGCTTCGGAAGGGACACCACGTTGGCTCAGGCGCCTACGGGCGATCTGGCTTCGATTCCGCGCGCCCTCGGGGCGCTCACGACCGGCGGCACGACCCGCTATGCGCCGGCATTGGAGTTGGCGGGCGACGCGCTCGACGCGCTGGCATCGCGCGCAGGTGTACCCCGTGCCGTCGTGCTGATGTCGGATGGTCGACCCAACGATCTGGACCGGGCGCTGCCTGCGGCTCTCGGCCTACAGGGACGCGGTGTGGAGCTCTACACCATCGGCTTCGGCCCCAACGCGGAGTTGGGGCTGCTCCGACGAATGGCAAGCAGTGCGGGGCACTTCTTCGAAGCACCTACGGGCCCCGATCTAGTGGACGTATTCCGCGCACTGGGTCGTCAAGTTCGGTCGGATCGGCTGCTCGATCAGGCACGCATCCACGACGAGCTGCCCGCGGACATGGACTATGTGCCCGCGTCCGGTTCGCCTGCGCCGCGTGTCACGGGCCGCACGTTGCAATGGACTCTGCTGGGCGTATCGAGTGCCGGCGTCGAGCTCAGTTACCAGGTTCGGCCCCGCCTCGCCGGCATCCGGCCGACCAACGCCTGGGCACGATTGACCTACATCGACGGTGTCGGTTTTTCCGACGAGCGCGACTTTCCTGTGCCGCACGTCCGCGTGCGTCCGAGCCTCTATTTGCCGTGGCTTGCGCGGGCACAGTGTCGGCCTCGCCGGGTCGATGTCGCGTTGGTAATCGACACATCGGGCAGCATGGACCTACCCGTGGAGGTCGGCGGCGAACGCAAGCTCGACGCGGCGCGCGCGGCAGCGACGGGCTTCCTGGACGCCATGCGCTTCCCCGACGACCGAGCCGCCATCGTTTCCTTCGATGCGTCCGCGCGCACGATCCAGGCGTTGACGGCCGACGAATCACGGGCGCGCGTCGGGCTCGACTTGCTGCGAGTTGCGCCTGGCACGCGCATCGACGCGGGGCTTGCCGCAGGAGCGAGCGCGCTCCGCGATCCCGCACGTCGCCGCGCGGTGACACCGCTACTCGTGCTCTTGACGGACGGCCGTCCATCGGAAGGCACCGTTGCCGCGGTGCGTTCCGCAGCCCGCTCCGCGCGCGACGAAGGCATTCGCTTGTTCACGATCGGCCTCGGCGCGGATGTGGATGCCGCGCTGCTCGCCGAATTGGCGGGCGACCCTGCCCGCAGCTTCATCGCACCCGATACGGCGACGCTGCGTGCCGTCTACGACCGGCTGGCGGGCAGCGTCCTGTGCGAGTAGCCCCCGTCGATACCGACGAGAGCGCCCCGGGGCGCGCGGGCCGGCATCGGGTCTTCCTCTTCGATCTGGACCAGACGCTGCTCCGTGCCAACGGCGCCGGTGGCGCCGCGTTTGCGTACGCGTTCCGAACGGTACTCGGGGACGACACGGCGCTGCACGGAATCGAATACGCGGGGCGGACGGATCGCGGGATCCTGACCGAGGCGCTCGATCGGGCCGGCGTGTCGCCGGCCGAGCAGGGCGACGTGCGGCAGTGCATCGTCCAACGCGTGTGCGAGGCGTTGCCCGATTGCTTGCGCACTGCCGACGCACGTACGCTACCCGGATCGCAGTCCGTGTTGGCCGCGCTCTCGGAGGAACCGAACGTCACGTTGGGAATGGGCACGGGCAATTTGCGAGCGACCGCCCTCATCAAGGTGGCGCATGTGGGCTTGAGCCCGTGGTTGCACGACGGCGGCTTCGGTGACGATCACACGCAACGCCACGGCATGATCGCCGACGCAGCGGCCGCGCTCTGTCCGCCCGACCGCGACGCGGACGTCGTTGTCATCGGCGACACGGCGCTCGATGTCGCGGCCGCCCGCAGCAACGGATTCGCTAGCGTCGGGGTCGCAACAGGCGGCGCGACCCGAGCGACGCTGCAGGCCTGCGGCGCCGACGCCGTGCTTGCCGACCTACGCGATACCGAGCACGTCCTGCGCGTGCTGCGTACGGTTCGCTTCCCTGGGTAGCCCGCGGCTGCCGCACGGCCCTCGTTGCCCCGGGAATATCGCGGTCTCGCGGCACTCGAAACGCGGGAGTGCAGGCCTCGGCGGCATCTTCGAGGTCGCCGCAAACCGCCCGCGTAACGCGAGGCCCATGGCATCGGACGTAAGGGAGCCGCCGCACCGCGCGTCGGTGATGGAGTCGGCGCGAGTCGCCGCCCACCCAGGATCAAGGAGATACGGATGACCGCTGCGAGTCAGAACGGTCGCAAGCAAGGTGCGGCACCTTCCGCGAGCGCACCATGGGTCGAAGCCCAACGGCCGCAGGAACTGGAATTCGTTCCGGCCGATCAACACACGGAAATCGAGTGGCGCGTTCGGGAGCTCTTGGCCTTGTTGGGCGAAGATCCGGAACGCGAAGGCCTCCTACGCACCCCCCATCGGGTGGCCAAGATGTACGGTGAGTTGCTCGCCGGCTACACGCAAGACCTCGACGAGGTCATCAACGGCGCACTTTTCGATGTCGCATACGGGGAGGGCGAGATGGTCGCGGTGGCGGACATCGAGTACCAGTCGCTGTGCGAACATCACATGCTGCCCTTCACCGGGGTCGCGCACGTGGCCTATGTGCCGGGCGAGCGGGTCGTCGGTTTGAGCAAGATCCCGCGGATCGTGGACATGTTTGCGCGGCGGCTACAGGTCCAGGAACGGCTGACCAATCAGGTTGCCGATGCCATCGAGTCGGCCCTGGATCCGCGCGGCGTGATGGTCGTGTTCGACGGCAGCCACAGCTGCGCGAGCCTTCGTGGCGTGAAGAAACACGGCTTGAAGATGACCACGACCGCACGTCGCGGCCAGTTCCGCGAGGACACGACGTTGCGCGATGAGTTCTACCGCCTGATCGGCCGCTGAGCGGGCCCAGCGTCGCAACGAGGACGCTGTTGGCCACAACGTCGTGTGGCCCCGACATCGGGTGCGTCCAACGAGAACCCGACCAAGGCGGGGACCGCCGTATGCGCGCTTAGTTTGGCACGCAGCGAGACGCGGGTCCGAACCATCTACCGTAGTCGCTGACTGCGTTCTTCTCCAGTTCCGCCGAGCAGGGCGGTCTCCTAGGACATGGATCGAGACGTTATGGACCTCCAAGGCCGCGTTGCGCTCGTCACGGGCGGCGGAAAGCGATTGGGACGGGCGATCGTGCTCTCGCTCGCGCGGGCCGGCGCGGACGTGTACGTCCACTATGGGCGTTCTTCCGAAGCTGCCGAGGACACCGCCTCGGAGGCCCGTCAGTCCGACGTGAGGGCGTGGACCGGTTCGGCCGACCTGCGCGAAGCCGATGCGATTGAAGCGCTCTTCGACGACGTGAGTCGCCGCGCGGGACGCTTGGACGTGCTTGTCAACAGCGCCGCCCGATTCGATTCGGAGGCCCTCGCGGACGTGGATATCCAGGGTTGGGCCGCGTCGATGGACGTCAACCTGCGTGCTCCGTTCTTGTGTGCCCGAGCCGCCGCGCTGCTCATGCGGGGCGATGGGGGCAATCGCTCCGGCACCAATTCTGACTCCGGCTCCGTCACCGCCGACCCAAGCGCGCTCGAGCCTGATGCTCCGGACGAAGGCTGCGTGATCAACATCGCGGATCTCTCTGCGATCCATCCCTGGCGCGACCACATCCAGCACGGCGTCAGTAAGGCGGGCTTGGTTCACCTCGGGCACATCCTCGCGCGCGAGCTCGCACCGTCCGTGCGTGTGAACACGATCGTTCCAGGGGCCATCTTGCCGCCGCCTGGCACGTCGCCGAGTAGCGAGGCGTGGCGCAAGACCGCCGAACGCGTGCCGCTGCGCCGGACCGGCCGGCCGTCGGTGATCGCGGACTCCGTGCTCTTTCTCGCCCGCAATGACTTCATCACCGGCGCAACACTGCGCGTAGACGGCGGCGAGGGCCTGCTCGGCCCCGTTGGACACTAGACTCGACCGGAGGCCCCACCGATGACCCCTGATCCGCAACGCGCAACAAACGCACAACCGACCCTTTCACAGAGTGCGCTACCGCGCGCGGACCGCATCCTGGTACGCGATCTCCTCCTGCGCGGCGTGATCGGGCTGAACGACTGGGAGCGCGAGGTCGAGCAGGACATTCTGGTCAACTTGGAGCTTCATACCGATGTGCGTCGCGCCGGCGAAACCGATCGCGCGGAGGACATCCTGAACTACCGGACGATCACCAAGGCCATCGTAGAGCTGGTCGCGCAGGGCGAGCCTTTCCTCGTGGAACGCCTCGCGACCGATATCGCCCGCCTATGCGTGGTCGAGCACGGGGCTGCGCGTGCGCGAGTGCGCGTGGAGAAGCCGGGCGCGCTTCGTTTCGCCCGTTCCGTCGGCGTCGAAATTGAGCGGGGTCCGGAGGACTTCGCATGAGACAGCCGCCGTCCGATGAGGCCTTGATCGCCTTGGGTTCGAACATTCGCCCGCGTGAGCATCTTGCCGCCGCCATCCAGCGCCTGGCAGACACCGAAGGCCTGCACCTGGTGGCAACGTCCGGCGTGTGGCGTAGTGAAGCGATCGGGAGCAAGGGACCGCCGTTTCTCAACGCGGCCGTGCGCGTGCGTCTCAGCGGGCAATGGATCGACGCCGAACGGTTGAAGTACGATGTCCTGCGACCGATCGAGGCCGCGCTCGGCCGCACGCGCGGCGAGGATCCCAACGCGGCGCGCACCATCGATCTGGATCTCAGCATGCTCGGCGCCACCGAACGAAGGCCGGGCGCGGACGTGCGGCCAGTAGTATTGCCCGACCCCGAGGTGCTCCTGCGACCGCACGTGGCGTGGCCGCTGGCGGAGGTCGCACCGGACTGGCGCTATCCGGGCGACGGTCGGACCATCGCCCGCATCGCAGCCGCATTGGGTCGCGAAGGCATTCAACGCGAGCCGACTCGTCTACCAGGGCACCGAGCCCGCGCGAAGAAGGCAGCGGCGCTGGTGAGCGGGCACGACGGTTGAACGATCCCTCCGGCTCCCTTCCCGCTCCCGTAAGCCTGGCGGCGCGAATCGCGGCGCTACGACCGCTGACGCCAAGCGTCCTCGGAGTCGATCTCGACCTCAACGGCGCGTCGCTACCCTTTCTCGCCGGGCAATGGATCGATCTGCATGTGGAACTGGATGCCGGGGATGGGGGCGGCAACGCCGTGGGCGGCTACTCCATTACCTCGCCGCCGGCGCAGCAGGGCATGATCGAGTTGGCCGTCAAGGCAGCGCCGAGCCATCCCGTCACGCGCTGGCTGCATAGCCGCGCGGCCGTAGGCGACCCGGTGCGCGTGGTCGGCGGCCAGGGCAGCATGACGTGGAGCCCCGGCGATGGCGGACCGCTGATGTTGGTCGCGGGCGGGATCGGCATCACGCCCTTGATGAGCATTCTGCGCACCGTGGACGCCGATGCCGGCGGCACGCAGGCCACGCTGGCCTACAGCGCATCGACTCCGGTCGAGCTGGCCTTCGCACCGGCCCTGCGGCTTATGGCCGCCACGAACGCGCGCATCCAGACACATTTCACCGTCACCGGCACCGACACGGGCACCGGAACCGGAACCGGCACCGTCAGCGTGGTAGAGGGGTGGACGGGTCGAACGGGGCGAATTGACCGCGCCTGGCTCGCGGAGCTCCTGCCACCGGAGGCGCTGTGCTACGTCTGCGGACCGCCAGCCATGATCGATCGCGTCGAGACCGATCTGCGTGCGCTCGGTGTGGCGGAGGATCGGATCCGGACGGAGCGATGGTGGTGAGGTTGCACGGGAGGCTCCAAGGCGAACCCTAGCCGCGTTCCCGTTCGCCAGAAGGATCGCCTTCATCCTCGTCGACAGGCGTGCCATCTGCCATTGCACCCTCCGGCCCAGATCCAGGCTCCCCTTCCAGCTGCGCACCGTGCGCGCCGTACACACCGGCTAGTCGCGCCATCCGCTTGCTCACCACGGCAGCACCGAGCACGCCGAGCACGATTGCGCCCACGGCGCTCGACAGACCGAGCATGAGGAAGAGCATCGCGCGCGCTCCGTCGTCGCTGACCGCGCCGTCGTTCTCGTTCTCGTCCTCGTCCCCCTCCCCCTCTCCGTCCCCTAGCCTGTCGTCATCGGCTTCCGGCCCGTCCCGGCGATCGGCACCAGCGGCGAGCGCCCTCGCGCTCTGTGTGGCCGCCGCATCGACCGTCGCGGCCGCTACGCGCTCGTCGCTCGTTCGAGGCGCAATCGGACTGCCTCGCGTGCCGCCGTCCGACGGCGCATAGATCGCCGTGCCTGTCGGCGCGACGTCTCGCTCCGCGCCCGGTGTAATCACCCCGTCCTCGGCGCCCGGCAATCCAGGCGGCCATGTGGCTTGTGGCGGGCCGGACGAGCCGGCGTCATCGCCCGCAGAATCAGCCGACGATCCGCCTGTCGATGGCGAGCCGCCCACCGGCTCGCGCGCGCCATGTTGCCCGACGGCATCTCCGTCCTTGCACGTCACAAGCACGGACGCATCCACCCTGCGATGGTCGATCGGTCGAGCCATCTCGTCGGCAAGGACGGTTGCTTGGAGCGAGATCGCCGACCGGCCGGCGCGTAGCCCGCGTACCCGCAGGCGCGCGATCGTTGCGTTCCCCGCGATCGCAGCCGCGGGTCGCAAGAGGACCACCGCGAAGCTCGCGACCCCTGCAAGAGCGGAGTCCTGCGGCGTCCGGACGCGGGCAGCCGTTTCAGCGTCCGGTTGGTGCACCGCGTTAACCGCGACCATGCCCTCGCCGGCGACCTCGCTAAAACGAACGGAGGCGAGCTGAATGCCGGGCGTATCGGGCTCGGCATCGACGGCAGCGAGCAACGCGCCATCGAAGCTTAGCTGCACGTCGGCGCCCCACAATCCGGCGACGTTGGATACGACCAGCTCCAGGTCGCGCTCCTCGCCACACGCGACGGTGATCTCGGCCGGTAGCACAGCGACGATCGCGGGGCCTTGCTTGGCTCCCAGCCCGACGCCGCGATCCGGGTCTGTTTGTGCGCGCACGGTTGATGCGCCGAGCGCGATGCAGATCGATGCGAACAGCACTGCGCGGAGCATCCGAACCGTACGCTG
>JAJCYU010000285.1 GCA_029262755.1 Anaerolineae bacterium
CGGCCGCCGGCGTCGAGATCGGCGAGCAGCGCGCTTAGTGCCGCGGCCGTCGCCTCCTCGTCTTCGGGCGGCATCACGCGGCCGAGGTTCTCGGTGCGCACCAGATCGGCGAGCACGTCGCCTTCGGTGACCAGCAGCGGCAGGCCCGCCCACAGCGCGTCGAGCAGGCGCGTCCGGAACGCGAACCGCGTCTCGACGTGCGGCAGGTGCGTGCTCACCGCCACGTCCGCTTCGAGCAGCCAGCCGCCACGCTCTTCGTAGGGCACCCAACCGTCGTTGAAGTGCACGACGTGACCGGTCAGGCCCAGCTGGTCTGATAGCGCCCGGGCCTTGGCGGCCATCGTCTGCTTCGGTTGGTAGAGGCTCGGCGTGGCGGTTCCCAGGAACACGAGGCGAAGATCGTCGCGGACATCCGCCACGCGGCGCACGGCGCGCAGCAAGGTGAGCGGATCGAACCAATCCCAAATTCCGCCGCCCCACAGCAGGATGTGATCATCGGGCCCGATGCCGGGCAGCACGCCACGCATCACCGGCGTCGGAGCCGGCCGCGGCGGCGTATCCGGCAGGCCGAAGGGCGCGAGATCGATCAACCTGCGCAGCGAGGGATCGTCGTCATAGGTGGACGGATTGATGCGGTCCAAGGCGGTGAGGCAGCCCAACCAATAATCCCGCTGGGGCTCGCTGGCGCAAAGAAAGAAGTCGCCTCGCCGCAGCTGGTCGACCAGCGCCGCGAGATCGGTCGTATGCGCGCGTGTCCGGCCCGAGCGCGTCTCGTCGAGCCGCGCGTGCAGGTTCTCCAGGACGAAGGGATCGTAGAGGTCGACGACTACGGGCAGGTCCATCGCGGCCAGAAACGGATATTGCGCCAAGGTCATGCCTTGCACGAGGACCGCGGAAGCCCCGGCCGCGGCGTCGCGCAGGCCGCCGCCCCGCACGTCGAAGGCGTGCAGCGCGAACGGCGCCGTGATGTCGATCGCGCCCGGCGCAGCCAATGCAACGGGCAGGCCGCGCCGATGCAGCGCATGGGCCATCTCCCACGACCGGATGCTCGGCCCGGCCATACGCGCACCGATCTTGTCGCCGCAGACGATCAGCAGCGGCCGGTCGGTCGCGTTCGCTGCGTCGTTGGTGACACCCACGTTCCTGGTTTCTGTCGTGGCGCCCAAAGTCGACCCCCGGTTGCGCGCGAGCCGGTGCGCTCGTGGCGGAGGGGATGATAGTGCAATCCCGCTTGCGCCGGCGCCCAGCTCGAGCCTATCGGAACCAGTACACGAGCACCGCACCGACGGCGAGCAGTATTGCGCTCAGCGCAAGCATCACGATGAAGGTTCGGGGCGAACGGGCGCGCAGGTGGCGAAGGTGCATGACGGACTCCTGGGTGCAGCGGCGATACTCGATCCGCGGGATTGTTGGCGGGGTCGATGGTAGGTACGCCTATAGGCTCACACGGTCGCGGACGTTTCGAACGTTGGAGCTCGCCCGTCGCGCGGCCGGGATGGCACGTCCCAACTTCGGCTCGCGCATTGATCGTCTTTGACGGCGGCCTGTACCGACTGTGATTCGGCGCCGCAAGCTTGGATCGCAGTCTTGGGAAGCAGCTCGGGATGCACGCCTACGACCCCACTACGGATCTTCCGTCGCTACCCGTAGCGGCGCGGCGCCCGTATTGCGCACGTCGTGCCGGTAGCTGGGCCACACCGCCTGCGGGTCCAGCCCGCCCTCCGCGCCTTCGATGGCCACGAGCCGGCCCGTGTCCGACCCCGCGATGACGCGTCCGTCGGGCGCGAGCGAGATGGCGGTCGTCACCAGGCCGCCGATCGGGGCGGAGCGCCAGGCGATCGCGCCGTCCGCGCGGTGCAGCGCGAGCACCCAGCCGTCTACGCCCGCGTAGAGTAGGCCGTCCGCACCCAGGGCGGGCGCCCCGGCCGCGGCAGCACCGAGGACGCGTGACCAGCGTTCGCGTACCGGCATCGCCTCGTCATCGGGCACGTCCAACACGGTGAGCGTGCCGTTTGTCTGCAGCGCGATCACCGTCAGCGATCCTCCATCGCGCCGGCCCAGGATCGGCGAACCGGCCACGGGCGCCGTGAGCGGCACGAAGCGCACGAGGCGCGCTGCCACGTCCGGCTCGACGACGTAGGAAACGAGCGCGGCGCGCGGCGCGGTGACGCCGAACCAGATCGTGGTGCCGTCCGCCGCGAGCGAGCCGGGCCCGTCCATGCCATCGAGATCGTGCACGCGCACATCGAGAGGATCGTCGCCGATCACGTGCAACCTGGCCGGCACGGGGACGGTCACCCACGGCGAGGGCCGTGGTTGTGACGCAAGCGCGCCGGACGGACTGAGCAAGGGACGACCGCGGCCGGGAGATACCGGTGTGCGCAGCGAATAGGGAGGCTCGCCGCGAGCGCCAGGCTCGAAACGCGCCGCACCGTTTGCTGGATCTGCGCGACCGGGCGACTCGACCGGTGAATCGGATGCCGCGTCATCGTTCGGCGCCGGGGTGGCACCGGCCGATCCATCGGTCCCGCTGCGCGTCGATTCCGATCCGCGCCCCTGGCCGCTGGACGCCGTTGCCGGCAGGGGATCGGTACGCGCATAGGGGAGGAAGCCACGCACCGGCAGCGGCGTGCCGATACGCGGCGTCCGGGTCGGCGCGGACGTAGGGGTTGCTGCCGGTGTTACGGTGGCACTCGCGATCGGCGTGGGGGTCTCTTCCTGGCCTTCTGGGGTGGGGCTCGGCAACACCCATTCCTGGTGCACCGGGGCCGCAAACACGACACGGTCATCGTCCAACACGGCTGGTGATGCCAAGATGGGCCCCGTGTCTTCCGTCGACCCGATGCGGAAACCTCCGTCGATCAGGACGAGCAACGAGCCATAGTCAACCCCGGCGCCCCAGCCATGCATGCCGGCATAGAAGCGCCCGCGACGATCCAGCGCCGGCGAGGTGTCGATCTGGCTGTAGCCTCCCCAAGTCTCATAGGTCCACCGAGATCGTCCATCCGGATGGACCGCGAAGAAGTAGTTCGGCACGACGATATCGTCCCCGATATAGATCGTCCCGTCTTCACCAAGGGCCGGCGCTCCATGAAACGCCTGCGCGCCGGCCCTTCCGTGCTCGGTGTACACGAATACCCAGCGCTGGGTTCCCGCGTGGTCGACGGCGTGGAGCAGCCCGTCGAGCGCGCCGACGTAGGCCGTCCCGTCCTCGGCGATCGACGGCGCTCCGCTGAGGCGCGCCCCGGCCTCGTAGGTCCATAGGACGGCGCCGGGGGCGGCGTGGAGGCTCGGTCGTTGGGCAACGGCGACGGCCAGCGCCATCACGGCCGCGGCAATCGCCGCACGTGGCGGAAACTTGATTGGGCTGCGATCCCGACTGGACGGGTCGTCGATGTCCATGACGCCTCCCTGGCCAACGGTCCGGCGCACGGCGTAGCTGGGGCTTGTCGAGGCGTCATTGTAGCAATCGCGTATGACGGGCAGCACGCGAGGTCGGCGGGAGCGCACGGGAGAGCAGGTGCGGATCCGTGCGGCCGCGTTGCGGTCATACCGCCTCGCCTTAGGCTGGATACAGGCCGTGCGTCCACCGGATCAGGTGGAAGTAGAGCGGCGCGACGAAGATCAGGCTGTCGACGCGATCGAGCACACCGCCGTGACCTGGAATTGCGCTGCCCATGTCCTTGATGCCCAGATCGCGCTTGATGACGCTGATCACCAGGTCACCCAACTGCCCCGCAACACCGACGATCAGGCCGATCGCGATCAGCTCGGCCCCGTTCACGTGCGGGAAGGAGAAGCGCAGCAGCCAGGGCAGCACCATGGAGATCGCTAGCGCGCCGACGGCCCCCTCCCAGGTCTTGTTCGGGCTGATCGCCGGCCGTAGGGCGCGACGGCCGAACAGCCGGCCCCACGTGTAGGCGGCCACGTCGTTGAGCGCGACGGCGAAGATCAGGAACATCAAGTAGCCATAAGCATGTTCGGTGTTGGCCAAGTAGCCGACATGACCGAACATCCAGCCGAAGTAGAGGAAGCCCATGATGCCCACGGAGGTCGAGCCCAGTGCTCCGGTCGAACGATCGCGCACGATGGGCACAACGAGCAGCGCCAAGACGACGTACGCCGGCAAGGCCATGAATAGGCCGTACCAACCGGGTACCCCGAGGCGCGGATCGGTCAGCCACTGCGACGCTGCGATGGCCACGATGCCCACCTGTGCGATGGCGACGAGCCAGCGGTCCTCGATCAACGCCGTCGCCCTAGCGTATTCGTGGAAGGCCCGCAGGGAGATGGCGGCAAAGAAGACGATGGTCGCCCCGCGACCCAGGAATAGCGCGACAAGGACGAGCGGCACCATCCCCATCCAACCCGCGAGCGAACGCCATGCGTGGTCCGTTCGCTTGTGCAGGCACACCCGGATTCCCACCAGCAGGGCGGTCACGACACTGATCAGCCCGATCGACAGGGCAAAGTACGTGCGAAAGACGTCGCTGGCCCACGCTGCCGAGGGGCTCATGCCTGCACCTCTCCCCCGCGCACGTCGGACAGGCGGCTATGCATGAGGCGCAAGCGCACGAACATGGTTTGCACGCAGCCCGCCACGATCACGAGCATCGTCAGGTCGAGTACCGTCCAAGTTCCGCCAAGCACACCGGGTATGTCAACCCGTGCCAACGAAAGGCCTAGCGTTGCCAGGGCGCCGACCCCGAGCGCAACCATGCGCCACGGCTTGGACATCCAACCGCCAAACTGTCTTCCGGCGCCCACGGCCTGGCCCAACGTGCCGACATATGCCGTGAGCAGTGCAGCCACGGCCGCCAGGTACCCGCCCGGCAACCACACCAAGCCGCTGTGCGCCACCCCGAAGAAGATCAACGCGTCGGAGACTCGGTCCGGAAGCTCGTTGACAACGGCTCCCCAACGGGTTGCCTGCCCTCCAGCCAGCGCCACCATGCCGTCGAGCATGTTGAGCCAGAGACGAATCGCACACAAGATGACGGCGGGTAGGAGCAGCCACGCGGAGCGGCCCGCTTCGACGACGCACACGGCCGCGCCCGCGGCTGCGAGGATCGATGCGTAGGACACGGCATTCGCCGAGATGCGCCAGCGCAGACAGGCATCCACTGCGGAGAGGGCCGTGCTGCGGAAGAGATCGGCGATCGGACGTCGCTGTTCGTAATGTGAGTTCATCCTCACATTGTATGAGATGGAGTTCGCATGTCAAGGCATTCGCGTGAACAGCCGGCGCCTTGTCTCCCCTCTCGCGTCCCGCCCCGCACTCCCCTCGCGCTACTCCCCGCTCCCCGCCCAGTCCGCCCGATACACCGCCGCGCCGCCGTCGGCGTAAACGCGCGTCCAATTCGGGCTCGCATCCAGCGCGTCCGTGCGAAGCGTGCGCGCGGTCGGGCCGACGTAAGCCCAGCCGAAGCCGGCGCCACGTAGGATCTCCGGCACGCCGCCGCCGTCCAGGTCCGTGCGCCAGGCCTCGTTCAGCGCGTTGACTTGTTCGCGCCAGCCTGGCTCGATGCTCGGCTCGAGGCCGTAGGTGATGGGCGGCAGCGTCGTGCGGCGCTCTGCGAGCAGCGGCAGCCACCAGCCGCCGTCCTCGCCCGCCACGACCGTGTCGCCGTAGGCAGGGCCCGCGCTGACCAGGAAGCCGGCGTCCGCGGGCGTGTTCTGCGTGATCCACGCGATCGCCCGCTCGTCGGCCGGCGTGACGAGCACGTGTTGTGCTTCGATCACGTCGCGGTCGCGCCACGGCACGACGGCTGCCATGAACAAGGCCGCGGCCAGCACGAGAGTCTTGCCGCGACCAACGTCTGGACCCAGCACCGGCGCAAGGCCGCGCGGGACCGCGTCGGCCCAGGCCGCGGTCG
>JAJCYU010000286.1 GCA_029262755.1 Anaerolineae bacterium
TTTGGAGTAAAACTGTCGTGTACTGTTGTATGCTTAAATGGAGCAATCAGTTTATAGAATAGACCATAGATAACAGGCCTTGTTACTAATGAATACGCTGTAAGGACAAATGGGATTTTTATCTTAAACGAAAACTCCTGCTCCGGAAGTAAATCTCTCTCTTCTTTTATGATATTTGCAAGTTTGTCAGAGTTTGTTACAAGCATGCCTCCATTAAAAGTAGAGAAATTTTTGCCTCTGCATAAGCTAAAACAACCGGCATCTCCCAGCGTTCCAACCTTTTTGCCGTCTAATATTGCCCCAGGTGCCTGTGCTGTATCTTCCAGGACAAAAAACCCATTCTCTTTAGCAAGCTTTAATAATAAATCTATCTTGTATGGAAAGCCGAAATGATATATCGGTAGAACACATAGCGTGTCGTCATTAATAACTTCAGGCAGGTGTTCGAAATCCATAGTGAAAGTTTCTAAAGAGCTTTCACAAAGTACCGGTTTTAAACCGGCTTTCCGTATGGGAAGGACCAGGGTCGGTACAGTATAAGCAGGTATAACTACTTCTTGCCTGTTTGAAAGTTTCTTTAATGCCTTGATAAATATATATATGGAAGAAGTACATTTATTAAAGGAAAAAGCATGGTTTGTCCCCATATACCTTGCAAAGTTTTGTTCAAATTCCTCAATATAAGACTTATTTCCAAGGTATGATTTAAACCCTTTAAGTATTTCAAATATTGATAACGGAACTGCTGTCGTTGGAATCTTTTTTAGCAAACCAATAACCCTCCATTTTTGTGAAGTTACATTCTGGTCGGTTAGGAAACTCCAGGATTATAGACTAACAGCCAGATATATTCAAGCTGTCCTGCTCGCAATTTGTAAGAAATATTGAGCCGGTAATTACTAGTATCCCGCTTTTACCAGAATTATTGGTGCAAACATTGTTATCGGAAATCCTATGGGTATTGTTTCTTTTATAACAAGGCCTTTGGATGTTAAAATCGTGGTTAATTCCTTTAATGAATATGCTTTTAAGGTTACGTGAGTATCGTAAATCCACACAAATTTGAAGCTGAGATAAACAAAAGGGTTTATCTTATTGCGGACATCAAATATTATAAAACCGTCTCGTTTGCATACTCTTTCCATTTCTTCGAGAGTTTCAACGACATTGTCTTTAGTATGAAAATTGTAAAATATATTTATGCAAATTACATTATCTATAGTTTTATCAAGAAAGGGTAGATTTTGTGCATGTGCTTTCAAGAAACTTAATCTATTCTGTTCCTTCTTTCTAAACTTTTTTTTAGCAGTCGCCAGTATCTCATATTCTGTATCGACACCTATGCATCTGAGTTTGTTCTCTTTTGCCATAAGGTTTTCATACAAGAGTCCATCTCCACAACCAATATCCAGTAAAAAACCATTATGGTTATTTATAAGTTGTCTTGCCTTTGCCCTTATTTTAAAACGAAATAGATCAGATGTCAGGTCACCTCTTTCATCAGGTTTTGATAGAAAATCACGGACTAGATTAGTTAATGGACGTAATATTTTACTAAGCATTTAAATATTCATAATCTTATGAAGATGATACATTATTGATGCTTTCTCTGAAAAGTGGTTTTTCTGTGATCATCTCCGTCAAAAGAGATTCTACTCTCTCCCATACCATATCAGTCGTAATACTTTCCATGCATTCATGAGTTCTGCACGTATGTTTTAGACAAGGGCTGCATGATACTTTCATACCGGTAACTATACGGCTTTTGGATCTTGTATCATAAGGACCGTATCGGTAGGGATTTTCTGGCCCAAACAGTACTACATACGGTGTATTTATTGCGTCTGCAATATGAAATGGCCCCGTGTCATTTGAAATAAAGAGATGAACACGTTCCAAAAGAGCACCAAGTCTGCTAAGTGGTAGCCCAACTGCCAGGATAGGTTGAACATCCTTAAGATCGTTGTTTATTTCGTTAGCAATATTATCATTATTACCACCTGTAATGATAATCTGGGCTTTATAATTTTGGAATAGCCTTCTCCCTATCTCAACAAATCCCTTACTTTTCCATTGCCTGGAAGGAACAAATGCTCCGGGTTGAAGAGCTACGATTGTCCTGTTATCGTCAATACCTGCATCCATTAGCCAGTTGTTTATGAATTCTTTGTCTTCTTCTGAAATATAGAATTCCTGTTTTGTATTTTTCGTTTCTGCACCTAACGCTCCTGCAATTAACAGTTTTCGATCAACCTCATGGACCTTTCCAAAAAGATCATCGCCTACCTTAACATCCAGAAAGAATCCCTTTCCATCAGAATTTCTGCCTACTCTGTTTTTTGCCCCTACACCTTTGTAAAATATATATCTTCGCAAAGAGGCTTTCCATGTTTCTATTGCTTCCAAATCTATCATCATGTCAAACTTCTCTTTACGCAAAGCCAATAGTAATTTAATATTCGAGAATATTTGTTTATAGATAGATTTTGATGGGCCCTTGCTGAATGCTTCTTGTTTGAAGTATAGTATCCTGTCTGCGTATTGTTTGACATCTATCGTCTGCGCCGTTCGCGGCACCGTAAGCAATACTATATCACTATCCGAAAATCTTTCACGTAATGCTCTTAATGCAGGTGTTGACATTATCATATCACCAATCCCACCTGCTTCCATAATTAAAATTTTCTTAT
Source organism: Anaerolineae bacterium (assembly GCA_029262755.1). GTDB lineage: Bacteria > Chloroflexota > Anaerolineae > Epilineales > Epilineaceae > JAJCYU01. Next base: position 2,691 of record JAJCYU010000286.1, read on the forward strand.
TCTTAACAGACATCCTTTTTTGCGTATATCGTAGGATCTTTCTCAGGATGGAAAAATTTTAAACGTTTCAGTTGTTCCTTTACAGCAGACAGAAAATCATTTGTCTCGATCAGTTTCATACACTCATGCGTCTTACAAATCCCCTTTTTGCATGGACTGCAGTCTAAATCTTTTCTTAATACTATGTGATTTTTGCCATATGGCCACCAGTGATAAGGGACTGTAGGTCCCATTGTTGAAACTGTTGGAATATTTAAGGCCGTTGCTATATGGAGAGGCCCGGAGTTATTACAGAGAAACAGACTGCAGTGATTCAACGTCGACATAAACTCCCTTAAGCTGAGATCTTCGAGAATGATGGGTGTCTTAACCGCATAATCTTTATATTCTGACATGAGCTGCTTTTCTTCTCTGCCTGCAAAAAGAATTACGTTTATGTCATAGCTGGTTATTAGATAATCTGATATAGCTGCAAATCTTTTTATGGGCCATCTCTGGCTCTCATAATGTCCGCCAGGGTGTATGCCAATAATTCTACTCTCCGGATTTACTCTATTTTTTATCAATAGTTTAGTAGCATTTCCCTTTTCATCTGTACTCAAAAAAATTTCCGGTTGTCTCTTTTGTGCCTGAATACCTAAATATGCTAATAAATTCAGATTGTAATCAATCATATGTTTCTTTTCAGTAGAAACAGGAAAAACATTTGGATGATACCTGATGTTATAGAAAATTCCTCTTCCGGCAAACTCAAAACCAAGCCTGAATCTATTTCCAACAAAACGAGTTATAAATGATGTTTTAAGTTCGTAATCTAGATACGGATCAATAACAAGATCAAATTTCCTTTCCCTTATACCCCTGAAAAAAATTAATCTGCTATTGAAACTTTTGTGCTCATTCTCTCTGTCATAGACCAATATGCAATCAATAAACGGATTTTTGATTACTATATTTTTATTTATCGGATTAGTCAGGACAGTAACTTGTACATCAGGCCACCCTTCTTTTAATGCCCTGAAGATTGGGGTTGTCATTACCATATCACCAATCCTATCGAGCCGTATTACTAAAATTTTTTTGATACTTGAGTCTGATAAATCATCTTTCTTATAAGTTTTTGTAAAAGAACATAAACTTCTAAATATAATATTTCTGAGTGCGAGGTATAAATCTTCTAGCTTTCTATTTCTTGATTTCATATCAGTTATAGGCCACGAAGTCACAAAGACACCAAAACACAAAAACTAAAGAATCATTCGCTTTATACCGTCTTTAATATACTTATTATTGAAATTAATAAGAAAGCCTAAGCGTTTTCCAGTAAGTTTCAAATGACTCAGTATTTGTGCTTCCCAAACTGGATTTAAATTATCAACTGCTTTAAGTTCACAGATGATAAGATTCTCAACTAATACATCCAATCTTAAACCTTCTTCAAATACTTTACCATCATAGACAATAGGAACCTCTACTTGTCTTTGATAAGCGAGTTTCCTTTTCGTAAGCTCATGACAAAAACAAACCTCATATACTTTTTCGAGCAAACCAGGACCTAGTTCTTTATGTACACAATATACCGCATCAACAATTTTTGTTGCTATATCTTCTTCCTTTTTGGAAAGCGGTTTGAACATCATGTTATTGCTTTGTGTCTTAGTGCCTTAGTGGCAAGATTGAAATTTCCTTAACCTTGGTTTCTAGCAATTCTAAATAAACATTTTCTGTCTCTTTAATGTTCCTTTCAATTGTAAACATCTCCTCAACTCTTTTTCTGCCGGCTTTTCCATACTGCTCTGAAAGAGATTTATTATGTAGCAGCTTCATTATGTATTTTGCCATACTTGAAGGATCTTTCGGTTTTACTAAAAACCCCGTAATACCATCCTGCACAACTTCCGGTGTACCTCCTGCATTAATTGCTACAAGGGGTTTTTGCATTGCCATAGCTTCAAACAATACCCTGCTGCAGGCATCTATCTCTGACGGTAATACGACTACATCCATACTTGCAAGAAGTTGTGGTATGTCCCTTCTGAATCCGGTAAATATAGTCTTTTTCTCTATTCCTTTCTCAACTGATATTTCATAGAGCGATTTTTCAAGTGAAGGATTATTAAACGCCTTGCCGACAACGAGAAAACGTACATTCCGGACATCCTGTAAAATAATCCTCGCGCTCTCCAGAAAACGCTCATAACCTTTTTCCGGGTCGATACGGCCAATGGTTCCTACTACGAGTTCATCTTCGCCAATGTCAAACTCTTTTCTAATTATTCTTCCGTTTACTTCAGGATCAAATTCTCTTAAGTCTACACCATTGAATATTGTCTTAATTTTGGTGTATATTTTTTCTTTTGTGAATCTGTTCCTGACTGCATTTGAATTGCAAATAATCCTGTCTGGTAAAAAGGAAAAAATATTGTCACTGTCAAATCTGCCTCTTTCAAGACATCTCTCATGCCATACTATGGGAACATTTTTTATCTTTGCCGCAATGGCACCAAACAAATTGGAGCGAGGCTGGTTTGAGTGAATCAAGTCTATATGTTTCTTTTTTATGATATCTGCCAGATCCCTGATAGTTTTGCAAATTCGCACGGGATTTGGCCATCGTATGCTGGGGAATTGAACAAAGTCAGGCAGGATTTTTATATTTCTCAGTTCATCTATAAAAGGCCCCTCCTTGGAACAGGCAAAGTGGGCTTTAAAAAGTTTCTTATTTAATCTCTTTACTAAATTTAATAAACTTATCTCTGCCCCACCCATTATGGATTCATTGTGAAGATAGAGGATATTAAACTTTTTACCATCATTAATCATGTAACCT
>JAJCYU010000287.1 GCA_029262755.1 Anaerolineae bacterium
AGCAGGTTGAGGTTGGGGCCGTGCAGCACCAGGATGTGCTCGGGCGTTTCGCTGTTGCTCATCTCAGGTCTCCCGTGATGCACGGCGCGATCCGGTCGGTTGGTCGGGCTCTACGAGCGCCCCGGATCGATCCCGCGACGCACCCTTAGCCGAGGCTCTCGAAGGTGGCCCGCAGGGTGTCCACGGTCAGATCGACCTGCGATTCGTCGATGACGAGCGGCGGGGCGATGCGAATCACGTGCTCGTGCGTTTCCTTGCATAGCACGCCCCGTGCGCGCAGGTCTTCGGTGTAGCGACGCGCGCCGCCCGCTTGCTCCCACAGCTCGATGCCGATCCACAAGCCCGTCTGGCGAACCTCACGGATCGAGCCGAAATCGAAGCGATCCAGGGCCTCGGCGAAGCGCGCACCCATCGCGGCCGCGTTGTCGATCATGCCCTCGTCCTGCAGCACCCGGATCGCTTCCGTGGCCACCGCCGCACCGAGCGGATTGCCGCCGAAGGTCGAACCGTGGTCGCCCGGTCCGAAGACGTCCATGACCTCGTCGTCCGCCAGAAATGCCGAGACCGGATACATGCCACCGGAGAGCGCCTTGCCGAGCGTCATCGCATCGGGCCGCACGCCGGCATGGTCGCACGCGAAACGCTTGCCCGTGCGACCTAGGCCGGACTGGATCTCGTCGGCGATCATCAGCACCCGGTGTTGGTCGCACAGGGCGCGGACCCCCGGCAAGAAGTCGGCTGGAGGAATGATGATGCCGCCCTCTCCCTGAACCGGCTCCAGCAACACGGCCACCGTGTTGGGCGTGATCGCCCGTTCGAGCGCGGCCAGGTTGCCGTAGGGCAGGATGCGGAATCCCGGCGTGAAGGGGCCGAAACCGAAGCGGTACTGCTCATCGTCCGAGAAGGAGATGATCGAGATCGTACGTCCCGCGAAGTTGCCATCGAAGACCAGGATCTCCGCCTCACCGTCGGGCACGCCCTTGACCGTGTAGCCCCACTTGCGCGCCGCCTTGAGGGCCGTCTCAACCGCCTCGGCGCCGGTATTCATCGGCAGGACGCGCGTGTAGCCGCTGAAGTCCGAGAGCTCCTGATAGAAGGGCGCCAGTTGGTCGTTGCGGAACGCACGCGAGGTCAGCGACATCCGCCCAAGCTGCGCGGTCATCGCGGCTACGATCCGCGGATGCTGGTGCCCCTGGTTGACCGCCCCGTAGGCCGCCAACCCGTCCAGATAGCGTGTGCCCTCGACATCCCACACCCAGCACCCTTCGCCCCGCGTGATCACCACGTCGAGCGGCTTGTAGTTGTGCGCGCCGATGCGCTGCTCGATGGCGATGAGTTCTGCGGCCGAGAGTGCATGGCCGGTTGCGTTGCCGATTCCGGCACCGGAGTGCGAATCGGACGGTGTGGACTTCGAGCGGGACACGCGGCGCTCCGGAGCGGGAATACGGTCGGAGAATCCAACCGATGGATGGATGTCAGCGCAAGGCCAGAAGTATATCAGCCCGCGTGATACGGTCGCAGACCCGCACGTCGCCGGGGGCCACGGGCAACACGAAGCGCAGTCCTTCGGGACCACGCTTCTTGTCGCCCTCCATGGCATCGATCAAGCTCGCTCGATCCAAGGTGTCGGCATTCCGGCCGTCCATACCCCGGCCCGCATCGGCACGCTCGCGATCGGCGTTGCGTGCGTCGATCTCCGTCCTTTGCTCGAGCGCCTCCTCGACCGTGGTCGGCAGGCCGAGCCGGCGTAGCAACAGCACCATTCGTTCTGCGATCGGCTCCATCGCGATTCCCCGCGCTTCCGACAAGCGTGCGGCCGCGACGAGCCCCACGGCCACGGCCGCACCGTGGCGCACGCGATAGCCGCTTGCGCTCTCGATCGCGTGGGCGAAGGTGTGCCCCAGGTTGAGCAGGATACGACGACCGCCAGGGCCCTCGGTCGGATCCTCGCTCACGATTGCGGCCTTCACGGCCGCAGCGCGTGCTACGAGCGCCGTCCACCCCCCCGGCCCCGTCCACGCACCGTCCGAGGCGACGGTGTGCATCTCAAGCTCCGAGAGCAGCGTCGGATCGCCGATCCACGCCGTCTTGACGACTTCCGCAAGGCCCTCACGCAGTACGTCTCCGTCCAGGGTTCCCAGAACACGCGGGTCCACCACGACCAAAGCCGGCTGCCAGAATGCGCCCGCGAGGTTCTTCCCCGCGCCAAGGTTGACGCCCGTCTTGCCGCCGATGGCCGCGTCGACCATCGCCAGCAGCGTCGTGGGGACGGCCGCCCAGCGCAGCCCGCGTAGCAGCGTGGCGGCCGCAAAGCCGGCGACGTCGGTCACGACCCCCCCGCCCAATCCGACGATCACGTCATCCCGCGACGGCGCCGCTCCGGCCAGGGTCTCCCACAAGGCCGCGATCGTCGCAGGCGATTTGGCGGGCTCCCCCTGACCGATGCACAGGATCCCGCGACCATCGGCCGCCACGTCCAGCGTCGGTGGCGCGTCGAAGCTCGCGGCACCGGATGGTGCGTGGGATGCGCGGGGTGCGTGTGCGTCCAACACGGTTCGCGCAGCGTTCGCCGCGGTATCGTCGCCCGCGAGCTCGTGCTCGAACTTGTGCTCGTGCCCGTGCTCAACCGCGGGCCCGCTGCTCGCCCCGTCGAGCGGCAGCACGCCCGCGGTCACGAGCGAGCGGGTTGCCGTGGGCCCATACAGCGGCGCCACAAGGCGGTCGCTGACGAGCGCCGCGCGCCCGTCTAAGCCGGCGGCGGACATCAACGCCCCGAGGACCTCGAGCAGCCTGTCGCCCACATGGACCGCGTAGCGCGCGCCGCCCGCCGCAACGGGGACCGCCCGCCACGACCTACCCGCGGTCGCGGTGAGCAACGCGAGCACGTGTCCGGCGACCTCGTCGATCGTCCGCCCATCCACGGCGACCTGCCGCGGCACGGCGCCGTAGGTCGCCCAGCGTTCGTCGAGCAGCGAAGCGATCCGGGACGTGAGCGCGCCGGGGCCTGCGAGCATCGGGCGCGCATTCGACGTGGCTCCGGATGCCCCTCCAGGCACCCCACTACGCTCGCGGCCCTCGCTAGCGGTCTCAAGCTCCAGGCCCTCGCTACCGGCCTCGCCGACAAGACCGGCCGGTTGCGCGTTCGAACCAGCCTCCGTGACGCGCGAGGCGATCGTCTCCGGCGTCGCCGTCAAGCACACGAGCGGTCCAAGTTGCTCGAGCGCAGCACGGCTCCGCGCGTCCCCGATCGTCCAGCCGCCGGTCGCGATCACGACCTCGCGCAGCGCATCGTCGCGCGCGAGATCCGCGACCGCATCACGTTCGCGCGCACGAAAGCCGGCCTCGCCTTCGTCGGCAAAGATCGCAGGGATCGACCGCCCCGCCTTCTGCTCGATCAACTCATCGAGATCGATGACGTGCCACCCGATCCGTGCTGCGATCGCCTGGGCTACGACGCTCTTGCCGACGCCGGTCATGCCCGTGAGAACGATCATGCGGCGCGCGCCCCCGATGGCCTCGGGGTCGATAGGAGCGTCGTCGCTCATCCCACCGGACCGTCGTAGCCGAAACGCCACGGTACGTTGTCCATCGGAAGCTCGCTTAGTCGGCCGCGACGTAGCGCAGCGATGCGCGGCGCAATCTCGTCGATCGAATCGCCGCCGACCTTGGCAAGCAAGGCGTCCGCGAGGACGAAGGCCACCATGGCCTCGCCGATGACACCGGCGCGTGGAACGGAGCAGAAGTCGCTGCGCTCGTATGCGGTTTCGGCCGGCTTGCCGGTGGCCAAGTCGACGGAAGCCAGGGGCGATAGCGTCGTCGAGATCGGCTTCATCGCCGCGCGCAGGATCACCGGCGCGCCCGTCGTGATGCCGCCTTCCAATCCGCCACCGCGGTTGCCGGCGCGCCCGATCACGGTCTCGCCCGAATGTGCGTCGTCATCGAGGATGAACCGGTCGTGCACCAGCGTTCCGCGGCGCGTGGCGTTCTCGAAGGCCGGACCGAGCTCGGCGCCCTTCACGGACGGTACCGACGTAATGGCGGCAAGCAACCGGCCGGTCAGGCGGCGGTCCCATTGAACGTGGCTCCCCAGACCGGGCGGCACGCCGAGGGCCACTACCTCGAAGCAACCACCGAGCGTGTCCCGCGCCTTGATCGCCTGCTGGATCTCGGTGCGCATTGCGGCCGAGGCCGCGGCATCGTAGCAGCGGAGCTCGTCGGCGTCCGCCGTCGCGAAGCGCGTGCGGTATGCGGCCGCCGCAGCCCGCGCATCCGGCTCGTCGAAGAGCGGATCGTGGCACACGTCGCGGCGGATTTCTTCGTCGCCCCCGTGCCCGTCCCCATCCCCATCCTCGTGCCCGCCCCCGTCTCCAGCACGCTCGCCTCTATCACGATCGCGTCCGGGTCCGCTTCGCGATTCGGTCGCTTCCGGCAAACCCATCACCGTCACCCGCCCGATGCGCGTGACATAACTGCCGATCGTCACGCCGAAGTGCGCCAAGAGCTGCAGGCAGAGACCGCCGACCGCGACGCGTGCAGCCGTTTCCCGCGCGCTCGCGCGTTCAAGCGATAGGCGCAACTCGCCGTAGCCATACTTCACGGCGGCGGAGAGGTCCGCGTGTCCGGGCCGGGGTGTGGTCAGGGGAGGGATATCGCGATCCGCCCAGGCCGCGAAGTCCAGGTTCTCGATCGTGAGGCCGACCGGAGCGCCGGTGGTGAGACCGCCGAGCACGCCGCCGTGGATCGATACCGCGTCGCGTTCGATGGCCATGCGCCCACCCGTGCCGAACCCGGCCTGGCGACGCGCCATGAGCGCTGCCAGCGCGGTTCGGTCGAGCGCCAGCCCCGCGGGCAGCCCGTCGAGGATCGCGGAAATTCGCGGTCCGTGAGACTCGCCGGCCGTCAGGAAGCGCAGCGTCATGGGGTCCTCGTTTCGCCGGTCCGACGATGCAGCTGTCGACGTCGGGCGATCTCCGCCGTGGCGGCCGCGTGCATTGTCTCGATGGGCGCCGGGAGTCCGGTCCACAATCGGAAGCTGGCCGCAGCCTGCGCGACCAACATTCCGAGCCCGCCCTCAGCCGCGGCGCCCGCCGCACGGGCATGATGAACGAGCGCTGTCTCCGTGGGCCACGCGATCAGGTCGATCAGCGCCAGATCCGCCGGCCACGGGACGTCGAGCGGCCAGGGCGACGCGACGGTCGCGGATCCGGCCGCCGACAGCGCTGGGGGCTCCGACAGGGACTTCGCTGCGGGCTCCGCTGCCGATCCAGTCGCCGACTCCGCTGCGGACTCTCTCGCGGGGTCGGCTAGGTCTTGGATCTCCGGCGCGGTGATCGTTGGCACGCCGGCTGCGCCGACCGGGGTCGCGTTGACGAGCAACGCGGCTCGCGCCGCGCGGTGCACGACCGTGGCGTCGTCGAGCAGGCACGTGGAGACGACGGCGCCGCGTACGTGGCGGCTCATCTGTCCGGCAAGGACCGCGGCGCGCCCGCTGGAGCGGTTGAGCACGTCGACGGTCCAGCCTCCGTGGAGGAGGACGCCGGCAACGGCCCGCGCCGCACCGCCAGCGCCGAGCAGTACGGCGTGTCGGCCGCGACCGTCTTCCAAGCCCATGCCGCGCAGAACATGCAGAAAACCCGACGCATCGGTGTTTTCGCCGCGCAATAGCCCGTCGGGGTCGCGCACGATGGTGTTCACCGCACCAACACGCGTGACGATGCCGCTCTCGTCCTGCACGAGATGGCGCGCGGCCACCTTGTGCGGGACCGTGATGTTGGCCCCGGCGAGTCGGGCGTCCTGTAGATCCTCGAATGCAGCACGCAGCGGAGCGTCGCCCGGCGCGCTCGGCGTGGGGCGCAGCACGTAGCGTGCGTCGATGCCGGCCTCCGCGAAGGCCGCCACGTGCAGCGCGGGCGATAGCGATGCGGCGACGGGATCGCCCACAAGGGCGTAAATCAAAGCGCTCATGTCGCCCATTCTAGGCGCGCCTGATCTCCGCCCCCAGCCCGCGCAATGTCTCTACGAAGCCGGGGAACGAGTCGGCCGGGCGGTTCCCGTCGCTGATCACCGTCTCACCGGCAGCCGCAAGGGACGCGACGGCCAGGCTCATCACGATCCGATGATCGCCGTGTCCCGCGAGCTTCGCCCCGATGAGCGGCGTTGGGCCGTCCACGACGAAGCCATCGCGCCGGGCCTCGATGTGAGCGCCCATGCGGCCGAGTCCTGCCACGATCGCCTCGATTCGGTCGGATTCCTTGGCCCGCAGTTCCGCGGCGTCGGCAAGCACGGTGCGTCCCGTGGCGAAGGCGCCGAGGACGGCCAGGAGCGGTAGCTCGTCGATGGCGCGCGGTATCAGCGTTCCCGCAACGCGCGTTGCGCGCAGCGGCGCATGTCGCACGGTCACGTCCGCCACGGGCTCGCCGTGGGCGACGCGCCAATCGTCGATCGCCACGACGGCACCCATCGCGCGCAGAATCTCAAGGATCCCATCGCGCCCTGGATTCAAGCAGATGCCGGGCGTATGGACTTCGCCTCCGGGCGAGATCGCGGCCGCGACCCACAAGAAGGCCGCGCCCGACGGATCGCTTGGGACGTGGTAGTGCCCGTCACCGGGCGGAGCCAGGCCGGCCACGGGGCCGTGCAATACGCTTGAGCGCGGGCTCCAACGCAGCGGCGCGTCCATGTCGGCCAGCATGCGCTCCGTGTGGTCCCGCACGGCGGAGGGGTAGCGCACGCTGCTCTGCCCGTCCGCGTTGAGCGCGCCGAGCAGCACGGCACTGCCTACCTGCGCGCTCGCCTTCTCCAGGAGAATATCGGCACCACGTAGCCCACCGCCCGCACCGACCACGGGCGCACGCCCATCGGTGGCGGCCACGTCGGCGCCCATGGCCCGTAGCGGCGTCACGATGCGTTGCATGGGACGTGCGCGCAGCGCTTCCGAGCCGAAGAGCACGAAGGTGCGGTCCTGGCCCGCGAGCAGGCCCGCCAGCAGGCGGAGCGTCGTTCCGGAATCGCCACAGTCGACGGCCACGGCCGGTCCGGCAAGGCCACGAGGCCCGCGTCCCTCGATCCGCAGCAATGGGGCGGCTGCAGGCGACGGCTTGTCTTCCGCGTCGACCTCCGGGGAGCGCGCGACCGTTTGCACAGCAACGCCCATCGCCTCGAGCGCGGAGAGCGTGCGTCCCACATCGCGACAGGTCGACAGGCCGCGGACTTCGGTGCGGCCGTCTGCGATCGCTGCGAACATCAGAACGCGATGAGAAAGCGACTTGTCGCCGGGTACGGTTGCGGCTCCGGCGATCGTCGCGCCTCCATTGACATAAAGACTTGGGGCGGCTTCCATGAGGCGGGATGTCCTTGGGCCGATGCCGTGTTGTTCCCGTGTGCCTTGGGACGCGCCCTTGGCCGCGGAACCGACGAGGGCGTCATCGACCGCGCAAGCAAGTTCGCAGGCGTCCAGGGTCCATTGTTGGGTCCCGGTGGCCACATCGTCAAGATGGACGAGCCCGCAAGGCGCGTCCGATAGGAAGATGACCGAAGAAAGGGTGCCGAAGCGCCGCTCCAGGGGCCGGATGAGACGAGGTAATCGTGGAGCTATTGCTGAGGAACAGCAGGGCGCTGGTGCGGATGCAGCGGAACCCGTACCCGATTTGGTCAGGTGCTAGTTGGACGTGCCCTTAACGAAGTAGCCCCCGGCGTCTCGCCGGGGGCTACTCGCTGTCTATGTGTTCACACACGTGGGTTCATCTCTCTGGGCAAGCCCTCTTCTCGCGCCTGTTCACGTCGTTCGCTCGGGGCCGTTGTGGGTACCGACCTCCGACATCTCCGCGACGGGCGTGGCTGGGGACTCGCTAGCGCGCCTCACCTGCCAAGCGGGGCGCGTGGGCGGTTGAAAAGACTAGCGTACGGCAGCCTCACGTACGCGAACCGGGATCGTCGCCGGCATCGGTCGGCGCAGCTCAAGGATGCGACCCTCCGTGCGGGCATCGGTCTCGGGCTCGTCGTCGCTAAGAATCGCACGCAACAACATCAAGCTTCCGATCGCCTTCAGGCGTTCGCTGCGGCCGTGATACCCGTCTTGTTCCAAACGTTGCTCGTTCATCAGAATTCCTACCTATTGTGCTGGCCAAAACGGCCTGTGGACCAAAGGCGGCCACGCCGCCACTACCCTCCAAGCAAGACCAATTCCAAGGACCGCGACCCCTAAGCTACCTAGCGCGGTGTGCTGCCTCGCCAACCAAAACCGCTCCCAACGTTGCGACAGACCCGAATCAAGCCCTCCAACCAAAGTTGTCCTGCCTACTCCAACACCACCAAACTCCAACTGTCCGAAGCGAATTGGGTCCTGCTTCTTCGACCAGCCTAACGATGTAGACGAATCAAGGTTCGATGTGCTTAGCATCTACTACGTGATTCAGAAGCCGATCGTGACCCTTACAACACCTGAAGCACCGTCTCCCTGACCTGTGTCTACATTACGCGAGAACGAGCACCAGGTTGCACATCTTGCCCCCCATGACGCCGAAACGCATGCGAAGGGTACGTCCCAAGCCTGAGTGTTTGATGATCGTCAGCCATCCGTCAGCCCGCCGTATGGTCGCCGACTCCCCAGCGTCACCTTGGAAGTGCACGGGATCCCTTGGTCCGGCGACGTGCGCCGGGTACCATTCGACGCTGTGAGCCCGGTCGCGAAGTCCCCGGTTGCCTTCGAGCGAGTCCTGAGCGGCCCGGTCGATGCGCTGGCCCTGTTCCAGGCCGCCGGAAGTCGGGCGCCCCGCTTCTACTTTGCGCCCGCGGACGGTCCCATCGTGGTAGGCGTTGGTGCCGTTGAAACCGTGCGCGCCGACAGCCCCACCGAAGCGATACTCGCGATCGAGCGGCACGATCCAGACCGCGTGGGCACCTGGCTTGGTGGATTCGCCTTCGATCCGCGCGCCCCGACTTCCGATTCGGGCACGAACGGTTCCTGGCACGCGTTTCCCGCCTCCTTGTGGTTCCTGCCCGAGGCCCTCCTTGTCGTCGGGGAGGACGAAACACGCCTGACGCTCTTCGGGCCTGGCGGTGCCGATCGCGATCTGCTGGCGGTTCGGGCGGCGTCGATTGCACTCCACGTGGGCGCAGAACACGCGGGCGGAGGGCATCGAGCCGGGTTTGACGCGGCCGTGGAGGGAGCTGGGTTCGGGGCCGATCAGGCGCTCGATGCCGTGGCCCGCGACGCCGGCCGTGCCCTCGAGGCTCGGATCGGCCGTGCGATCGAAGCCGTTCATCGTGGAGACGTCGAAAAGGTCGTCTTGGCCGCGACGAAGCGCCATCGCCTTGACGCCGCGCCCGACATCGTGCCGTTGCTCCTGCGTATGCGTGAGGCCGCGCCCGGCTGCACGGTGTTCTTCGTCGAACCGCAAGCAGGCCATGTACTCCTTGGCGCAACGCCCGAGTTTCTGCTGCGCAAGCGCGGAAGACGGGTGCAAACCATGGCGCTGGCCGGATCCGCGCCGCGGGGCGCAACGCGCGAAGACGACGAACGGCTCGGGTCCGCGCTCTTGGGCAGCGAGAAAGATCAGCGTGAGCACGAGGTGGTTGCCGACGCGATCGTCGCCGCGCTGCGGAGCGCCGGCGGCCACGTCGCGCCGTTGGAAGCGACACGCCTGCGCAAGCTGGCTCGCATCCAGCATCTTGAAACGCCGATCTCGGCACGCTTCGAGGCGGGTATCGACCCGCTCTCGCTCGCCGATGTGCTGCATCCGACGCCCGCTCTCGGCGGCCACCCGCGCGACGCGGCCCTGGCGCTGATTCGCGCATTGGAGCCGGCGGGAAGAGGCTGGTACGGCGGCGCCGTCGGGTGGCGCGACGCCGCCGGCGACAGCGACCTGGCCGTGGTCATCCGCGCGCTTCGCCTCACCGGCCGCGACGTCCTCGCGCTGGCGGGCGCCGGCCTCGTCGCGGCCTCGGATCCGGCGGCCGAGCGTCGCGAGATCGAGCTGAAGCTGAGGGTCGCCCTGAGCCCGCTCACGGCGGATCTCGGCGGGGATCTCGATGAAGATCCCACCGCCACAGCCACAGCCGGCCTACGGGCGGCGGCCCATTCGGACGCGGATGTGGATCTCACAGCCGATCCGCAGCGCGATCGGAGCGCGCGATGAGTGCCGCGGAGCCGGCCACCGAACAGGCCGCGGCCAACGCGCAGTGGGCCCGCATGCTCGTGGACGAACTCGTGCGCGGCGGCGTCGCGCACGTGGCGCTCTCGCCCGGCTCGCGCTCGACGCCGCTAGCGCTCGCGATCGCGGAGCGCGCCGGCGTGGTCGGTGGTATCGGCGGCGCCAAGGTGCGCGGTCGCGACGATATTCCGGCGGCCGCGCATCCGGACCTGGCGCTCACCGTGCACATCGACGAGCGGTCCGCCGCGTTCTTCGCGCTCGGACGTTCCCGTGCGAGCGGCCGACCGAGCGCCCTCGTCTGCACTTCCGGCTCGGCCGGCGCACACTACCTGCCTGCCTTGATCGAAGCCCACCACAGCCGCGTTCCGTTGCTCGTGCTGACCGCCGACCGTCCGGCCGAGTTGCGTGAGAGCGGCGCCTGGCAGACCATCGATCAAACCGGTCTGTTCCGCGACTTCGTCCGGTGGTTCTTCGATCTCCCAGCGCCGGATCCCGCCGACCTGGACGGCGGCCTGCGCACACGCACCGTCCGCTTGATCGCGGCGCGCGCGGTCGCCGTCGCGCTGACATCACCGGCCGGCCCCGTGCACCTGAACGTGCCGTTTCGGGAGCCCCTGGTTCCCGTTGCGCGGTTGGACGAAGGGATGAGCTCGATCACGTCGTCCGCGGCGGAAGCATCGCCTCGTTCGCCGGTCGAATTCCATCCACACAATGTCTTCCGCGGCCGGCCCGGTGGCGCATCATGGACGGTTTCGGCCGCCACCGTCCGCACTCCGACGGCTGCAATCATCGACGCGCTCGCCGCGCGCTGCACGGCTCACGCGCGGGGATTGATCCTGGCAGGCACGACCGTAGCGCCGCTACGACATGGCGACGCGTGGTCGGACGCCGTGCACGGACTGAGCAAAGCCCTTGGCTGGCCGATCCTCGCCGAAGCGACAAGTGGGCTGCGCTTCGGACCAAACGCGCTCATTCCCCCGATTACGGGCTACGCATCGGCGCTGCGACATGCCCCGGTGCGGCACGACCCCGGCAACGCCCCGGACGCCGTGCTGCGCCTCGGAGCCAGCCACGTATGGAAGCACGTCGCACAGTTCGTCGACGAAGCAGCACCCGAACTGCACATCGTCCTCGATCCGGAGGGCACATGGGATGACCCCACTCGATCGGCAACGCTGCGCCTGCAGAGCGATGCGCTGCCCACGATACGCATGCTCGCGGAGCGTGTCGCAGCGCTGCCCGCACCCTCCCGCTCGCGATCCCAAGCCAACGAGGCATGGCGCGAGCGCTGGGCGGCCCTCGATCGCGCGGTCGCAATGGAACGTGCGCTCGCTTGCGCAGAGACCACGAGCGGGTCGGGCAAAATGGACGACGCGGCCCCGAGCGTAGCGCCGTTCTACCCCGCGCTGCTGGCAAACCTGCCCGCCGGCACGCTGATCTGGGCCGCAAACAGCATGGCCGTCCGCGATCTGGACACCTTTTCCGCCGCCGATCCACGGCGGCTCTACGCGCTGGCCAGCCGGGGGGCGGCCGGGATTGACGGCACCATCTCGACGGCGCTCGGGGCCGCCGCGGGGCATCCCGGTCCCGCCTGCCTGATCACAGGCGATCTGGCATTCTTGCACGACCTGAACGGCGTCGGCGTGCTCGACGGCCGTGGCGGCCCCCTAACAGGCGTGGACCTTCTGGCCGTGGTCTTCGACGATCGGGGAGGCGGCATCTTCGAGCTTCTACCCGTTGCGCGAGGCGATCGCGGCGCCTTCGAGAACCTCTTCGCTACGCCGCCGACCCTGGGTCCGGCGACGGCCTGTCGCATGGTCGGCCTCGCGCACGCTGTTGTCACGAGTCCCGAAGATCTCGCGATCCACGCCGCCCGTTGGCGCGCTACGGGCGGCCTGCGCGTCCTCGTCGTCCCCATCGACCGGGCCGCGAACACGCAGGCGCACCGGCGCCATTGGGCCCGCGTCGCGACCGCGCTCGACCGCCCCACCGCGCCCACCGCGCGCGACGGCGGCGATACGCCTGCCGTGGATCCGTCCGACCTACGGGGAACGACCGGCGCGCTCGGCGACCCCGACGCCGCGCGCGACGGCGGCGAGCGTCGCGCGATCGACGCGGCTGGCACGGCCGACGTGCCCGGCGCCTTCGATGCGCCCAACTGTTTCGATGCGCACAACGGTGTCGAGGACGAGAGCGGATGAACGTCGCCACGATCGATGCACCGCACCTTGTCATCACCGAGCTCCTCGCGGCGCCGGAAGCAGACACTCCCGGCGCGCCGCAATCGCAGCCGGCTCCCTCACCTCCCCTACCGCCACTCCTGCTCCTGCACGGTTTTAGCGGCGACACATCGACCTGGGGCCCTTTCGTGACCGCTTGGGCGGCTCTCGGGCGCTCGGACCGCGCGGTATGGGCGGTTGATCTAGCGGGCCACGGTCGGTCGCCCACACCGGCGTCCGACGAGGGCTACACGGTGCCCGCTCAGGCGGCCGGCGTCGCATCGGCGCTTCGCCGACTTGGTGCGGCTTCGGCGGTGTGGCTCGGCTACTCGATGGGCGGGCGGGTTGCGCTCACGGCGGCGGCGCAGGCCGACCCGATGGTCACCGGTCTCATCCTCGTCGGCGCTTCGCCCGGTATCGACGATTCCGGGCAGCGTGCGGAGCGCGCCGCTGCGGACCACGCGCTCGCGGATTCGATCGAGCGCGACGGGCTGGCGGCCTTCGTGGCCCGCTGGGAGGCGCTGCCGCTGTTCGCAGGTCAAGCGCGACTGGGTCCGGAGCACGCAGCGCAGATGCGCGCACAGCGCATGGCAAACGATCCCGCCGCGCTCGCCGCGAGCTTGCGCAAGGCGGGCCAAGGCGTGATGCCGCCTCTCGGCGACGCGCTGGACCTGCTGCGGCCGCCATGTTTGTTGGTCGCGGGGGCAGAGGACGAGCGCTACGTGCGTCTCCATGCCGCCATGGCCGCACGCATCCCCGATGCGGAACATCGTACGGTGCCCGACGCGGGGCACGCGGTGCAGCTCGAGGCGCCCACGGCGTTGGCTCGCCACGTGCGTGCCTGGCTCGACCGCCGCCGGACGGAACCGCCTTGCGAAGCTTCCGGCTCCGGAGGGCTCGGGCTACGATAAAGGCCGGTCGGTCCCGCTGGAAGGGGCCCGCCGATTGCACATCCCAACCCGCTGATGAGGAGACGCCGGTGAGCGTCGTGGACTGGCAGAGCGTTCAAGAGTTTGAGGACATTCGCTACGAGAAGGCCGAAGGGATCGCCAAGGTCACGATCAATCGGCCTGAGGTGCGCAACGCCTTCCGGCCAAAAACGGTCAAGGAGATGATCGAGGCCTTTGATCTGGCGCGTGACGACCCGGAGGTCGGCGTCGTGATCCTGACCGGCGAAGGCCCGCTGGCCTTCTGCTCCGGCGGCGATCAGCGCGTCCGCGGTCAGGGCGGCTACGTCGATTCCGGTGGTGTACCCCGTCTCAACGTGCTCGATCTGCAGATGCGCATCCGTCGCCTGCCGAAGCCCGTTGTGGCCATGGTCGCCGGCTACGCGATCGGCGGTGGACACGTGCTGCACGTGGTCTGCGACCTGACGATCGCGGCGGACAACGCGATTTTCGGTCAGACCGGTCCCAAGGTCGGCAGCTTCGACGGTGGCTTCGGCTCTAGCTACCTGGCATCGATCATCGGCCAGAAGAAGGCGCGCGAGATCTGGTTCCTGTGCC
>JAJCYU010000288.1 GCA_029262755.1 Anaerolineae bacterium
TCCGTCGTCCCGGTGTCGGCGTCGCCGCCTTCCGGCTCGGCGAACATGTCCTCGGGAACCTCGAAATCGGACTCGCCCTTGAGGTTGCGCTCGACGATTTCGTCGATCTGCTGCCACATGTCCTCGATCCTGCGCACGGCGCCGCCGTTGCAACGACTCGACCTTCTGATCGACGACGGGTCCGCGGCTTCACCGCCGAGCGCTACGCCGCCGAGCACCTCGCCTCCTGGCGCTACGCCGACCGGTACTTCGCCGGCCACCGCCACCCCGCCCGGCGCCACCCCGACCACCGGACCAACCGCCGTCGGAACCGGCACGGCGACGGCGACCTCCGCGGTTCCCACGACGAGCCCAACGGCACCGCCGCCGAGCGCGACCGCCACCAGTACGTCCACCAGCACCTCGACACCATCGCCGACACCGCCTCCGACGGCAACGCATACGCCCGGTCCCACGGCGACGTCGACCGCGACGCGCACGCCGATCCCTACGCCGACGGCCACACCGCCACCGGCCACGCAGACGCCGACGGCGCCCCCGGCCAGCGCGACGCCCACCGCCAGCGTCACTCCGTCGCCCACCGCAGGGCCGTCCGAGAGCCCGACCGCATCGCGCACCCCGCGCCCGTCCGCCACGCCCAGCGTGACGCCGACGGCGACCGCGACCGTGACGCTCACGCCCTCCATCACGCCGACGCCCACCCGGACCGCGACACCGTCGATCACCCCGTCGCCGACGAACACGGCCGGGCCGTCGCCGACGCCGACCGCCACGTTCACGCCGCGCCCGACCGCGACGCCGCGCGCGACGGCAACGTTGGGTGCACCCACGGAAACGCCCGGCCCCGATGCGCCGGGCCTCGTGCCGCGCTTCCGCCTGCCGCAGGAGCCGCCCGGCGTGCCCGCGACCGGCAGCGAGATGGACGTGCCCCGCCATCGCGGCATCGACATCGTCTCCGAGCTACCCCCCTTGCCTGCGTGGCTGGCAGAGGGCGTGCCGGGTCTACCCGGTGGGCCCGACCCGTGGGGGCGACCGTTGCTCGAGCCTTGGCTTGGCGATCCCGCCGCCCAGCGACCGGAGCTCGACGCGTTGGTCCTTGCGACACCTGTCGCGACCGCGCGGCCCTGCGCCGAACCCTGCGGCGCGTGGGAGCCGTCATCCCCTTCCGCCACGGAGGTGGCAGCCGGCGTAGGCGGTGCTCACCCGTTCGCAGCGCCCGATCCGCGCACGCTGGTACGCGACGAGGCGCTCGCTCGCGACACGGGCCTGCGCGGCCCAGGTGAAACGGGGGACCGCGTCGGGGTCTTCCTCCACAGCGGCGAGCCCTACGTGCACGCGGTGGACCTTGTGGTGGGCGGGCGCGGCTTCGATTGGCGGCTCGAACGGCGTTGGCGGGGCGGCGCGGCCATCCAAGGCGCGCTCGGCCACGGCTGGAGCCTGTCCTTCGAACGACGCATGGTGCGGGTGGATGACACGAATCTAGGCACGATCGACCCCGGACTCTTTCCCATCGAGAGCGGCGATTGGCTGCGGCTGGACGGCTACGGACGCGTCGACCGCTATGCCGTCATCCCCGGCGCCGCGACGACGTGGCGCTCACCGCCCGGCTTCCACACGACCCTGGTCGCGAGCGACGATGGTGGCCTGGTGGAGCGCGATCGGCGCGGAGTCGTCGCGCGCTATCTGCCGCCGGACGGTCAGGGTGTGGCGCGGCTATCGACCTTGGCCGATCGCCACGGCAACACGATGACCTTCCGCTATGACGGCTCGAGTCGTCTGGTGGCCATCGAGGACACCTTCGGCCGCACCATGACGCTGCGCTGGGGCGTGGAATTGCCGGTGCCCCTGCTGGCGGAAGTCGAAGACCATGCGGGGCGTATCGTACGCTATGAGTACGATGCACAGCGCCGTCTCACGGGGGTCATCGGGCCGCGCAGTGCGGCGGGTCCCGGCGCGTTCGAACAGCCCATCGTGCGGCGCTACGAATACGACGCGTTTGCCGACGGCGCCGGCATCCATCGCCTGCGCCGCGTTTCGGAGCCGGCCTTCGACGAATTCGGCCTGTTGCCGACCCGTGCGCGCCTGGACTGGAGCCCTGGGGGCCGTCTTGTTGCCTTCACCTTCGGCCCCGAGGACGCGGCCCGACCGGGTGGCGGCACAATCCGCTACACGCGCGGCCCCGGCGAGGACGGCGCGGATTCCGTGATGGGTGTGCTCGACGAGAACGGCCGACGCGTCGACTACGGGCTCGACCCGGACGGGCGCATGGTGTGGCGCAAGGTCCACGCCGATCGTGACCTCGACCCCGAAGCACCCGAGCATTGGATCACGCGCTACGAGTACGGCGCGCTCGGACAGGTGCTCGCCGTGCATCGGCCGGAAGGCAACAGCCTGCGTTGGGGCTATGCGGAGGGTCTGGACACGCTGGCCGCCGGCGATGTCGTGCGCCAGAGCCACCACGCTGATGGGGTGCGCGGGGGCAGCCAGTCGGTCGTGACCACGACCTGGACCTACGATCCGGTGTACCGGCGGGTCGTCGGCGTCACCTTTCCCCGAGGCCACGACCCGGATTTCTCGCCGAGCGTCGGCGCGTCGATGAGTCCCGGACGCTATAGCATCACGCGCACCTTGGATTACCAGGAGGGGATGGATGTCTTCGCCCTGGCCGCCGAGGCGGGTCTTTCGCCGCCGGAGATGCGACAGCGGCTGGATGCGGCCGGCATGGAGCTGGATCTGGGCGATGTCAACGGCGACGGCCGGATCGATGCGCGCGCGGGCGACGCCGTCGTCGTGCGCTGGCCGGACGTCGCGCTGCGCGAGGACGACCCGTGGGCCGCCCGCTACGGCGAAGCACGGCAGGTCGTGGAGAGCCGCATCGTGTGGGACGACGTCGGCCGACCGGTGGCGTGGACGGACCCCGAGGGCAATCGCACCCGGATCGAGTTCATGCCGGAAAACGACCCGGAGGGCGACGGACGGGATCACCTCGACGGCCGCGGCAATGCGCCGCTCGGCCTGCCCGCCGCCCGCGTGCGCGACGCCGATCCCGAGGCGCCGCCCGGTCCGAGCCCCACGGCCTCGCCGTCGCCGCCGGCCACCGTGCCGCCGCCGACCGCGACCGCAGGCCCCACCGACACCGCTACGGTCCCCGCGCCCACAGCGACGGTCGCGCCCGCAAGCCCCACGCCGGATGCGAGCGCGACGCCCGAGACGAGCGCAACGCCGGGCGCCACCCCCACCCCGGGCGGGCCGTCGCCGACTACGCCCGCGGCAAGCGCAACTCCGCAGGCGAGCCTCACCCCACCGATCGGCGGGCCGACGCCGACCGTGGGGGACGGTTCGACCATCTTCCTGCCCTACACGGAGAACGAGGCGCCGACGACGCTCGAATCCGCCGATGCCGCGGACGGTGCCACGGGGGCCGGCGGTTCGCACGCCGCACAAGCCGCGGCGATGGCGCAAGGCCCGACCCCTATCGCCCTGCCACGCAATGGAGGGGAGGGCGGTGACTACCTCGCGGTGCGCGAGAGCTTCGGCTACGACCGGATCGGCCGGCCTCGTCGCTGGGTAGACGGCCGCGGCGTGGCCCACGAACGGCGCTTGGACGCCGCGGGCGGCGTCCAAGTCATGATCCGCGCGTTGGATGTGAGCGAGGCGATCGCGCGATCCGAACAGGGCGCCGCGCCGCCCAATTGGTCGGGATGCGTCGACGCTGCCCTACCCGAATGCGAGGCCATGACCGCATACGCGCACCAGATCCGGTTCTGGCGCAACGCGGACGGACTGCCGGTCCGGCGAGAGGTCGATCACTTCGGTGCGCCGACCGACTATGCACCGGAGGTCCTGGCTCCGATCACCGTCGTCGATCAACGGGACTATGACCCTCTCGGAAGGGTGGTCGAGGAGCGCAGGCGGATGCGCGCCGAGCCACCGCAAGATATGGTCGCGCGGCTGAGCTACGACCGGGCGGGCAATGCGATCCTCCTGCGCAGCCCCATCGCCACACTAGCCGACACGGATCCGCTGCGTCAGCCTGCGGCAGTGACGGCGTGGGTCTACGACCCACTCGACCGGCCCGCGCGGGTGACCACGGGCGGCCTCCCGGACGGATTCGCGCAGCGGGCCGGGCACGGATGGCTCTCCGCCTCCGTCGTGGCGGCGATCAATGCCGATCCGGCCGCTCTACCGGTCACGGAAGATTGGCGCTACGACGGAAACGGCAACGCGCGGCTCCACACGCATGCGGTGGATCGCAACGGCGACGGGCGGCCGGAATCCACGCACTACGCCTACGATGGATTCGACCGTTTGATCAGCGTGATCGACGCCGCGGGCGGGCAGGAACTGCGCGAGCACGACCCCGAAGGCCGGCTCGTCACCACCTCGCGCTACGGTCCGTCCGGGGGGCCGAGCCCGCTGACGAACGCGGCGGCAACCTTCGATCCGCCCTTCGTTCATGCCCGCATGAACCAGGCCTTGCTTGAACGCAGCCGCTTCGACCACGATGAGCTCGGCCGGCTGATCGCCCGCCGAGACTGGCTGGGCAGCTATACGGACGTGCTCTACGTACGGGCACCCGCGCTGCGCGACGGGCCGCTCGGAACACCGGGCGACGGTTGGATCAGCACCCATTGGCATTACGATCGGGCGAGCAGGGCAAGCCACGTGGTCCTGGACGACGGCGCCGTCACCGCGTACGCACACGACGGCCTGCATCGCCTCGTGCGCAAGGAGGACGCGGAGGGCGGAGAGCGACGCTGGGCGTGGGACGGCGCCGGCCTGCTTCGCACACACGCCGAGCGCTGGACACCCCGGCCACGTGACCTCGTCCTCGGCCGAATGCCGGAGACGGAGCTCTCGCGCATCACCGCGCTCACCTACGACGCATTGGGCCGGCCTGTGCGCGCCGTGGACGGGCTGGGCGAGGCGGTCCGCTGGTCTTGGGACAGCCTCGACCGATTGGTCGGGATTTACGATGCGCGGCACGACGGTGCGGACGCGCAGCGCATCGCCGATCCCCTCGGCCAGCTCACGAGCCTGCGGACGACAAGCGGCGAGCTGCTGCCCACCGCGCGCCTGACCCGTCCGGGCAACGAAACGGCGTTCGCCTGGGACGCGGCCGGTCGGCGCGTAGGCGAGATGCGTTGGCTGCGTGCGGACGGCACCGCGTCCGGCCCCTTGGAAGCTGGACAAGAACCAAACCGGGACGGGCGGGTCGCGGTGGACTTTGCCTGGGATCCGAATGGCCGGCTCGTCGCCCAGGCGGACGACGGGACGACGACCGGCGACGACAATGACACGCCCGGCTGGATCGAACGCCCCTTCGACGCCGCCCGTGGCAACGTCACCCAGCGCAGCTACGACGTCCACGGTCGCCACGTGGGGACCGTCCGCGCCGACGGCGGTCGCCTCGCCTACACCTGGGATCCCGACGGCGTACTTCGCGCCTCGGTCGACGCCAACGGCACGCGTGTCGAGCGCGTGCTCGATGTACTCGGTCGCGCGACGCGGTTGCAAATCACGCCCGGCACATCCGAACTGCCCCATCCCGCGGGCGGCGCCCGACGCGGCGAGGTGACGTGGGCGGTCACCGGCACCCGAACCGTTCGCTACGAGTGGGACGGTCTTGACCGCCTGACCTCGGCGGTGGCCGAACAACCCGGCGATGTCGCGGGCGCGCCCGCACGGCGCATGGTCGTGAACCTGGCCCGCGACACGATCGGCCGGGTCGTCGAAGAGCGCGCCGGCGATCTCATTCTTAGCCGCGAGTTCGCGGGGCGCGGCACGCGGATCGGCCTGGTCCACCCGGACGGCACGCGGCTGCGCGATCGCAGGGACCGGCTCGGTCGTCTCGAGGAGCGTGAGCTGGTCGGCACCGCGTCCAACGAGCCACCCTTGGTGCGCTACGCGTGGTTTGGTCCGCTCGTGGCGGAAGCACTCCGATCCGACGGAAGCCGCGCCACCCTGTTGCTGCCCGATTTGGTGCCGGACGCCGAAGCACAGCGACTCGCGGGTCTTGACCCCATCGGCCGGGTCGTGGCCGTGGATACACGCGGGCCCGCCGGCACGCCGGTACTGGCGGTCTCGCGGACCTTCGAAGTAGGAGGGCTCGTCGCGACCCGCGGCTCACGACCCGGCGGCGGCACGGGAACGGCCTTTGCATATGACAGCCTTGGCCGCGTGACCGGCATCGCGCCAAGCGGGGACGCGTCGGGGCCCTTCGAGCCGCTCCGCCTGGACGGCGCCGGCAATCGCGTGTCCGTCGGCGACGCCCCGTGGCAAGCAGACGGTGTGCACGCCTACGTCGCGGTCGACGGTCTGGCGCGCGCCCATGACGACAACGGCAACGTCGTGCGCGACAATCGCTTCACGTACCACTGGGACTATGCGGACCGTCTCGTCGCGGTAGACCGAGCGGCAGACGGCGCCCGCGTCGCGCGCTATCGCTACGACGCGTTCGGCAGACTCGCGGGCCGCATCATCTATGACGTGGACGGCGTCCCGCGCGACATCGTGCACCTCAATGACGCCCGAGACGTGGTCGAGGATCGGGACGGACAACGCTTGCGCATGCTGCGGCGCTACTACTACGGGCGCAGCTCCGGGGCGCCGCGTGTCCACGCCTATGGTTCAGGCCTCGACCACGATGAGCGCGCCGCACTGAGCGCCATCGATGTCGTGCTCGACGGCGACGGTGTGGCCGACGATCGCTTCTTGGTCCACCTAGACCCGCGCGGCGACTTATTGGCTTTGACCGCCCGCCGTGTCGAGCTGGACGACGAAGAACGAGAGATCCCGCGCATGGAGCTCATCGGTCGGGCGTCGGTGGGCCCGTGGGGCGAACCGCGGGGCGAATTGCTGCCGGGCGATATCGCCCACCGCTTCGCCGGCATGCCGGTCGATCCGGAGACCGGTCTGTATCGCCACGAGAGCGGCCGTCTCTACGATCCGGCCCTCGGTCGGTGGCTGCAGCCGGATGCCGCGGGCGGCTGGGCGGAGCCATGGGAGCTTGGCAACCCCTACGCCTTCGCGGGCCATCGTCCTGCCCTCGGCGACGGCATGCGCGGCGTGTGGGCCCCGGTGGTCGTGCCACCCGAGACCCGTGTCGCGATCGTGCGCGCGCCGGCGGCGTGGCCGCGGGACGCGGGGCCGGGCATGGCCGATGCGCACGTGGCCGCACCCAGCACTGCGAACGGCTTCCGTGACGCCGATCCGCGGTTGGGGCTACCGGTCACAGGCACGCGGTGATCGCACGGGGATACGGGGGCACAGGAGGTAGGGCCGCTGAGGCACAGAGGCGCTGAGGAGCAGGGGCGCTCGGGGTGCGAGGGATCGCGTACGGTGCTCGGGACGACCGCTCACGTGCGTTTCAATGACGCGCGCCACCTGATGAGCAATGCCTGAGGAATGCAGGGGACCGGCCGTCGGTCGTACAATGGTCGACGTGAACGATCAATCGCAAGGCCACAGCGGCACGTCCTACAGCGCTCGATGCTCGATTTTCTTGGGGCTCGTGCTTGCAGGCACGATGCTCGGCGCCTGCTCGCCGGGCGGCGATCCGGCCCCCGTGGCCGAGCTTCCGGCGTCGTCCACACCGGCGCCCACGGCCACCGCGACCGTCCCTCCCTTGCTCATCGTGGACGCCGCCGCGAAGCCGCGCGACGTCGCCCCGGTTCCCGGTGCGGGCGCACCGTGCGGCATCGTCGACACGTTGGACGCGCCGCTCGAGCCACCGGACGGTCTCGGCTCGGGCGTGCGCTGGCCCTACGGCATCAAGAGCCGGCGCTACGGTGGCAAGTACCACGCGGGCGAAGATTGGGGCCTGCGCGGTGGGCGCAACCTCGGCAAGCCCGTGTACACGATTGGGCACGGCCAGGTGATCTATTCGGCTCCGCTCGGCTGGGGCCGCGATCAGGGCGTGATGATCGTCCGCCATGCCTTCGAAGACGGCGATACGGTCCTGTCCTTCTACGGCCATCTCGACCCGCCGAGCGTGACGCTGCCGGTCGGCTCGTGTGTCGCGCGCGGCGCGATGCTGGCACGCATCGGGAACCCACGCACCTCGCCCCACCTGCACTTCGAGATCCGCGACCACATGCCCAACGAGCCCGGCCCCGGCTATTGGTCGGTTGACCCCGCGCTCGCGGGTTGGCACCCGCCCTCGTTGTTCATCTGGACGCAGCGCATCCGAACGACGCCGGGCGTCGCCTGGACGCGTACCGTAACCGAGCCGCTGCGAGCCGCGTTGGGACCGGCGGCGGACGGTACCATCGTGATCCAGCCCGATGTGCGACGGTTGATCGGCTTGGATGCCGCCGACGGCACCGAGCGCTGGACGATCACCGTCGCCCGGCCCTTGGCGGACGCCGTCCTGGATGCCGACGGCGATACGCTGTACCTGCTCGACCGACTCGGCAGCGTTGCCGCGTTGGCGCTCGGCGGGACGACGGGCGACGATCCCGCGGCGCTGGACGGGTGGATCACAGCGCGCGCGGGCCGCGCCGGCGCGCCGAGCGTGCTATGGGCGGACGACGCCGGTCGCGGCGCGAGCCCGACCATCATCGCCCTGCCGGGCCCCGGCGGCGGTGTCGCCGTCCAGGCCGGAGAGATCTTACGCGGCTTCTGGCCGGACGGGCGCGTCGGATGGTCCGTCGCCGGTCTGCCACCGGTCGATGGCCACGCGCTCGCGGACGGTTGGATCGTGCTCACCACCCCCGAGCAGAGCGGCTCCGTCCGTCGCGAGACCGTGCCCGCCGAAGGACCCGGCGGCGGCCTGCGTATCGTCGCGCTGCCGCTACCCGGTCGGCCGGCCGTGGCCGGCAACCGCGCGTTCGTGCTTCACGCCGAGGGCGTGTGGTCCGCGCGGCTCGACGGCCCCGACGTCGTGCGCCGCCACCCCTTGCCCCGCGGCGTGCTCGACGAAGGCCAGATCCTTACGCTGGCCGATGGCGGCGCGCTCGTGACCCACCGCGGTGTTGCCAATCGCAGACTGCTGCGGCTCGATGCCTCGGGCGGCCTCGTCTGGGATCGCCGCATCGACCACGTCGACCCCCGCCTGCCCAGCCTGTTGCGCACACGCGGCCTGACCGGGCCCGCGCCGCGGCTCGTCACCGCTTCGAGTGACGTGTTGCGGCTGGACCTGCTCACCGGCGAAGCCACGCGCGTCTTCGCGGGTGGCGCACGGGTCAGCGGCGGCCGAGCACTCGCCCCGCCCCAAGCCCTGAACGAGGGCACGCTGCTGGTACAACTCGATACCGGCGGGCCTGAGGGGCTGCTGGTCGCCATCGAGCCCGAAGGCGACGTGCAGGCCGAGTAGGGGTGCAGGCCGAGTAGGCGGCGGGGCTGGGTAGGTGTGCAGGTTGCGTAGGCCCGCCGGTCGACAAGTCGTGTAGGCCGAGGAAGTGCCCATTCGATCGGCATGGCGGATCGTGTTGGCGGCATCACCGGTTTATCGACCTAGTCGCGACGGTCGCCGTTTGCCGAATCGCTACCACGAAACAGCGCACGCGGGCGTTCGACTCCAACTTGCAACCCGCGCTCATCGCGACGAACCTCACGACCCACCGTCGCCGCGATTCGTTCGTTCCCGCTGGAGTGCCCCATGTCCCTGCATCCCGCGCCGGGTGATCATCTTCCACCATTCGGTGGCGACGCCGCCTTCCCCTCCTTCGATGCGGCGTGCACGCATGCCGGCGAGCTGAACCTGGGCATGAAGACGCCGCCCCTCTCGCCGCCGATCGTGCGTGCGTCCGTCTTCGCGCCTGGCGATCTCGACGCGTTGGAGGGAGCCATCACCGGCGCCGAAGACCACTGGGCCTATGCGCGCAACGCGAACCCGACGGTCGATGCCTTCGAGCGCGCCGTCGCGGCGCTGGAGTGCGCCGTACGCGCCGTTGCGGCGGCCAGCGGCATGGGCGCCATCGGTTCCGTGCTCCTGGGGCTGTGCGCCGCGGGTGACCGCGTCGTGACGACGGACGCGCTCTACGGCGTGACGCGTCGCCTGATGGACGAGCATCTAGGTCCTGCGGGGGTCCAGGTCGAGCACCGGTCCGGGCCGGCAATAGCGAAGCTGGTTGCCGCGGGCGGCGCACTGCCGGCCGATACCCGCATGGTCTATACGGAGCTCGTCGCCAACCCGATGCTCGAGGTGGCGGACCTCGATGCCTTGGCCGTCGCGGCGCACGCCGTGGGCGCACTGCTGGTGGTCGACGCGACGTTCGCGACGCCGGCGTTGTGCCGGCCCTTGTCGCATGGCGCGGATATCGTCATCCATAGCGCTACGAAGTACCTGGGTGGCCACGGCGACCTCATCCTCGGCGTCGCGGCGGGTACGGCGGAAACCATGGCCTCCGTGCACAACACGATGGCCACCCTGGGCGCAAGCGCCGACCCGACCGCGGCGTGGCTGGCGCTGCGCGGCATGCGTACCCTCCACCTGCGGATGGAGCGCCACGGAGCCAACGGCGCCGCGGCGGCCGCGTGGCTGGATGGCCGACCGGAGGTCACGCGTGTGTGGTATCCAGGACTGGCCACGCACGGCACGCATGCCGCAGCGGTGCGCATGCTGGGCGGTGGGCCGCCGGCACGGGCAACGGACGGCGGATCACCCGGTACGCCGCGCTCGGATGCGTCGGACCCCGCGCCCAACTTCGGGGGCATGGTCAGCTTCGAGCTCGCAGGGGGTAGGCCCGCGGTGGAGCGCTTCTTGGGTGGTGTGCGCTTGATCCGGCTCGCACCGAGCCTTGCGGATGTGACCACGACGCTCTCCTACCCGGCCACGACATCCCATCGCGGGGTCGGGGCCGAAGTACGCGCCGCTGCAGGCATCACCGACGGCGTACTGCGCCTCTCCTGCGGCCTGGAAGCCGCACGCGACGTGCTCGAGGATCTCGAGCGCGGGCTCGGGGCGCTCTGAGCGGGAATCGGTTGCCCTACGTTTCGTCCGCTGCCTCGTCCGCCGGCTCGTCCGGTGCGCGATGCATGTACACGGTGCGCACGGGGAAGGGCATATCGAAGCCGTTCGCGTCGAGGGCTTCCTTGATCGCGGCAACGACTCGGCTCTGGGTGTGCACGAGGGAGCCGCGCTGGGCGTCGGTCCACCAACGGGCGCGCAGGACCACGGCCGAGTCAGCCAGCTCGGTGGTCAGCACATCGGGCGCCGGCTCTTCCAGGACGCCCTCGATGCCGCGCACGGTCTCCAGCAGGAGCGCGGCCCCCGCCTCGCGGTCGTCCTCGTAGCCGATCCCGACGTCGAATTGCGATCGACGGACCGGATGGGCGGTGTTGATCGTCACGGCCTTCGTGAAGATGTAGGCGTTCGGGATGACCACGAGGCGGTTGTCATAGGTCTTTATGCGCGTGGCACGGGTCTCGATGGCGACGACCGTACCCTCATGGCCGTCGATGACGATCTGGTCGCCGATGCGGAAGGGCTCCTGGGCCAGAAGGAGCAGGCCGGCGATGAAGTTCTCGAGGATGTCACGGAATGCGAACCCGATCGCGACGCTGCCCACGCCAAGGGCGCCCACGATCTGGCCGAAGTTCATGGAAGGCGACACGATGGTCATGGCGACCAGCCCGCCCACCAACAGCACGAACCAGCGTGTCAGGCGGCTGTAGAGCACCTGCGCGCCTGTCGACAGGCCGGCGCGATTGATTGCGCCGGCCATGACGCGACGCGCGAGACCCGCCAAGAACCAGAATGCGACGAGCGCACCCAGCGCAACGGCGAACTGCGGCAACCGCGCGACCACGCCCTCCACCATGCTATCGAGCGTGTTGACGGCTAGGTCGAGCGACGCACCGACATCGCCGGCGCCTTCCGGTGAGCCCGGCAGGCCGTCGGATGGGGTCGTGGGAACGGGCTGCATGAGGCGCATAGGTTCTTGTCCGGGGGCGGGGGAAACGCTGGCGGGTAGGAATGCGACCGGGGGACGATGACCGCCCCCCGGTCGGACGGGATCAGCTCTCCGATTCTTCCATCTCGAGGTCGAGATCGATGCCATCGGCGTCATCGCCGCCTTCCACCATCTCGGCGAGCGCCATCACGGCGCCGGCGGGATCCTTGATCACGATGAAGCCGTGGGGCGTACGGTCGGACACGATTTCGCCGCCCAAGTTGACGGCGCGCGCCGCGGACGCCGCGAGATCATCGACCGTGACGTACATCATCCACTGCGCGGGCATGCCCAGGTTGGGACCGCGGTGGTGGACGATCCCGGCGACGGCTTCGCCCGTGCCCGGCGGTGCCATCAGGTAGTCTTCGTAGCCATCCATGTCGGCCTCGCCGACCTCCCAGCCGATCACCTCCGAGTAAAAATCACGGAGGGCAGGGGCATCTTCGACGGTCAGGTCGATCCAAACCGGCTGGCCGGCGGGCATGCTGTCGTTGCTCATCGGGCAGGACTCCTCAAGGTGTGGGACGTGTGATTGTGCAGATTGCTACAGCTACGGGTGCCGAAATGGGCCCAAGAATGCAAGGGCCAGAGCCCAAGAATAGACGGACATGTATATACGAGTCGATGGGACGCGCTTCTAGGAGATGCGGCGCGCGACTCCCCGACCGTATGTGCAAGAAAATCTGACGCTGCGAGCGTAGCAGCCGCGTCAACCCTCGGCCACCCCTGGCTCGAGGTGGATCGTCACGCGCTCGAGCTCGGGGGCCGCGGC
This sequence comes from Anaerolineae bacterium, assembly GCA_029262755.1. Lineage (GTDB taxonomy): Bacteria > Chloroflexota > Anaerolineae > Epilineales > Epilineaceae > JAJCYU01. Next base: position 12,670 of record JAJCYU010000288.1, read on the forward strand.
GCGGAGCCGATGCTCGAGCCGCTCGGCGAGGGAGTGCGCCGCGCCCAACGAGAGATCACCGCGGGCATAAACGTGGGTCGAGAGGCGAACGTCGGAGCTCGTGCGTACGGCCTCGACGTCATGTCCGTTCCACAGGCCGTCGATCGCCGCGACGTGCTCTGCAACGAGGGCCGGCCAGTCCCGTTCGCCGGCCGCACGGACCGCAACCGTCTTACCGTGCCGCGGCTCGAGGTGGCTGACCACGCGATCGACGCTCGGCGCGGTTCTGCGCACGGCAGCCTCGACGGAGTCGGCAACGGCGTGAGCCTGCGCAAGGGTCAATCCAGGATCCAACTCCAAGTGCAGCGCGACTTCCACGTAGCCCGAGGCGCTCTCGTGGACGACGATCTCATGCGCCTCGACGTCGAAGTCCGCGAGCGCAAGGCGGACGCGCCGCCCGACGGCGCCTTCGGCCAGCGCCCACTCGGGCTCGACGTGCACCACGACATCGCGGGCCGCGGGGAAGGCGCCGCGCAGTCGGTCTTGCACGGCGTGCCCGATCGCGTGGGCGCGGCCGATGCCAAGGTGCGGATCCACTTGAACGTGCAGATCGACGGCAACGGCGTCGGCCGTGCCGCGGCTGCGAACCTTGTGCGTGCCCGCCACGCCCGCCACATCGCCCGCGATCTGCCTTACCGCGGCCGGATCGAGTACCGCGGCATCGGCCAGCACCGCGCCCGTGTCGCGCACGATGTGCCAGCCGACGCGTGCGACGTAGGCGGCCACGGCGAGCGCGAGCAACGGATCGACGAGCGTCCAGCCGGCGCGAATCGCGAGCAGGCCGACGATCAACACCAGCGAGATGAGCGCATCGGCGCGCGTATGGCTGGCATCGGCCTCCAAGAGCTCGCTGCCCAACTCGCGGCCGCGCCGGCTCTCGTACATCGAAGCCGTGATGTTGAGCACGAACGCGACGAGCGGCGCACCGAGGGCAATTGCGCCGATCCGCGGCACGACCGGCGCTTCGACCAAGCCGGCCAAGGGGCCGGCGGTTCCGGGGGCCATGGCGGCCAAGCGAAGCACGGCCTCCCATCCCAACCGCCCGCACGTGAGCAGCAACAGCCCCGCGATCCCGACGGCGACGAGCGTTTCGACCTTGCGGTGGCCGTAGGGGTGGTCATCGTCCGGTGGGCGGGCCGCGATGCGGGTGGCGATCAAGGCGGCGATGTTGGCCAGCCCGTCGAAGGCCGCATCGATGCCGCCGGCGAGCAGCGCAAGGCTGCCGCTCAGCGCACCGGCCGCGAGCTTCACCGCCGCCGCGCCGAGGTTGAGACCGAGCGTGATCCAGAGCACGCGGGAGATCGCGCGCGCCCGAACCGCAGGCTCGAGCGGCGTGAGCGCAGTTGGGTGTGGATCGGCGGTCGCCTGTGGATCGGACGGCGTCGGAAACGGTTTGGGAGCCGTGACGACCGGTTCGCTATCGCCCGATTTCTCCGCGTCCTTCTTCGCGGGATCCGTAGGGCGCAGGGCGCTAGCCATCGGCCTCGTCCAACACAGTGTGGACGATCGTCTCGCTCTCCAACGTACGGTGGACGGGGCATTTGTTCGCGATGTCGAGCAGGCGGGCGAGTTGTTCCGGGTCGAGCGCGCCTTCGAGCTGCAACGTGCGCTCAATGCGGTCGACGCGGCCGCTCTTGGTCTCACATTCGGCGCAGTCGCGCGCGTGGATCTTTTCGTGGCTCAGCAGGACCGTGGCGGATTCGAGCGGCCAACCCTTGCGGTCGGCGTACATGCGCAGCGTCATCACCGTGCAGGCGCCGAGGCCGGCGAGCAGCAGACCGTAGGGCGTGGGGCCCAGGTTTCCGCCCCCGACCGCCAACGGCTCGTCGGCGATCGAGCGGTGGCCGTTGGCCACGATCTCGGTGCGGAAGCCGCTGCGGCCGATGCGCGCAGCGACGCGCTCGCCGGCGACAAGCGACGCGGCTTCGGACGCCGGCTCGTCGACCACGTAGCGCTCCGCCCAACAAGCGAGCATCTGTGCGCAGTACAGCGCATCGGCCTCATCGCTCAGCAGATGATCGGCGCCGTCCAGGGCGATGAAGCTCTTGGGATGGCGTGCGCCTTCGAGTATGCGCTGCGCGTTCTCGATGCCGACGATGTTGTCCAACGGGGCGTGAAAGACAAGCAGCGGTACATCGAGGCCCGCTACGGCGGCGTCCATCGCCGATTCGCGGATGTCGTCGAGAAAGTCTTTGTGCAACGTGAACGGCCGGCCGCCGATCGACACCTCCGCGGCACCGGACTGATCCACGGCATCGACCGCGTCGCCGAGGTGCTGCAGCACGTGATCCGGACTGGCGGGCGCGCCGATGGTCGCCACCGCACGGACGCTCTCTATCTGCGCCGCGGCGCGCAGAACGGCGGCGCCGCCCAAGGAGTGCCCGACCAGGAGCGAAGGGCTCTGCCACCGGTCCGCAAGGAACTGCGCGGCGGTGACAAGATCGGACACGTTGCTCGAAAAGCCGGTGCGGCCGAACTCCCCCTCGCTCTCACCCAGGCCGGTGAAGTCGAAACGCAGCACCGCGATGCCGCGTGCCGCAAGCAGACGCGAAATGTGGCCGACCGCGCGCAGATTTTTCGTGCACGTGAAGCAATGCGCGAACAAGGCGTAGGCCGATGGCGGCCCGTCTTCCGGCAGATGGAGGCGTCCGGCGAGCTCGTGACCTTCGGCGTTTTCAAACGTAACCCGCTCGGTGGGCA
>JAJCYU010000289.1 GCA_029262755.1 Anaerolineae bacterium
GTCCTCGGCCGCCGCGATGGCCTCGTCGAGCGCCGAATCGGCAGCTTCGCTATCGGATCCGTTAAACAGGCCTTCGAAAAAGCCCGGCGTCTCGTCGACCGGTTCATCCGAAGCGTTCCCATCGGTCATCCCGCAGCCCCCAATCACAAGGGCACAGCCAAGCGCAGCGATCGTCGACCGAGCGGTGATCCGCCCCGGAATGCGTGGTTCAGCCATACATCGCTCCTAGTGCGCGTCGGTTCGCAAGAGCGCGCCGGTGGGGCGGCTACGGCTATCGAACGTCTCTATTGCAATTGGGCGGTGCCGGGCCCGGCACCCTCCCCCCCAGGGGGGTGATCGAAGATAGCATTCGTGCAGAGCGTGTGCAATGGTTGCGGCCATGACAACGACCCTCATCTCCTGGAACGTCAACGGCATCAGGGCCTGCGCCAAGAAGGGCTTCCTCGACTGGCTGCCCGGCTGCGGAGCCGACATCGTCTGCCTGCAAGAGACCCGCGCCGCGCCCGAGCAGCTCGTGCCGGAACTGTGCGCGCCGGAGGGTTGGCACGCCACGTGGCACCTCGGGCAGCGCAAGGGCTACAGCGGCACGGCCATCCTGTCTCGCGAGCGACCGCTGGCCGTGACCTACGGCGTCGGCGTCCCGAAGCTCGATACGGAGGGCCGCACGATGACGGCCCACTTCAAGGATCTGACGGTCGTCAACTGCTACTTCCCCAACGGCGGCAACGACCACCGCCGCGTGCCCTTCAAGATGCACTTCTACGAGGCCTTCCTGGCCCACGTCGAGCGCCTGCGCGGCAACGGCCCGCCGGTCGTCTTCGGCGGCGACGTGAACACGGCGCACCACCCGATCGACCTGGCCCGCCCGAAGCAAAACACGGCGACCACCGGCTTCCTGCCCGTGGAGCGCGCCTGGATGGACGAGCTCGTCGAAGCCGGCTGGATCGACACCTTCCGCCACGTCCACGGCGACGTCCCCGACCGCTACTCGTGGTGGACCATGCGCAGCAACTGCCGCGCCCGAAACGTCGGCTGGCGCATCGACTATTGGTTCGCCGACCCCACGCTCGCCGAGCGCATCGAGGGCGCGGACATCCACCCCGACGTCTTCGGCAGCGACCATTGCCCGGTCTCGGTGACGATCGGGGCGTAGGCGCGGTGGCGGTGGGCGCGCTCGATGCGGTCGGCGAGCAGCATGGGCGTCGCGGTCTACTCTCATGCGACGTGATTCGCGACCTGATACGCGACGGTTTGGGCATCGCGAACGGCAACATGCCTGCGCTCTTCGCCAAGGGGGTCGGCCACGAGCGGGTGCAAGGTCGGACGGCTCGGAGAGATGCATTGCCGCGGAGATTCGCCACCCTCTCCCAGGCCGCTCCTCCCGTTCTAAGAAAACCATGCGCTCCCCGTTGTCTCTATCGAGCGCGCTCAAGGGCGCACGTCCACGATGTCTCGTTCGCGACGGCATCCGGAAGCCACACCGGCATGCGCCCTGCTCGATGACCCGATGACGACGAGCCCGTGCGACGCGGGCGGAGGGAGACATGGTGACGAGCGGATCGGATCCAACCTGGATTGAAGGTGTCCTCGCGCGATGGGAACGGCCGTTGGTGGCCTACGCGCTTCGGATCACCCGCGATCTGGAATCGGCGCGCGACGTGGTGCAGGAGACGTTTCTACGGCTCCTCCACCAGGACCGCGCCGACATAGCCGACCGCCTCGCCCCCTGGCTTTTCACCGTCTGCCGCCGCCTTGCGCTCGACGAATGGCGTAAGGAGCAACGAACGATGAAGACGAGCACCGCGGTCCTCGAACCGCCCGCCCCAGCGCAGCCCGAACGGGCCGCCGAACACGGCGCGGCGCGGGCGGGCCTGATGGCCGAGATCGACCTCCTGCCCAACCGACAGCAAGAGCTGCTACGCCTGCGCTTCGACGTAGGCCTCAGCTACCGCGAGATGGCCGATGTGACCGGCCTCTCCGTGTCCAACGTCGGCTACCTGCTGCACATGGCGCTTCGACGCCTCCGCGAGACGATGGGTGAAACCGAAACACCGACGACACCGCACACCAATCAGGACGCCCAGACGGACGTCCTCCAACGCCCCTCGACGACACCCGACGCGTCCAACCCGGACGCACAGAACGAGGAGGTGAACCGATGAGCGGCACCCGCAACGATCGAAAAAACGACAAGACGAACCCGAACCCGAACCCGAACCCGAACACGGACGCGGACCGCAATCCGCAAAGCACACCGGCGGATCCTCGTTCGGCCGACGCCACGCTCCACGGCTCGTCGGACGATACACGTCGCGACGCGACGGACGCCACGCACCACGGCGAACCCGGCCGCGACCGCGACGCTGGTCGCAACCCCGACCGCGCCCCCAACGACGGCGCAATGCCCGCGCCGGGCACCCCGCTCGGCGCGCCGACGGACGACCCCCGCTGGACCGCGTGGGCGCTCGGCGCGGACGATGCGCTCACCGACGACGATCGCACGGCGCTCGCCGCCGCCGTCGCGGCCGATCCGGAGGCTGCACGCGAGATCGACGCTCTCCACGACCTGGCCGCGGGACTCGCGACCGCGTACCACGCGGATCGCGAGGCGACCGCCCCGAGCGCGGCGCTCGATCCCGCGCGACGGGACGCCCTGCTGGCTGCGACCGTGGCTCACCCGACGCTCCGTGCCCGCATCGCCGACCGCTTGCGCGCCCTGCGCGGCGCGCTCCTTCCGGCCCCCAACGGGGTCGCTGGACCGCGCGCCTACGCCAAGCTCGCCGCCGTCGCGCTGGCCTTCGTGCTCCTCGTCGTCCCGACCACGCGCTGGACGGCTGCGTGGGCGGGCTACCAGACGCGGGACCTTCGGTGGTCGATCCGAACTTGGTTCACGGGTGGTAGGGACACACAAGTTCTTGACGAGGTTTCGGATCGCTCTGACATCTCACTGTTGGACCCGGTGCCGGAGCCGCCTTCCCTCGGCGATTACCTGCGCTGGAACACGGCGGATCCGCGAAGCCTCACGGCCTACGATCGTCTGAGCCCAGGCGAGTCCTCCGCCGCGGTCCAGCGGTTCTACAGCGACCCACGCGAAGCTCCCAACGTTCCGTCAGGTGGATCGGCGAACGTCTTCCTGCCCGAGTGGGACGAACACGAGTACCAGTACCAGCCTCCCGCTCCCGATTCGGTCGAAGGCGTGGACGAGCACGAGCCCGACGCTCCCCTCCTGCCGGACGCGCAGCTGGCCGATCCAAGCCGGCGGATCGTGCTGAATGGGCGGATGCGGGCCACCGTGGCCGAGGTGGCGCAGGCCGGCGACGAGATCGTGGATTGGGTGACCCGGCGGGGCGGATTCCTGGAGTCGTCTCGCTTGAATCAGTCGAACGAGCATGGGGGTGCGACGCTCGTCTTGCGCATCCCGCGCACGGAGTTCGAGGCGCTGCGCCGCCACGTGCACGATCGTGCGATCACGGTGTTGTTCGACGAAAGCGACCGGGTCGATGCTACCGCCCGGCATGCCGATATGCGGGAGCGCCTGGTGAGCCTGCGCGCCGCCGAAGCGGAGCTGCGCGAGCTCATGACGGTCCAGCAGGAGGCCGGGAAGGACACCGAGGACGTGCTGGCCATCTTCAATCTCATGACCGAGTACCGGGAGCAGATCGAGGGTCTCGAGGGTCAACTGTCCACCCTGCAAGAGCAGGCCACGCTCTCTACGCTCACGGTCGATCTGGAGACGGAGCGCGTGCAGCCCACGGAAGAGGCCACGAGCCCTAGCGACCGTATCGGCGCGACCGTCCAGGCCGCGCGCGTCGACCTGTTGAACGGAATGGAGTTCGGGTTGCGCGTCCTGCTCTACGTCGCAATCGCCCTGCTTCCACCGGCGTTGCTCCTGCTGGCCACGCTTTGGCTCTGGATGCGGGCCATCCACTGGATCGCCGCACGCCGGCCCCTTCGCCGCCCCGCGGCGTAACTCATTCCCCGTTCCAGGCACCGTCGAAGTCGAAGTCGAAGTCGACGCCCACGCCCACACCAAACGCCGAGAGCGCCGGCCCTTCCGAGTCTCCTCGGGGGGCCGGCGCTCTCTCATGGGAGTCTGCCATCGGGCCGCTGGGGATCGGGGGAGCCGACTACGCTCCGCCGCGACCTCGCACGTGCGATTCAGCGATTACCCGCGATGTAGTCTTCGAGGTGGTGAATCATTACTTCTTGCTCGTCCATCTTGGCCTTGACCACGTCGCCGATGGACACCACGCCCACGACGCGTCCCAAGCCGAGGTGGCTTGCGCCTGCCCCGGCCCCGGTATCGCCCGCGCTCGCTCCGTCCTCGACGGCTGCCTCGAGTACGGGGAGGTGGCGGATGCGTCGATCGGTCATCAGGCGCAGACATTCGTCGACGGTGGTCTTGGGGGTTACGAACTGGACGCGGTCGGTCATGATCTCGTGCACGCGGGTGTCGCGTGAAGACTTGCCCTCGAGGATGACCTTGCGCGCGTAATCACGCTCGGAGAGGATGCCGACCAGCGTGTCGCCCTCCAGCACGAGCAGGGCGCCGACGTTGCGGTCGGCCATCTCGCGTAGAGCATCGATTACGGGTGCGTCGGGCGTGATTGCGAAGATCGCACTGCCCTTGCCGCCTAAAAGCGTACCGACGGTAGCCATGGCACCTCACCTTGCGCTGGGAATCGGCGAGCGGGGAACAGAAGCGCGCGGCGGAGAGGGGGCGTCGGGGCGGCCGAGCGCCCCCTCTCGATACGCGCCGTCATCTTACTTCCGCTGCTGCGCGAAGGGCAGGTAGAGGAAGACCTCTTCCTCGGCGCCGATGCGGCTGCCGATGGAGGTCCAAGGCGAATCGGCCTCTTCGCTCGTCGCCCGCACACGGTAGTGCCAATGGCCTTCGTCGAGGTAGGCGGTGTCGACGAAGAAGCGAGCGTTCTGCGGCACGCGTCCGATCACGGCCCAATGGTCCGTGCCCGGCGCGCGACGTTCGACGATGAAGCCGTCCTCGTTACGCTCCCGGTCGGTCCAGCGCAGGATCACGCGCTCGCGGTCGGCATCGATGCGCAGCTGGTTGGGGGCGATCAGGGCGAGGTTCAGCGTCTCGCCCGACCCCTGCAACGCGGAGGAGGAACGGCTGCCGCCGACGGCCACGACGCGGTATGTATAGCTCGTGCGCTGCTGCCGTCCGCCGTCGAGGTACTCGCGTACATCGGCGCCGACGAAGGCGATCTGGGTGAAGGGCCCCGTGCTGTTTTCGGAGCGGCTGATGCGGAAGCCGACGAGCTGGCTCGGGTTGCCGGGATATTCCCACGACAGCGAGAGCGCGTCGGAGGAGACGGCCTCGACCTCGAGGCCGGTGGGCGTGAGGGCGCTGTCGTTGGTTACGGTGGCCCAGGCGGAGCGCGACCACTCTGAGCTGAGGTTGGATTCCTGGGCGAGACGCGCCGAAGAGCCGGACAGGCCGTCGAAGCTCTCGGCGTCCGCGCGGCCCAAGGCGAGCACGCGTGCGTAGAACGGCTCGCCGGCGTCGGCGGGCAGATCCGTCGCGAGCATGCTGGTCTCGCCTGCGCCGGTGATGCCGGCCTCCTGGCAATCGTGCATGGTGTCGCACAATTCGACGCGGAAGCCGATCTCGCCGGTGCTCGTGTCGCGCCAGCGGATCGTGGCGGTGCCCCCGGCGGTCGTCACGGCGACCTCGTTGGGCGCGGCCAACCAACCCGATTCACGCAGCGCCACGATGGCGCCGTCCGCGCGGGTGACGTAGATCGTACGGTCCGCGCCGAGGACCGGCGCGGAGCGGCTGTCGGTGCTGCCGCCGAGATGGCGCGTCCAGGCCGCCTCGCCTTCGGCAAGCATCAGGGCGTGTAGGCGCTGACCGGCGACCACGTACAGCTGGCCGCTGTCGACGGCCGGAGCCGCTGCGACGCCGGTGTCCAGCTCGACGCGCCACAGCTCCGTGCCCGTTTCGGCCGCAAGCGCCAGCACCGTGCCGCGCTCGTTGGCGACGAATACCTGGCCACCGGGACTGACGGCGGGACGGGCGCGAATCGCGCCGCCCGTGCTCACCTGCCACGGCACGCCGGGCTCGCCGTCGCGGAAGGGGAAGGCGTAGAGCCGACCGTTGTCCGAGCCGACGTAGATGGTGCCCTCGGCGCTGACGGCGGCCGCGGTGAGGCGACCGAGGTTGCGTCCGCCGATGTCGCCGGTGATGACCTCGCCCGTGCGATCGCGTTCCCACGTGGCGAGCGTGCCGGCCGATGTGGGCCATGCCACGCGGCCATCGGGCAGGAACACGGCCGGGCCGATGGCCTCGCCGCCGGGCAGCAAGCCCGCAGCGCCGTCGCCCGTGACGCGCACCATGCCGGCGCGCGTGGGCACCCAGACGGCCCCCTCGCCGTCGACGCGCGGAGAGCCGTTCGCGCCCGAGCCGCCGGGCAACGCCGTCACGCCGCGCGGCGCGAGGTTGCGGTCGAAGGAGTGCAGCAGGCTGCCCTGCACGATGTAGACGCCGTCCGCTGCGATAGCCGGCGCGAGGGAAACCGCGCCCGTCGCTCCGGCCGGCGAAACCTGACCGATCACGCTGCCGCCGCTGCTGATGCGCAGCAGGCGGCCGGCGCCGCCGGCGTAGAGCACTCCGTCGCTGCCGATGGAGACCGGGGAAGACGGCACGAGCTCCGAGAGCGACCAGGCTTCCTCGGGAAGCGCGGGGCCGGAGCCCGGTGCGCTGCCCGTGGCGCGCCAGTCGCCGCCGTCCTGCGCCCACGCGCCGTCGCTGTCGGCCGGGTTGCCCCAATAGGACATGGCAGGATCGCCGTAGAGCGTGGGGCCGTAGCTACGCATGTCGAAGGGATTGCTGCGCGCCAAGGCCGATGCCGCGCGCCAGTGGGCATCGCCCAAGCGAAGCGAGCTGTTGAGCAAGAAGCTGTTGAACGCGGCCTGGTACCCGTCCTGGTCACCGGGCTTGAGTGCGCTCATCGAGCCCAGCCAGGCGGCAACCGCGCCGCGGCCGGCTAGATCGCTCGCGATGGAGCGCGGGCCCATCTTCAGGCCGATGACGTCACCGTCTTCGTCCCGTCCGTCAAAGTTCCAGGCAACGTTGCCCGTAAGGCCGCTGTTGGCGACCACGATGGGCGGCAGACCGGTCGTCCAGTCCAGGTCGTTGCCTGCGAAGCGCTCCGAGACGATCTCCCAGCACGGCGAGCCGATCTGCTCGAGCGGCGCGATGCGCTGCTCGTTGCAGAAATTCGGTCGGGCGGGCTGATCGATCTGGCGGTTGCGGTCCCAGTCGTAGAGCCAGTGGCCGGTATAGACGCCGTCCGGTGCGCCGGGTCCGGCAAGGTTCACCAGACCGTAGCGGCCGTCCACCCAACGTCCGGAGAACTCAGGACCCGTCAAGGAGCCGTCCGGCTGGGCGAGGGATGGCCGTAGCGACACGTCGCCGTTGGGGCTGGCGGTCTCGTAGAGCCGCGTCACCTGGTCCATCGGGAGCGAGAGCAAGAGGCGCAGCGAGCTGTCCAGCGCAGCGGCCGTGTCATGGCCGAAGGCCTTCTCGCCGTCCCACGGTAGGCCCACCCACGGTTGGGAGCGCGTCGTGCCGCCGGACGCGAACTCCGCGTCCTCCGGCACCCAGCTGCGGCCTTCGAAGGTCCAGAAGCCACCGGCCACGAGGGCTCGTCGCTTGTCGTCCGATCCGCTCTGCTCGAAGGCGACCGCGGCCTGCAGGGCGCGTCGCACCTCGCCGGGTTCCGAGAGGGCGATGCGGCCGACCGATACATCGGGTACGAAGTCGTCTTCCGTACCGCGCAGGGTGCCGAAGGGCCCCTCACGCGACAGGCTGCCCGGCTCCGGGCAGTCCACGCGGCCTTCTTCCGGATCCGAGTAGGTCTCGCCTGGGCGGCAGCGCATGAACTCGCCGTGGAAGCCGTCGCCGTCCGCATCCCAACCGGAATCCAGATCCGCGTAGTACCAGTCCGTCGGCCATGCAGGATAGTAGTCCGGCTCACCCGGCTGCCGGTGGTCGTTGTCGAGCCAACCGATATCGCGCACTGGAATCCGGTCCGAGCGACCCACGAGCAACGCATACACCGGCGCCGGCTCGACGGCCTCCCAATAGTCTTCGATCCACAGATGCACGCGCTCGCCAAGGTCGCGGCCTCGGCCGGTGCGCGAAAGCTCCGTGGTGTTGATCGTGCGTACGGTGAAGCCCTGAGCACGCTTAGCCTCCAGCAACGGCCACAGGTCGGTCTCGCGTACGGGCTCTGCATAGACGATCAAGTAGTGTGCGCCCAAGGTCTGGCGCGCGGGCGGGCCCACGCGGTCGACGAAGCGCGCTCCGCGGAAGTCGCGATCGATCTCGTCCGGATCCTCGCCAAGGTCGAAGACGAGCACGTCCGGAGACGTGGCCTCGGCCTCGGGCGCGTTGCCGGCGTCCGCCTCGACGGAACTCGCACCGCGCGGGTCGATCTCGCGCACGACGAAGCGTTCCGGTGAGTAGCCTTGATAATCGAGAGTCCACGCGCCGCCGGCATCCGTGCGGTCTTCGTCGACCAACGAGAGGCGATCATCGTCGACCAGGAACAGCTGTACGCGCGCGCCGCCCAGGCCTTCGGCTCGGGTTGCGCCCTCCGCATCGGGATCCGCTGCGCGCTCGACGCGGCCGCTGAAGGTGAAGCGCGGCGCGAGACCGGGCTCCGTAGCCAGCGAGACCGGCGCCCACGTGCTCGGATTGCGTTCCTGCGCGCCGACCGGCCACCACTCGTCACCGCCGTCGCTGCGGCGGGTCGATACGGTCACGGCCAGACCGAGGTCCACCGGATCATCGGGGTCGATCGTGCGCTCGAGCAGGGAGCGGCTGATGCGGAACTCCGCGCTCCAGCGGTCATCGAGCTGCGAGCGTTCCACGTCCCACATGCCGTCGGTCAGATCGACGTCGCGCCAGCCACCACGCCCGTCCGGCTCTTCGACGTCTTCGGTTCCGCGCAGGTTGACGGTGAAGCGGTAGTCGCCGGTGCGGACGTCTTCGTCCCGGCTCGCGTTGCGGTCGAGATAGACCCCAGCGAAGCCGGTCTGGCCCGAGGGGCGGTCCAGATCCGCGACACAAGCGTAGATGTCACCGGCCGTGATCTGCAGGTACACGCGCGGTGCGTCGGCGCTGTCCACCGCCACGCGCTCCGCGCTGCCGTACTCGTTGGCCTCGCAGCGTCCGTCCATCGTGACGGCCGATTCGGTCAAAGGCAGCGTCACGTCATGCGGCAGCACGCCGTCGAAGGTGAAGCTTGCGCCGGCCGCTGCGCGGCCGTTATGGCCGCCGATCAGGTCGTCGGCGTTGCCGTTGAGCGGCCACTGCGCCACGAGGCCTTGCTCCGCCCCGAGCGTCTCGTAGCGGGCTTCGTCGATCTGGGCGGCCGATCGTGCAACGCGCCAGAGGCGCGCGTGGTCGATCTTGCCGCTGAAGGGCATGCCGGGCTCGACGTCGGCGCCGATCACGAGTTCCTTCCGGCCGTCGGTCAGCGGTACGACGTTGTCGCGCGACGTTCCGTCGAGCTTGCCGTCGACGTAG
>JAJCYU010000290.1 GCA_029262755.1 Anaerolineae bacterium
CAGCCGGTGGTGGGCGTGAGCTGGTACGAAGCGCTGGCCTATTGTTCCTGGCTCAGCGCGCAATGCGGGCGCAGCATGCGGTTGCCTTCGGAGGTCGAGTGGGAGGCGGCGGCGCGCGGGACGGAAGGACGGCGCTACCCCGGCGGCACGACCTTCGGCCCGACATCCGACAACACGAGGGCCACGCACCTGCGGACGACATCGCCGGTCGGGGTGTTCCCCGGGGGCGCCACGCCGGAAGGCGTCTGCGATCTCGGCGGCAACGTCAGGAACTGGACCCGCAGCGTGTGGGGAGCGGATGCCGATCAGGAGCGCTATGCCTATCCCTACGATCCCACCGACGCCGGGCGAGAGGACCTCGATGCCGGTCGGGACCTCGCGCGGGTGGTGCGCGGTGGATCCTGGCGCGGCGACCTCCGCGGCTCTCACCCCGCCTTTCGAACGGGACGGGACCCGGTGAATCGGTACCAGACGCTCGGCTTCCGTGTGATGGCGCGGACGTAGCGCGCTTCCTACCATCCCGGCACCCAATCGGCCACGCTCCGCGCTTTCCGCGGCGACGCCCGCTCCGACCAGGCTTTCGCCGACCGTCTCGCGGCGAGCCCAGGCCGGAAGGATCCCTCCGGAATCGTAAGAATCGTGCCGAGATCGACATCCGAAACGATGCCGGCCCGCTCGTTGACCCTGGGTCGTCACGTGCGGTTGTGCGGCACCTCCCTTGAATGATTTGAATCAATTGGAGCCCTTTTTGATGACGAAGTGGACGGCGAAGGATATCGGAGACCAGCGCGGTCGCGTGGCGGTCGTCACCGGCGGCAACAGCGGCATCGGCTACGTCACGGCCTTGGAGCTGGCGCGAAGCGGCGCGCAGGTCGTGGTCGCCGCCCGCTCGCCCGAGCGTGGCAGTGAGGCCGCGGCGCGCATCCGGGCGGAGGGCGTCCCGGGCGACGCGGTGTTCATGAAGCTCGACCTGGCCGACCTGGCCTCGGTGCGCGCCTTCGCGCGCACCTTCCAGGCACGCTTCGAGCGGCTGGACCTCTTGATCAACAACGCCGGCGTGATGGCCACGCCGCAGGCACAGACGGCGGACGGCTTCGAGCTACAGCTCGGCACGAACCACTTCGGACATTTCGCCTTGACTGGCCTCCTGATCGAACGGCTGATCGCCACGCCCGGCTCGCGGGTGGTGACGGTATCGAGCATGTTGCATCACCAGGGCACCCTAAACCTCGGCGACCTGCACGGCCGCGTGCGCGGCTACGACCGCTGGCGCAGCTACAACCAGAGCAAGCTGGCCAACCTGCTCTTCACCTTCGAGTTGAACCGGCGCCTCGCGGCGGCCGGCGCGCCCACCATCGCCGTGGCGGCGCATCCCGGGTGGAGCGCCACGAACCTCCAGCGCCACCACCGCCTGACCCGTATGCTCGGCCCATTCTTCGCAATGCGGCCGACCCAGGGCGCCTTGCCCACGCTCTTCGCGGCGGTCGAAGCGTCGGTCACGGGCGGCGATTTCATCGGCCCGGACGGCTGGTTCGAGTCCCGCGGCTACCCGACCCACGTCGAGGCAAGCGCGGCCGCCCGGTCCCAGGCGGACGCCACGCGGCTGTGGCGAGCCTCGGTCGCGGCGGTCGGCGTGGACTTCGCAGCGTTGGACCGGCCGGAGAGCGAGGAGCCGACGAACGATCGCACGAAGCGACGGCGCAAGGACCGCGAACGCGCCACCCCACGCCTGCGGCTGCCCGAGGCGCTGCGCACGGCCTTGGAGCAGATCTTCGGGCCCAGCCCACGACCGCAGAAGGTGCGGGTACGCGTCGACTGAGAGCGGCAAGGACACAAGTACCCGAATACCCGAGTACCCAAGGCAATCACACCGGATGATCGACACCCGGGGGCGGAAGAACCGCCCCCGGGTGTATTGCGTGCGCGACCGCCTGGCGCGCTACGGCCCCGCGCCGGCGGAGCGCAGCAGGTAGGGAATCACCAGCCGCCCGGTCGGGGGTGTCGAGGGTTCCGCCGTGGGCGGCGGCGCGCCCGCGGCCAGCGTGGCGATCTGCGCCGGGCTCAGCGCGACGCGGTATACGCGCACGTCGTCGATCCAGCCGCGCCAAGGGCGGGTGTCGCCCGCGGGCGGACTGCCGCCGATCCACACCGGCGCGTCGTCGTTGGCGGCGAGGGCCCCTTGCGTCTCGGTCGATCCCACCTCGGCACCGTCGAGGAACAGGCGCATCCGCGACCCGTCGTAGACGGCCGCGGCGTGCAGCCACCGCTCGGTGGCCAGGTCGCCCGTTCCCGCAATCAAGGTCTGCGTGTCTCCCTCCGTCTTGATCCGGAAGCGAAGGCGCGTGGCGGAGCCCTCGGAGATGGTGCTGAGCATCCATTCGTGATCCTGCTCGGCCGTGCCCACGGCCTTGGTGAGGATGCGCGCATCACGGTAGGAGCCGACGTGATCCAGCGCCTCGGCGCGCACCCAGGCCATGAGGGTCAGGGCCTCGCCCGTCACGCTGAAGGCGCCCGCCGTCACGTGGTCGTCGACGCCGTCGAAGCGCAGGGCGCCGTCGCGCCTGCCTTGTGGCTCCCAGAGCGGGTCGCCCTGCAGCGTGCCGTGGTGCGCGTTGCCGGACGTGTCCTGTGCCGTCGCGCCATCCCCGTCGTCCATCGTCCAATGCGCGACCAGCGCCGATGCGGGCGGCAGTGGCGCGGGCGTGCCAGGAACGGCCGTTGGACCCACGGGCGTTGGAGGCACGGCCGTCGCGGGCGCAGCGGTCGGACGAATCAGCGGACCGCCATCGCGGGCGCCGTTCTCGAAGAGCCAGACCTTCTGGTTGAACCAGCCGATGCTCACGATGTCCAGGTCGCCGTCGCCGTCGATGTCCACGGGGACGGTGCCGTCGTGGTGGTCGATGCCGCTGCCGCCGGGGTCCACCTCGTGCGCGGTCCACGATGCGCCGGATCCGCCGTTCTCGAAGATCAGCACGCGCGTGGCGCCCTTGTGCTCGCCCAGGACGACGTCGGGATCGCCGTCCAGGTCCATGTCGGCCAGGTGCATGCTGTACACGCCGCCCAGGCCGCGGCCGATGATCTGCGCGGGCCAGTCTTCGCCCGCGACACCCGGATTCCGCAGCCAGACGAGGTCGACGGAGTCCCCTTCCGGGCCGACGACCGCATCCAGGTCGCCGTCGCCGTCCAGGTCCGCCAGGCGGCTGCGGTCCGGATCGGCGAAGACCGTGCTCGCGGCGTGGGCGCTCCACGACGCGCCGTCGTTGCGCAGCCACTGGGTGCCCTGGAAGAGGTCCAGATCGCCGTCGCCGTCCAGATCGCCGGCGCTGAGCGCCTCGTCTTGGGAGTCCGAGCTGATACGCGCCCAAGCCCAGGTCTCGGTGGCCGGATCCGTCGGCACGGTGAGCATTTGGACGCCCCTGCCGCCCGCGTGCCAGGAGAGCGCGATGCGCTCGGGCTCGCCCGCTGCGAAGCTCGCACCAGCAATGCCCTGCAGAAAGTCGCCGTCCGCGGGCTCGATATTGGAGAGGATCTCGAAGCCCCCGCTGCCGTCGTTCCGGGCCCACGAGAAGGCGGCGCCGTCAGGCCTGCCGTCCGTGCCCAGCACGTCGTCGTCGCCGTCGCCGTCGAGATCACGCAGCAGTGCCATGTTGTTCAGGGGCGCACCCACCGCCCGGCGTGTCCAGCTCCCGGCCGCATCCCCGGGATTGCGATACCACCACCCGCCGGCGACGATGTCCGTACGCCGGTCGCCGTCCAGGTCCGAGGCGCCGACGAAGACCGCGCGCCAGGGCAGGGCGCCGTCGATGAGATGCCGGGTCCAGTCATCCAGCGGCAAGGGCTCCGGCGGACCGGACTGGTTCTCCCAGAGGTCGATGACGGCGCCGTTGGGCGCATCGTCGCTCCAGTTGGCGCCGAAGATGTCCACGTCGCCGTCGTTGCCGAAATCCCCGACGCGGAGATTGTGCGAGCCCGAGGTGGCCACCACCTGCTGCGCCCAATTCTCCTCCCGCCCACCCGCAAGGTCGTTGAAGTAGATCCCGACCTCGTCCGGGTCGGAGGATTGGTGCATCTCGGCGGTGACCAGATCCAAGTCGCCGTCACCGTCCATGTCCGCCGTCTTGAAGGTATGCAGGAAGGAGACGCTTCCGTCGACGATGCGCTTCGTCCACGCCCCGCTGCGCGGCGTATCGCTGCGATACCAGGCCAGCACGCCGCTGCTGCTCTCGGAGGGCGCGAGGACGATCTCGTTGCGCCCATCTCCGTCCAGGTCCGCGATATGCACGCCCACGTCGCCGGGCGCGCCGGGGTCGAAGCGATGCTCAAGCCACGTGGTACCGCCCGCCTGGTTCTCCAGCCAGGAGCCGTCTGCTGCGATGTCGAGATCCCCGTCCCCGTCCAGATCCCCCAGCGCGCTGCCTTCCCCGTTGCGCGACGAAGCCGTCACCTGGGTCCAGTCGAGCGGGCTCTCCTGCAGCCAGACGAAGGTCCCGCCGCCGCGCTTCCTGCGCGTGAGGACATCCAGCCGGCCGTCCCCGTTGAGGTCGCCCAGCTCCACGTCGTGGTTGTCCTGCCCTTCGCTCCCAATACGGTGCTCGCGCCACGCGTCGACGGCCGGATCGCCGCCACCACTCAAGGGATTCTCGTACCAGTGCAGTCCGCTCCCGTTCGGGATGACCACATCCAGGTCGCCGTCGCCGTCGATGTCGCCCACCTGCATGTCCGTGGTCCAGGAGCCCGAAGCGCGGATGGCGTGCTTGCGCCAGTCCGGGTAGGCGTACCAATACATCCCGCCACCGGAGCTGGAGGCAACCAGGGCGTCCAAGTAGCCATCGCCGTTGATGTCGCCGACGGTCTTGCAGTGCGGATCCGAGGGCCCGTCCGCGTCGATCACGGTGTGGCGGAAGGGGATCTCCTGCGCGGCGACGGGCGCGTGGGAGGAGGCCGCAGCCAGAAGGACGATGGCCGCGAGGACGGCGCGGCGGGGGAGGCGGAGCCGGTGCTGGAAGGACCGTCGCTGTACGGACGTCGATGTGGATCGTGCCATCACGATGCTCCTGGAGCGCGGGAAGGGTCTTGACACAAGCTATACAGGAGCACGCAATCGTATTCGATCTGAGCGCCTAAGGGGGATAGACCGAAGCTGGGGCTACCTCCCCGACCCTCTACACGGCTCGGAACGGATCGCGACGTGGTGCGATTAGCGGCACGATTTCGGCCGAGGTCAGCACGGGGAGCGGTGGCTTCTTGGCGGATCGCTTCGTGCGCGTCGTAGGGCGATCCACGTGCGCCACAACGGGCTGGTGCCGTAGCGCGGGTTGGCGTCGCACAGGTGCAGGACGCGCTCGGCGAGCTCTCCGAAGGGATCGCCAGCGATCGCGCGCGCCAGCGGGCGCCACAGCGCGAAGTCGCTCTGGTCCAACAAATCGTCCAAGGCCGCGTCGCCGCGCTCGTGGAGCGGAGTGTCGTCCGGGTAGTCGAGATGGCGATGGATCACGCGTCTTCCTCCGCCAGGGCTTCCGGCATCGCCAGTGTCATTCATCCTCGTGAGTCTACGCACTTGGCAGAGCGCGACATAGCGTCTCCCTCTAAACAAGGCATTGCGTCGCCGTCGCGGTCCACCCGGCCCGCGCCTGATGCTATGCTCGCCGCGCAACGCACCACGGTTGCCCCCACTCCCTCTTCCCCCACCCCCGATGAGGCCCATGTCCCCCAAACCCATCGCGTCCCCCGATGACCAGCCGGTCACCTTCGTCGAGCTCTTCTTCGACCTCGTCTTCGTCTTCTCCGTCACGCAGGTGGTGGTGCTGCTGCATCATCACCTGGACTGGCCCACGGTCGGCAAGGCGCTGCTGGTCTTCTGGCTGGTCTGGTGGGCCTGGACGCAGTTCACCTGGGCGTTGAACGCGGCCAACACCTTGCATCCGTGGATCCAGCTGGGCACGTTGGTGGCGGTGGGCGTGGCCATGTTCATGGCGGTGGCCCTACCGCAGGCCTTCGGGGAGCGGGCGCTGTGGTTCGCGCTCACGTACGTGCTCGTGCGGGCGATCGGGTTGGGGCTCTACATCTGGGTCGCGGCGGCCACACCGGACTTCCGCCACGCGGTGGACACCTTCGCGCTGCTCTCCGTAGGCGGCCTGGCCGCGGTGATTGCCGGGGGCTATCTGGGCGGCGCGGCGCAGCTGTGGCTGTGGGGGCTGGCCATCGGCTTGGACCTGCTCGCGGCGCGCGTCGGCGGCAACGTGGACGGCTGGAACCTGCAGCCGGAGCATTTCGCGGAGCGACACGGGCTCTTCGTCATCATCGCGCTGGGGGAGACCCTCATCGTGGCGGCGAGCCTGGTCACGGACGCGACGTGGACCCCGCCGCTCATCCTGCTCACGATCCTTGTCGTGGCCATCACCTGCGTGCTCTGGTGGAGCTACTTCCCGCGCGCCAAGCCGGTGCTGGACGCGGCCCTATGCAAAGGGGAGGGGAGCGGCCGCGTGCAGCTGGCCCGCGATGCCTTCAGCGTGCTGCACTTTCCGATGATGTTCGGCGTGATCGTCTACGCCGCCGGCGTCGAGCAGGTGCTGGCGCATCCGGACGAGCCGGTGGCCCTGGCCGGGCGGCTGGCACTGGCCGCGGGCCTGATGCTCTTCGTGGGCGGCACGGCCGTGGCGCTGAAGCGCGCCTCCGGCCGGTGGCTGGCCGCGCGCTTGGGTATCGTCACCGCGACGGCGGCCACGCTCGTGCTGCTGCCGGATCCGCCGCCGGTGCTCGCGGTGGGCCTGGCGCTCGCCGGGCTCTTGGCCGTCGTGGGGCTGGAAGCCCGGGACGCCGAGCTGGACCCGCCGGAGCACGGAGGGGAGCTGCGGGATCTGGTGGACTAGGAGGCGTAGGTCGCGAACGATGTCCCTCGCGTCCGCCGGCTTCGGTGTTCGGCATTGGTGGATTGCCAAGAGACTCGAGCGCCCCTGGGTTCGCCGGGGCCATCTTGCTACGCCCCGCGAACCGTATCGTCAGGCCGGACCGAAAACTCGATCGCGCTCGCGCTACACTGCGGCGCTGGCAGACCTGGATGTATTCAATTGGAGGCACGTTCATGACCGTAGGGGAGTGGATCTCTCGGGAAATCGCAAGATGGACCGTGACCCTGGTTAGCAGCGTTTTCGCAATCATCCAGTTTACTGCCCCGTTCCTTTCACTCGGCCTGGCGACCGTCGGCGCCACGCAGCCCAATCGACGCATTGCCGCACTGGGAGCCTTGTTTTCGTTGCCGGTCACGTGGCAACTTGCGCAACCGAACCTCTGGTGTCAAGGGCCGACCGGCTGGGACTGGCTCGTGCCGATCGCCTCGCTGATCTTGCCCATGGCGGTGGTGCTCTTCGCCGTGGAGCAAACCCGGTCCGTATCGATCGGGAGCGTAGGCCTGTGGACGTTGCTCTGGCTGTATTTCCTGACGCAGCGGATGTGCCTCCTCCGATTCTGATCGAGCCTGTTGGCGAGTCTCTCCTTGATCGCCTCGAGCCGCCAACAGCGATCGGCGGGTCGAGGCGAAGGGCGCGCTCCGGGTGGCTGTTATCTCGACAACGGGGCCATGGCAGGCAGGTGTGGCACACAGGGCGGGGACCTTACTTGACGGCGGCGTTGCGGGCCGGACCGCCCATTTGTGACACCCGTCACATAGTGTGGACGCCGAATGCGGGTACGCTGAGCGCCTACGCACCCGATCTGCGCGCCTCGCGGCGCCCTGTTACGGCAAGGAGCCTCGCCATGTTGCCCATCGATGCCAAGCACTCAATTGAATCGCTCCAACCCCGAAGCCATCCATCCTGGCTGCTCTGTTTCGGCCGCGGAGCCTGGCCCGTCCTCATCCTGGTACTCGGTCTCCTCCTCGCCTTCGCGCAGCCGGCCCATTCACACCATCGCCCCGGCCATGGTGGTGGCGGTGGTGGCGGCGGCGGCACCCCGCCAACGGCCACCCCTCCCCCTCCCCCACCCGACTCCGGATGGATCTACACGTGGACCGGTTCCGGGGCGAATCGCGAGATGCGGCGGCGCGAGGCGGACGGCCCCACGGACGAGGCACTGCCCGGCGCCCCCACCGACTACGGCTGCACCGCGCCCGGATGCATGCCCGGCTCCGGATCCGTCGGTCGGCCGAGTCACGAGTCGCATGACGGCAGCCGTTGGTACCTCGCCTCAGCGTGGCCTAGCGCGGACGTCGTGTTTCCGAACGCACCGTCCTCCGTCTATGCCTCGGAGATCGACATGGTGCGCGAAGGCGATGCCGTCGGCGTGCGGCTGAGCGACAACCGGGGCGATTGCCTGCTTGTGGACGGCTACGACGCGGGCGGAATGAACCTCGCCTGGTCACCGGACAGCGCCGGCGACCGGGACGCGACGATCACCTTCAGCGGTAGCCGCTGGGCAGACCTGGACGGCGATCCGCAGCAGCAATGCGAGGCCTACGTGGAGTCCGGCATCTTCCGCGCTACGCTCACCCAGGACGCCAATGGCGCCTTCACCGGCATGAGCGCGCCGACACTCGTGGTGCCCACCGCGACCCTCGATGGATCGGAGCCCGACGTGGCGGCGTACGCGTGGTCGCCGGACGGCACATCCGTGGTCTACGACGGCAACGGCGGCGGCGTCTGGATCGCCGAGGTGGGCGATCCGGTCGGCGCGCATACGCAGCTCGTGTCCGAGGGAGCCTGGGAGCTCGACTGGTCCGTCGACCAGGACCCGGGCACGGCGGGCGATCAGACGGAGATCGTCCTCACCCGCTCCGAGACGGTGCGCGTCAAGGGCCAGAACCGGCAGCAGTGGCGGGTTGAGAAGATCCGCCCGGACGGCACGGGCCGCACGACGCTCGTCCTCGGCGCGGTCAGCAAGAACGGCCCCGATCACGGGCTGCATGTCGCACGCTGGTCCCCCACCGGCTCGCACATCGCCTACACCGACCGGATCTTCCAGAGCGGGCAGCCGACGGAGCTCGACCTGTACCGAATGGAGGCCGACGGAGCGGCCGTGACCCTGCTGTCGTCTAGGGTCGCAACGACGCCCTTGCGCCCCCTGCGTGCATGGACGGACGTGGACTGACGGACGGGGAGAAATGGGCACGATGGCGGTGTTGCATGTTCCCACCAGCGCCACCTTCTCGATCACGGCGTGGGACATGCCGTCAGAGGAGTAGCCGCATTCGATATGTTTGTTGGGTGAGAAAAACGTTTTTTGGGTGAGAACGAAGTAGAAGCTCGAAGACGAACACGGGGCGGCCAGGTCGGCCGCCCCGTGTTCGTCTCGAATGGTACGCCCGACCACAACGTGCCCTGGGCGTTCGCGGCGTTTCAAGGCGGTTCCGCCGATTGAAGTGCTCGTGTTGATGCGGCAGGTGAAGCAAGTGCCAACGCGTATCCATCGCCGAGGCACGCGACGATCGGTCCCGCTGCATGCGGGCGGCAGACTCGGGGAGCTCTTCGCGCTGAAGCAACGCGGACTACTGGTAGCGGCGCCGTCTACCGGTCATGGTTCTGTTTCGGCCGACGCGCCTCACGGCCCCACCCCCACCCGGTAGCCCAGCAGCCCCGCCTCCTGCGTCGCCACCCATAACACGCCGTGATGCAACGTCATCGCGACAACCTCGCTGGGCACGTCGAGGCGCGCGATCTCGCGCGGGCGGGCCGGCTCGCGGATGTCGATCAGACGCAGGTTCTTGCTGTAGCCCAGCCACAGATAGGGCCAGCCGAGTACGAGCTGCAAGGCGCGCTCGTCGCCCTCGTCCAAATGCGCGATCTCGCGCGGTGCGCCGGCGCCGACGAGGTCGACCACGCGCAGTCCGCCGCTGTCCGCCGCAACGTAGGCCGTGCCTTGCCACGTGACATTGTCGCGGACGGGGGCGGGCATCGTGAGGTGCTCGAGAACCGTGGGGCTCTCGGGGTCCGTCGCGTCGACGATGGTCAGCGCGCCGGGGCCGTCCCAATCGTACATGCCACAGCGGTAGCGCTCGTGGCCGATCACGACCGTGGACGAGGCGGAGTCCGTGGCGATGCGCGTGATGTCGGCCGGCAGGTCATCCGCGCTATCGAGCACGGCGGCCCACCGAGGCCTCTCGATGTCGGCCAGGTCCAACGCGGCGACGACGGGGCACCGGGAGGGGGAGAGCCTATCGGTGCTGTGCGTGCCGCCGGCCATCCAGGCCGTGTCGCCGAGCAGCGCCCCGCTCTGCGCGAACCACATCGGTCTGCCTTCGTCGCCGCTCGTCGTGGGAACGGAAACACTGCGCATGCTTGGCTGGAGCGTGATCAGCTCGAAGGATGCCCGCTGCATCGAGGCGTCCAATATGGGGTTGCCGAAGGCCCAGGTGGCGTTGAGCCGGATCGCTCCGCGCCAGAGGGTGATCTCCCCCACATGCCGCGGCCGCCGCGGATCTCGCACATCGACACGCCGGCCGCCCAGGTCCAACGCAGCCTCGTTCAGCAAACGCGATAGCTCCTCCCCGATGAGGTCGCCCGGGCTCCGCATACCACCGCGTCGGCGGGGGGCGCGCGGGTCGCTGATGTCGGCCAGGATGAAACCGCCGTCTTCGGTGCCGCGCGCCGCCACCACGAAGTCGCCGTCCGTGGCCACGGCGTCGCCGCGCACGAGGTCGGTGCCCTTCGTATCGTCAAGCGGGCCGGAGATGCGACGTGGGAACCAGGGATCGGCGAGATCGTAGAGCCTTCCGTCGGCCACCAGCCCACTCTGCGCGATGACCATGCCCGCACGCACAGAACCGCGGTCGTCTCCAAGGCTCACGTGCCCCACGTCCACCAAGTGCGCCGGATCGCGGGCGTCAAGCACATAGATCTCACGACGGGAATGCACGAAGAGGGTCGCACCGTACACCAACGACGACATCGACTTCCCGTCGCCATCGAAGACATCAAGCAATTGGATGGCCACCGGGTCGCGGACGTCGAGCACGTGCAAGCCCCGACGCTCGTCGGTGAGGAAGGCCGTCTCGCCGCGGCGCGTGACGTGCACGGCCCGCTCGGGTGCCTTCCATCGTCCGAGTTCGCGGATCGCCGTCGGATCGCGCAGGTCCAGCGCGAGGAGGTGGTCGGTGTCGGCGAGCAGCCCGACGTCCGTGCTCACCTCGAGCGAGAGACTGTGTCCGGGTGTTTCGAACGCGCCCACCACGGTCATGCTGCCAGGCGACGCGACGTCGAGCGCAAGGATCCCGGCAGGGCCCGCGGCAACCCACGCCAGATCGCCGGCAAGCTGAATGTCCTCGACGACACCCGCCAGCAAGGGGCTGCCCCCGATCTCCACGGGCGCATCCGGATCCGTCACGTCGAAGGCCAGGACGCGCGCCCCGACCCCCACGAACACCGTGCGGCCGCGCATCGCGATGCCGCGCGAAGCACCCCCGAGCCCCGACAGCCACTCAGGGGCGGGCAGCGGCGCGGCCTCGAGGCGCGGGAGGTAGGCCGGCAGCTCCGAGGTGAGCGGCGCGGCGGCGCGCAGGGCGGCGGGGTCGGCGGCCGACGGTGGCGCGGGGGCGATGACGTGGGGCGCGGAAAGGCCGGAGGCGGGGGCGTCGATGGACGGCAGCGCCAGCCGGAAGCGGGGCGATCCGCCCAACGCCACGACAACGACCGCGCCGAACGCGAGCGCCAACGCTGCGCCGGTCATGCCGCGTAGTGGGTTCGATGGGGTGGGGCGACTCGGTCGGTCGGTCATGGTGTCAGCCTAGGTGCGTGGCGGAATGAACGCAACCGCCCCCGAGCGCAAGGGTTGGGGTGTCGGGCCTCTGAAACGAGCCGCCAAGCCTTGACCCTTCACGCATCGAACGTCACTTCGCGACGCCCCCCATAGTAGGAAGGAATCCAATCACCATCACGACGCAGGCGTAAAGCGCATACAGGCCTCTGCCCACTTGCAAGCTGAACGTTCCCCCGACGCCGAGATCGGCGTGCATAAGGGGTTTCACCGGCGTCATTGCAACCGCCACGAGCATGGCGGCACCGATGAGGAGGCATGCCTCCCGCACGGAGAACTTCCTCAAGACGCGCGGCGACGAATGAAACGCGGATAGGGCCAGCAGGGCACAACCTGCGAGAAGAATCCAACCGGCAGGCAGGGCATAGAGCGCCGGCCCAAAGACGTTGGGCCCTCCGTCTGAGGATCCCAGAGTGCGTTCCAGCGCTGCGAAATCCTCAACACTTCCGGAGAAACTGTAGTTGGGTCCCCGAAAGGGAAGGAGGAGCAGCAAGATGCCGCTGACGAACAGGCGGCGCGCGTTCGGCCGGCCTTCGTTCGGATCGAGAATCGCCTGCGGATCGCCTTCTTCGTCCATGGTCGTAAGACTACGAGCGCTACCGTGCAAGGCAATCCCTTCGAACGAGCTGGCGGGTTCTTACGCCGAGCCACCTACACAGGCCTCACCTGCACTCACACCAAGCGCCGCGCTTGGGCAACGAGCTGAGTCGCCCGAATCCGATGGAACGGTTGCGCACGACTCAGCGTTGGACCCACGTCACCGCGCGCAATACCGCGCGCATCACCGCCCGCTTCGACCCCACGCCCAGCCGAGCTTTCACGTGCAGGAGCGACCGCCATGGCCACCACGAGCCAGGCCGTTGCCCGCTATCGGCTCATCGTCTCCCGCGCGATCGGCCTCGGCGAGCTCGAAGAGATCATGTCGCGCAGCTCCATCGTGACCGCCTCCTACGCGGCCCTCGTGCTCGCCGACTCGCGGTAGACGCGATGGCGCGGCGGTGAGCGTCTGCGCAAACCCGCTACGCCAATTCAGAGCCCCAAACTCAGCCCCTGACCCGCACAAGGTCAGGGGCTGAGTGCGTGAGGGTCAGGGGCTGGGAGGGCGGGTTGGATAGGAGGCAAGTGGGCCAATGTAGGGAGCGAAGGGCGTCGAAGTAGGAAGGGAAGTGCAGCGTGGCAGGTATCGAAGTGCGGTGATGCCCCTACTTGCGTCAGGGAAGGTGCCGATTCGGCTGCCCAAACGACCACTTCTACCTTCCTATGGCGTTCGATCTGCTACGCACGCCGTTCACCGTGAGCGGTCGTCCACACCAGCATGAAGGCCTCAAAGCACCTCGATTACACCCCGGTTGCCGTCGATGCGCACCCGCTGTCCGGTCTGCAATCGTTCGGTGGCGCCGCGCACGCCCACGACTGCGGGGATGCCGTACTCGCGCGCCACCACCGAGCCGTGGGTCATGATGCCGCCGATTTCGAGGATGAGGCCGCCGGCGTTGATGAACAGCGGCGTCCAACCGGGGTCGGTGAAGGGTGCGACCAGGATCTCGCCCGGCGCGAGGGTCTCGGTGAGCGGGTCGCGAATCACATGGACAAGCCCCTCAACCACGCCGCCGGAGACCGCCGCGCCGACCAATGCGCCGGGCGGCGCATCGGCCACGTGGTGTTCGACCGTCGGGATCTCGCCGTCGCTGGTGATCACCATGGGCGGGGTCAATGTGTCGAAACGAAGGATGTCTTGGCGCCGTGCGGGGATCTGCGCGACCGTGTCCGCTCCTTGGCCGCGGCAGAGGGCGAGCAGCTCGGGCAGGGATAGGAACCATACATCCGCGGTTTGCTGCAGCTTGCCGTCCGCGACGAGGCGGGGGGCAGTCTCCTCCAGGGCCTCCTTGAGCAGCCGGAACACCTGAACGGCCAGGAATTTGTGGTGCTCGCGCAGCACGCCACCCTCGTGAGACACGTGGATCAGCCGGCGCATGATCCGGGCGCGGAGCCGGCCGCCCGGGCCGTGATTCGCTCCGGACACGAGGCGCGCCACGGCGCCGCGGCGGGCCTCGGCCAGCGCTTCGTGCTGGGCGCGATGACTGCCCGGCTCTTGCTCCACGTGCTTGGCGATCACCTTGAGCAGCGGCAACGGCTCCTCGTACCAACGCGGTGTCGCGATGTCGATCTCGGCGGAGCCGCGGGCGCCGTATTCAGTGAGGAAGTCCCGCCAGGCCACCATGAACGGGCCGCTGCCCTCGGCGCGCTCGGCCTCGGCTAGCCACGACCGGCTGTCCGCGCCCAGCTCCGCAAGCAGCGCGACCACCGCTGGTGCGCGGCGCGCGACGTCCGCCACGTCGCCCAGGGCCAAGTTCATCTCGGTAACCGCGTTGCCTGGCAGGCCAAGGTCGTAGGCGTCCAGGTCGTGCGGATCGGCCCAAGAGCCGGCCAAACGGGGGATCAGCCGCTGCGCGAGCGCACCGGCGGCGAACTGCGGAAGCCACACCAGGGCCACGGGGAGCAGCCGCCCGAGCTCCGCGATGACCGCCCCAACCGCGGCCTCGCCGGGTTCCGCCCCGGCGAGGCGGGCACGCACGTCGCGCAGATGCAGCGCGATCCGCTCGTCGGCGACGCGGTAGCGGTCGCTCAGGTCCTGCCAACCGACGGCCGCCAGCACGCGCAGCGCAACGCGCGCGATGGCGCGCCGTTGCGCGAAAGAGGCACGGATCTGGTGAGGCCGCTGGAACTCCGGACGCCGGCTGGCCTTGTCCAGGGCTTCCGGCGCCAGCCCGTCGAATTGCGACAGCACGCCCATGAGGACCTTGCGCAGCCGCGGATGGCGTAGCGCCTGCGTGATGTCGGCGAACATCCGGCCGGCGTTCGAGCGCACCAAGCGGGACTCGGTCTCTCCATGCTCCTTGCCGATCGGCACCAGGCAGCGCACGACAGACATGCCCATGGGCGACATGGCGCGGGTCATGTTCTGCTGATGGCCCATGCTGAAGAAGACGTGCAGGCTGTCATCCGGAGAGACTAGGCCATCGATGGGGAAGAGCGAGGTGATGGGTCGCGCCTGAAGCAGGTGGATCCGCCCGTCCTGGATGGCCCACTCGATGTCCTGGGGCGCGCCGTAGTGCGCCTCTACGCTACGCCCGAGATCCGCCAGCGCCAGGATCTGCTCGTCCGTGAGCGCCGTGGCGGCGCGTCGCGTGTCGTCCAGCGCCACCTTGTCGACGCCGCCATCCGCACGGGGGACGATTGCCACCTGCTTATCGGCGATCCGGCGGTCGACGATGCTGCGGCTGCGCGTGTCGACGCGGAAGGCATCCGGCGAGACCAGGCCGCCGACCAGGGCTTCGCCGAGGCCGAAGCCGGCGTCGATGGCCACCGTGTGCCGATGGCCGCTCAAGGGATCCGCCGTGAAGAGCGTGCCGGACACATCGGAGTCGATCATCTGCTGGACGATCACCGAGAGCCCCACGCCGCGGTGGTCGAAGCCGCTGCGGATCCGGTAGAGGATGGCCCGGTCGGTGAAGAGCGAGACCCAACAGCGCCGCACCGCATCGATCAGGGCGGCCTCGTCCAGCACGTTGAGGTAGGTGTCCTGCTGCCCGGCGAAGGAGGCATCCGGCAGGTCCTCGGCGGTGGCGCTCGAACGCACGGCATAGGCTCGGTCCGTCCCGATCCCGCGCCATGCCCGAGCGACTGCCGCCTGGATGTCCGGCGGCACGGGGACCGTGAGCAGCGTCTCGCGCACCCGCCGGCCCGCCGCGCGCGCACCGGCGAGGTCGTCGAGGCGCACGCCGTCCAAGAGCGCGTAGAGCTCGTCGAGGCGAGGGTAGGCCGAGAGGAAGTGGTGGAAGGCGTCCGTCGTGAGACAGAAGCCGGGCGGCACGGGGAAGCCGAAATGGGTCATTTCGCCCAGATTCGCGCCCTTGCCGCCGACGAGGGGCAGGTCGGTGGCGCGGATGTCGGCGAAGGGCAGGATCCACGCGTCTTGGTCTGTCACAACCATCCTCCGATGCCGCGCAGCAGAAAGAGCAGGCCAAAGAGGGCCGGTAGCCGGATCCCGATGGGGCGCCGGTTGGCGTGCAGGGCATCCTTGAAGCGCATCAGCCAGGCCCGCGCGCGGTTCGGGAAGCTGAGGTAGACAACAATCGGCAGGATCACGGAGGAACAGAACACCAATACGTCGAGCAGTACGATCCCTACCTGGGCCGAGAGGCTTAGATCGCTGGTCACCGGCACCGAGACGGCCGACAGGAAGATCGCCAGGTTCTTGAAGTTGACCACCGTCACGAGGGCTCCCAGGCCCAAGGCCTTTCCGGGCGTGGCATCGTCCACCATCGTGAAAATGCGGGAGGGTCCCTCGCTGGTGGCGGGCGCCTTGCGCGCATTCCGCAGCGCGATCCACAGCAGCAATGCCCCGACGGCCAACGACAGTATGGCCGAAGCCCCGCCGCCGCCCGTCTCGGCCTTTGGCGCCTCGGCGCCCACGAACACGGCGGCGAGCCCGATGAGCGTGTAGCCGCCCGTATAGCCCAGCGCGTAGGCCACGCCCTTGCGCCACCCGCCGGCCGAGATCAGCAGCAGGATCACGATCGTGATGGAGCCGACGGAGACAATGCCGCCGGTGGCCAGCACCAAGGACTCGATCCACACAGCGTTCACGCGCTAGCTCCTCCAGCCACGTCGGGCGCCTCTCCCCCCCCACAGTGTTAGGGCTCGTCCGTTAACAAGGTCGCCAACCGAGGGCGTTGCTGCGCCGCTGTGCTGGTTCGATGCGCCGAAGTAATAGCAGCGCTATGGCTGCGCAACCGCGGGCCGGCACAGCGTGCGCAGCGACGGCCGAATTGGTGAGATTGTTGACGGACGAGGCCTTAACAGCGTGACTACGCCTGCGAGGCAAACACCCCGATGCCGGCCCCGATCTCGTGCAGCTTGACGGGGTACCGGTTCTCCCAGGACTGCGCCATACGCTCATGGGTGAAGAGGGCCACCGTCTGGCCGTCGGAATCCACGACCCGCTTCACCAGGGCCCAAGGGAGGCGTTTGATTGTCGCCGCGTCCGCATCGACCACCCTCGCGGTGGAGTGGGGTAGGAGTTCTAGACGCGTCTTGACCCCATACTCGCTCTCGAGGCGGAACTGCACCACGTCGAACTGCAAGCGGCCGACGACTCCGAGTATCGGCTCGAGGCGGTGGGCGTCCGGCACCGCGTATACCTGCATGGCCCCCTCGGCCTCCAGCTGGAGCACGCCCTTCTGAAATTGCTTGTAGCGCCGCGTCTCCACGTTGTGGAGCACGGCGAAGTGCTCGGGGGCGAAGCGAGGCATGGCCTCGAATTGAACCGGGTCGCCCGTACAGATCGTGTCGCCGATGGTGAAGGCGCCGGGGTTGATCAGGCCGATGACATCCCCTGGGAAGGCCTCGTCGAGGATTTCACGCTCGTTGGCGAACGAACGGTGGGGCCGCGACAGGCGGATGGTCCGCCCAGTGCGGGAATGGTGCACCTGCATGTCGCGCTCGAAGTGCCCCGAACAGACCCGGACGAAGGCCACGCTATCTCGATGTTGAGGATTCATGTTCGACTGGATCTTGAAAACGAATGCCGCGAAGTCGTCCCTCACCGGGTCCACCGGCCCGCTCTCGGAGGCCCGCGGGCCCGGGGACGGCGCCATCTCCAGGAACCGGTCGAGGAACATCTGCACGCCAAAATTGTTCAG
This sequence comes from Anaerolineae bacterium, assembly GCA_029262755.1. Taxonomy (GTDB): domain Bacteria; phylum Chloroflexota; class Anaerolineae; order Epilineales; family Epilineaceae; genus JAJCYU01. The sequence goes on from JAJCYU010000290.1 coordinate 17,448, forward strand.
TGCGCTGCCAAAGAACACAGGGGTCTGCTCGCCCGCGAGGAAGGCGCCCTGGTCGAAGGGCGCGCCCACGGCATCCAGTAGCTCCAACTCCTCCCGATAGTTTGCGAAGTCCACCCCTCCCAATCGCTCGCGGATCCGCGGGTCGTCCGGAGCACACGCTCCTTCGATCCTCGCCTCGCGCCCGGCTTCCGCCCGCTGGAACAGCAGCGCCTGGCCACTGTCGCGGTCGTAGACGCCGGCAAAGCGGTCGCCGCTGCCGACCGGCCAGTTCATGGGCACCACGTCCATTTGCAGCAAGGACCCGATCTCGTCCATCAGCTCCAGCCGATCCTTTCCGGGCCGGTCGAGCTTGTTGATGAACGTCAGGATCGGAATGCCCCGCTGACGGCAGACGCGGAACAGCTTTGTAGTCTGCTCCTCGATGCCCTTGGCGGCATCCAGGACCATCACGGCGCTGTCCGCGGCCGTGAGCGTGCGATAGGTATCCTCGGAGAAGTCCTGGTGTCCCGGCGTGTCCAGGAGGTTCACACAGTAGCCGTTGTAGCCGAACTGGAGCACCGTGGAGGTCACCGAGATGCCCCGGTCCTGCTCCATCTGCATCCAGTCCGA